>CAZGJN010000020.1:0-64985 GCA_964526645.1 uncultured Saprospiraceae bacterium
AAAATTGAAAGAAGGCATGCTTACTGCCTACATCGGCTTTGATCCTACGGCTCCTTCCCTCACTATTGGCAATTATGTACAGGTGATGATCCTTACCCTGCTCCAACATGCCGGGCACAAGCCCATTGTCCTCATGGGTGGTGCCACGGGGCGCATTGGTGATCCATCTGGCAAAGACAAAGAGCGAGAACTCAAATCATACGATGAGTTGGATGCCAATCTGGCGTTTCAAAAAGAGCAGTTCAAAAAATTTCTTGACTTTGAAAACGGTGAAAATCGAGCGGAATTTGTCAATAACCTCGATTTCTACAAAGATATGAATGTGTTGGATTTTTTGCGCGATGTAGGCAAAACCCTGACCGTCAATTACATGATGAGCAAGGAATCCGTGCAAAAACGCCTGGAAACAGGTATTTCCTTCACAGAATTTAGCTACCAGCTGCTGCAAGCCTACGATTTTCAGGTTTTATTTCAAACCAAAAACTGCGTCTTGCAGGTGGGCGGCTCCGATCAGTGGGGAAATATCACTTCCGGTACAGAATTCATCCGGCGCAACCTGGGCGAAAAAGCCTATGCCGCTACGACGCCCCTGCTCACGAAAGCCGATGGTTCTAAATTTGGCAAATCAACAGAAGGTAATATCTGGCTCGACCCCAATTTAACTTCCCCTTATAAATTTTACCAATTTTGGATCAATGCTGATGATGCCGACATCCCCAAATTCATGCGGTATTTCACCCTAAAATCAAAGGAGGAAATAGAAGCCATAGAAGCACAGCACACAAATAATCCTCGCGAACTAAAACGCCTGTTGGCAGAAGAATTGACCATTCGGATTCACTCCCAAGAGGATTACGAATCGGTGCTAAAAGTATCGGATTTGCTTTTTGGCAAAAACGCTTCCAAAGAAAATCTATTGGACTTGAGCAACCGCGAATTGGAAACCGTAGCCAATGAAATTGATAGCTTTCAGATACCAAAAGCGGCGCTTGACAATGGTTTAAATATCGTTGACTTGATGGCAGAACACACGCAGATCGTTCAGTCGAAAAGCGAAGCTCGCCGCGCGATTCAAGGCAATGCCGTATCGGTAAACAAAGATAAAATTAGCAATCCTGATACGATACTCAAGACAGAATTACTGCTGCATGGTAAATACTTGATGATAGAAAACGGAAAAAAAAATAAGTACCTCCTTATTGCAAATTAAAAAGCAATAGCGCAATGGAACTGAGCCTATACCAAGTGGATGCGTTTACGCACAGTCGTTTCCGGGGGAATCCAGCAGCAGTTGTGCCACTCGAAGAATGGCTTCCCGATACCATACTCCAGGATATTGCCCAGGAAAACAACCTCGCCGAAACAGCTTTCTTCGTGCCTGAAGGCGCTGGATTTCACCTGCGGTGGTTTACCCCAGCGACTGAAGTGGATTTGTGCGGGCATGCTACGGTAGCATCGGCGCATGTGTTATACGAACACCTGGGGTATCAAAAGGACCGGATTGAATTCCAATCGCGCAGTGGTTTATTGAGCGTTGAAAGAAAAAATGCGAACTACCTGCTAAATTTTCCCACAGATACGATCACCAAAATCCAAAACGCGCCCCTTTTGGCGGAAGCCCTGGGCGTCCTGCCGGTAGAAATATTTCAAGGGAAAACAGACTGGCTGGTCATTTTGGAAGAACAGGCGCAAATCGAGCATTTAAAGCCAGACCTCCGCAAAATAGCAGAAGCAGGCGGTAGAGGCACCATCGTCAGTGCGCCCGGGACAGCAGTAGATTTTGTGTCGCGTTGTTTTTTTCCACAAAGCGGCGTGGACGAAGACCCTGTGACCGGCTCGGCACATACAACTTTGGCACCTTATTGGGCAAAACGCCTTGGCAAAAACGAACTTAGCGCCCGACAGCTTTCCAAACGCGGCGGTGAGTTGCATATCAATTTATTGGGTGATCGAACGGAGATTGGTGGTGCAGCGGTAACTTACCTGATCGGTAAAATTTGGATTTAAAAAAATACTAAACTCAATTTTGACTTCGTTGTAAAATGCCTATTGGTTAAAGATCAATTATATAAACCCCAAATATCATGAAAAAAACCTCTTTTTTGCTGCTGATCGCAACCCTGCACTTGATTGGTTGCCGATCTGATTCCAATGCTGCTTTTTCAAAGCTTTTCAAAAAAGAAGAAACCCCCAGTCCGCCACCTATTCCACCCCTGAATGTTGAAAACCTCTGCCGAGGCTGGTACATCAGCGGTTTAACGGAAATACCCGATTTGTCAGAAAAACTAAAAAATGTAAATTTCGCGGACTACAGAACTGCCCTACAAGCAGGTATCCAGAGAAAAGGGATTTGGTATCATTTTTTCAATGACGAAACAATGTGCGAAATGTGGCTGGGCTTGTATCGTACCGGCACCTGGCGCTTCAATCATGCCGACTCTACTATTACCTTACAGTTTGGCAAAAAAAATAAAGAAATCATAGTATTTAAAATTACGCATTTTTTGGGTAATGACCTCAAAATGACCATCACCGATGATAAAATAAGCCTGCCGGTGCGGATGCAATCTCCTTATGCCACTAACAAAAATGCAGCAACCGACCCTTTTCACCTCACCAACAACTTATGGCGCCACAAACCGACCCGTGCCGAAACAGACGAACAACTAAAAGCGCGCATGATCAATCATTTGCAGTATTACGCCCGGCTCTTTGAGGCAACCATAGCGGACTCCACCCGCAAAATTTCCTTCGATGATTCGCCTTCCTGCCTTCAAATCTACAGCTCTGGCATTGGTTTGAAAAAGAAAAAGCAGATTCCTGAAGCCTGGTACTTCACTTATTACAACAGGGCGCAGGCTGAAAAAACAATGGCTATTTTACAAAAAATCATGCGCAAAAAATACTCCCTGGGGGATACTTCTGGCTCCTGGATGCAGGATAATGTAGAAATATTGCAATATTTGCAAAATCAACTACAGGGCGCTACTTAGAAAATTATGCAAAGACTCCCTTATCTTTTTTTTGGAAAAAGCAAGCTGGGCGGACGAGGCGTATTTACCGCCGAACCGATTAAAGAGGGTTCGCTTATTGAGATTTGTCCCGTGATCATACTACCGGAGGAAGAATTGCCCATTATTCACAAAACTTATTTACACGATTATTACTTCCTGTGGGGCGAAGATGAAAAACAATGTGCCATCGCGCTTGGTTTTGGCTCTTTGTACAATCATGCTTACGATGCCAATGCGGAATACATAATCGATTTGGAAGAAAATACAATTGATTTTTATTCCGTACGCGACATCGAAGTTGGGGAAGAAATCACGGTCAATTACAACGGCTTACCCAATGACCCTATGCCTGTTTGGTTTGATAATCCCGACTACAAACGATAGAATTGTATTACATTATACCAGAATGTGCCTGCCGACTTATGAAAAAAATTGTGCTAAAAGATAAAAAGGATGCTTCCTTGCGCCGCTTTCATCCCTGGGTTTTTTCGGGTGCTGTGGACAAAATGGAAGGTCAAATTGCCGATGGCGAAGTCATAGAAGTCTATTCAAAATCAGGTGAATACCTCGCCACAGGGCATTACCAGGATGGCAGCATCTGCGTACGCATTTTTTCTTTTGCTAAAACCGAGGCAAACCAAACATTCTGGACAAACAAACTCCGAAATGCCTATCAATATAGGCAAGTGCTGAAGCTAACTAATAACTCTAAAACCAACTGCTACCGCCTTGTGCATGCCGAAGGTGACGGGCTGCCGGGCTTGATTATTGATGTTTATGATAAAACGGCGGTGCTGCAATGCCATTCCATTGGGATGCACTTGGCGCGTGAAAAAATTGCCCAGGCATTGCTTGAAATTTATGACAATCGCTTAGTAGCAATTTATGATAAAAGCCACGAAACGCTCCCTGAACAGTATGCGAAAGGTATTGAAAATCAGTATTTATTCCCCAAAAATGCGCCCTCTCCTCCTGCTCTATCGCCTCCTTTTGTCTTAGAAAATGGGCATTCCTTTTTAATAGATTGGGCAGGCGGGCAGAAAACCGGGTTCTTTCTAGATCAACGAGATAATCGTCAGCTACTTACTCATTATACAAAAGATAAAACTGTGCTGAATACTTTTTGTTATACAGGGGGTTTTTCGGTGTATGCTTTGAGTGCCGGCGCAGCTTTTGTGGAATCGGTGGATGTTTCTCAAAAAGCGATTGATTTGACCGATAAAAACGTATTACTAAATGGAAATGCAGAACGGCATCATTCTTATACAGCAGATGTAATAAAATTTTTACAACAAATTGAAAAACAATACGATGTAATGATCGTTGATCCGCCGGCTTTTGCTAAAAACATCGCCAAACGCCACAACGCCGTGCAAGGCTACAAACGCCTGAACGCCCTGGCGCTGAAAAAAATAAAATCGGAAGGAATTTTATTTACCTTCTCTTGTTCTCAAGTCGTTGATCGTCAGTTGTTTTACGATACAATTGTAGCGGCCGCTATCGAAGCGGGTCGTAGGGTAAAAGTGATGCACCATTTGACCCAACCTACTGACCATCCTGTGAGTTTATTTCATCCGGAGGGATCGTATTTAAAAGGTTTAGTATTATTTGTGGAATAATTTTAAATTCTTTTGAACAACTCAAACTTCCCGTTCCTCACCACAAAAATATCCTTACCAATTTTTAATTCCTGCCCTTCGTTCATTTCCAGCAAATTATAAATATCTTCTTCAATCGTATGCACCGATCCCTGAGTTTGCCGCGCCACATTGAGGTAATCCGAATTGATACCATCTTCTGTACCGCATAAGATAACCCGAACAGGTTTATTTACTTTTTTTAATAAAGCCAGATCCCGAGGTGTCGCCCAATTGTCAGCAATCATAATCACTTCTTCACAATCGCTACATTTTTCTATACCAAAGAGCAATGCTTCCACATTATTTTCCGAATCATCGCCGCCACTGCCATTATTTATCACTTTATTAGCTAAAGCGGCTATTTCATCAAAAGAACCGGCGCTTTGCCCATACACTCCACCGGTGTTTCCCAGTTCCTTTTCTTTATCACTTTTATTATCACCATCATTAAAAAACACGAGATATTTTACCCTGCCTGTATTTTGAGCTAACTTGTACCAAAGCAGCAACTGCGCTGTGTAGGGAGACATGCTCCCCGTCAAATCTGTCACGACCAACATTTTTTTCCATTGCTGGTTGCGCTGGAATGTATTCAATACCGTGGAATCTCCTTTTGTATGCCGCCTCAAGCTCTCGCCATCCGTAAAATCCGCTTTGTCAAAATCATTATTGAGTGTAAAAATAAAGCCATGAGGAAGCGCGCGCGCTTCTTGCTCGGATCTGCATTGCGTTTGAGCGGTCAACTTCCAATTTTCGATTGATACTTCCAGTGCCGCTGGGCAATATTTTGTTAATTCGAGCAGGCGATGTTTATTGAGCTTTCGCTGCCAGGGCTCGTTGTGGCGAGGATAATCCGAGTAGACCAATTCAATCCGCAGGATAGATGGTTTTTTGGTCAAATAGTCCGGAAAGTTTTTTAGCTTACTGCCAGCATAAGGTAGTGGCACAAAAAGTTGATTCGCATGGAGTCTCATTGGGTCAAAAGTTGCGACACGCGCCTGAGTCGCCTTATCCAAAATGGCTTCTACTTTAGCCGATTGGGCATAAATCAAAGAATTGGCAAGCATCCATAATAACAAGAGGGCTTCCTTCATTTGGAATAAAAATTTGTGTGGGATAAAAAATTACAACAAAATATTGCCTAAAATAACTTTTTTTACTTTTGCTTACAAAGTTTTTTCAAGTCTAATTTGAAGCATGGAAAAAATCATTTACCCGCTGCTGTACTTTGAAATCGAACAAGAAACGGTATTGGGGCTTCTGATCGGCACGAATTATGAAGTAATGGAGAAAGACCTCCGTAGCTTGAAAACAGTTTTGTCAAACTACCTCCAAAAATGGTACAAAAAATATAATACCTATCCTCCTGCTTACATGCGCGAGCCTCGGCTCAAATCTATTGAATTGAATATCAAACCCTCCTATGCTGATGAGTGGGGCTACTATCCGTTTCCAACCGACATAAAAGTATCGGTGCCGGTCATTTATAGTGAAACGATTTATAATGATTATGAGTGTTTTCTACCCTTGTTAAAAAGGCGATTTCATTATAATGCGCCGGAACAATTGGATACGCTTGTGCAGCATTTTGCTACCAATCTGCTAAACCAAATGCAGCCAGAAGAAATCTACCGCCTTGTTCAATATCCGAAGCCTCGGCTGGACACCATTCGTTTAAAGGTGAAAGAAGAACGTGTGTACGAGTTTGGCAACTTTTTGGATCCCCGCGAGTTCAAAACACTCCAGGAGCTTTGCGAGCGATTTCCTTATCCCAAAAATATCAGAAAAAAATTGAACGCCTTGCCGGACACCGCCTGGGAATTGGAAGATAAAGTCAATCTGCTAACGGATAAACTAATTACGACACGCTCCAATGTCTTGCTCGTCGGAAATCCTGGTGTTGGCAAAAGTGCAGTGTTAAAACAAGCCATTCGAAGAATCACCAATCGCGCCAATAAACAACAACTCGACTTCACTTTTTGGCGCATCACGCCACAGCGCATCACCGCGAGTGCCAAATACTTGGGTGAATGGGAACAAACCTGCGAAGACCTTGTCAACGAATTAGTTATTGCCAATGGCATCTTATGGGTGGACAATCTGATTCAATTATTGCAAACCGGTGGTGAGGGTCCGCAAGACAGCGTGGCAGCTTTTCTCATTCCTTTTTTGCAGCAGGGCAAGCTCCAGTTGGTCGGCGAAGCTACACCTCAAGAACTGGAAAGCATGCGACGGCTACTGCCCAGTTTTATTGGACATTTTCAGCTCATACAACTCGAAGAGCTTCCTGAGCCGCAGATTTTGTTAATCCTGGAAAAACTGGCAGCCTATATTCAGAAAGAAATCGGCATCATTGTGGATAGCGCTGCTCAATTGCTGGCATACAGGCTTTTACTTCGGCACTATCCTTATGAAAATTTCCCCGGCAAAGCCATCAGGTTGATCGGCAAATGTGTCAATGACGTGCAGATGGAGGCTTCTTCACGGATAGACAAAGCGGTGGTTATCAAAAATTTTATCCTGCAAACGGGCTTGCCAGAGTTGTTCCTACGCGACGACCTACCACTCCATGCAACTGAGTTAAATGATTTCTTTTCTTCGAAAATCATCGGTCAGCGCAAAGCAGTCCATCAGCTTTGTGATATTGTAAAAGTGTATAAAGCTGGCCTCAATAATCCTTACAAGCCTATTGCCACGCTTATACTTGCTGGGCCGACTGGTGTGGGCAAAACGGCTACGGCTAAGGCACTGGCGGATTATTTTTTCGGTAAAGGACAAAAGCAATCTCCGCTTATCCGAATTGATATGAGTGAGTTTCAGTATCCCGCTCAGATCAGCCGATTTATTGGCTATGGCAAAGAAGTTGGGCAATTAGTGAAAGAAGTCCGAGAGCGCCCATTCGCTGTGCTCCTGCTAGATGAAGTAGAGAAAGCGAATCCTGCTATTTTTGATGCCCTTCTCACGATGCTCGATGAGGGCTTGCTGGTTGATGCTTATGGTCGAATTACGAATTTCAGGAATACCATTGTCTTAATGACTTCCAACTTAGGTGCTTCCAATCGAGCTTCCATTGGTTTTAAGTCTGACGAACAGGAAGATAAAAGCTACATTGCAGCTATCCAGCAGCACTTCCGACCAGAATTTTTTAATCGGATTGACGGTGTTATTGTTTTCCAGGCGCTCAATCAAGAAGATATTAAAAAAATTACATTAAAAGAGTTGGAGGAGGTCAAAAAAAGAGAGGGCTTTATTAAGCGCAAGTTGACACTTTCCTTCACAGATAATGTAATAGATTTTCTTGCTACAACCGGTTTTGATAATCGTTATGGGGCACGCCCTTTGCAAAGAGCTATCGAGCAGCATATCGTTTTGCCGCTTGCCAATTGGCTGATCGCGCATCCGCAATCAGCGCAGGTGCATATTAACATTGATTATCAAAATAAAATCATAATTCAAACAAAATAAGTCCTTTTTTTATACAAAATTTGAAACAAAAAATCCCAAAAGCTTAATAAGCAAAAAATTTATAAAACAACAATTATGCTATCATTTAAAGGTAGCGCTAAAATACGAGTATGCTTTTGTGGATGTTATTTCAGGTGGCTATCATTCTTTTTTTTCCTTTTGTTAGCAAACAAATTACAACTCAAACACCCATTGGCAAATGGATAAGCCCTGTTGTAATCTGCTACCTCGCAGGAATTTCTATTAGCAATTTTCATCTTTTCCCTATTGATGCCCAAATAGTAAAAAGCCTTAGTGAAGGGTTGTTATTAATAGCAATTCCATTGTTATTATATGGCACGAAACTCTCTCATGATTCGCGTTACGCCAAAACAACTTTATTATCTTTTATTTTTTGCGCCATTAGTGGGTTTATTGCATCGGGGGTCGCTGCATTTCTTTTTCATCATAAGGTAGAGGAAAGCTGGAAAATTTCGGGAATGCTGGCGGGCTTGTACACCGGCGGAACGCCCAATTTGCAAGCAATTGGCTTAGCGCTCCATACCAATAGCGAAACGATTATTTTGCTAAATACCTGCGATGTTTTCACAGGTGGTATTTACCTCGTATTTCTCACTTCCATCGCGCATCGTTTTTTTGGCTTATTTTTGAAGGACTTCAAAACACAGTATGGAAATAATGCTGATATTTTACAATCATTGGCATTTGAGAAGATTTGTGTAAGAGATAGCATAAAAGCAATCCTTTATACAATAGTGCTATTAGTATTTTCACTCTACACTATCTGGTTGATTTTTAAAAATTTAGGGGAAATTATATTCATTTTATTGATGATCACAAGTTTGAGTATTGGCAGTTCTTTCTTGCCTTTTGTGCGAAAATGGAAAGGAACATTCGAGACAGGAGAGCTATTTTTATTGGCTTTTTGTGTTGCATTGGGGATACTTGCCGACTTTAATGAAATTATTTCCGCCGGAAAAGATATTCTACTTTATATTTCTTTTGTGCTTTTCGCAACAATAACATTACACCTTTTACTCGCCAAATTATTCAAAATAGATCGAGATACTTTTATGATTACCTCTACGGCAGGGGTATATGGTCCTGCTTTTATCGGCCAAATTGCCAGTGCTATTGGAAACAAAGAGTTGGTATTTCCAGGCATGGCTTTGGGCTTGCTTGGATATGCTATGGGAAATTACTGGGGCATCAGCTTAGCTTATTTATTAAAGTTAATGTTGTCGCAATAATTTCACACAATATATTATATAATTAAATACAAAAATAGTACAGAAACGAATCAAGGAATTTTATTAAGCCAGTTGAACTGTGGTTAGAAATCATCTTATTTGAATTCAACGCAAAAAGATTCTATGTCACTTCACACAAGTAAAAAAAGAGTACTGCCACAATTTTCGCTTCAGGCAGGGATATTGAAAAAAAAGTGCTTTGTAATGATTATCTGCAAAATAACTGACCCTGGGGTTATAAATTCGGTACAAACCCGATAGAAAAGCCATAAAAAATGAACCGTAAAAAATGCGCCAGGCGGATCGTTGTACATGAGGAGTCACATCTTTATAGTCAAATTTCGAAAAGCCAATGCGTTGCGTCATTTCAATACATTCGCCCAGGGTGCATAAGCCAGGGACTGCCCAGGCGTGCAGCCATTTTTCCAACATTTTATTTTCCCAATTGCGAAAAGGTTTTTCCGATTTAAAATATTCTCCCATCACAAGCCTGCCGCCTTTTTTCAGAATACGATGGGCTTCTCTGAAAAACGATGCTTTATCGGCAGCATGTACGACACTCTCCAAAGTCCAGATCACATCAAAAGTATTATCGGCAAAAGGAGTAGCCGTGAAGTCTGCTTTTTCAAAATGCAAAAGGGAACTTAATCCATTGATGGCTGCGTTTTGAGTGGCACTTTCTACCTGCGCCTGGCTCAACGTGATGCCTTTTGCCGTACAGCCTATGTTTTTTGCCAGAAAAATCAAAGAGCCCCCTACCCCACAGCCGGCATCCAACACCAAATCTTGTTTAGTTATTTTTCCAAATTCGGATAGTGCCTCATTCATTCTTTGCAAAGAAGCGCTGAAGGATTGCACCCGCTGATCCCAATATCCATAATGCAATGCCAGGCTATTATTCAAATCCCATGCCCGCCGGTAATGAATGGCAGTGCGATCGTAGTATTCTGCTATCTCGACATTAGAAAATATCCTCATGGCTTGTTTTCGAGTATTGAGAAAGAAATAAAAAGTACCAGAAATGACAGCCGTTTATCATCAAAACATCTCCTATTTAAAAACTTGGTTGTCAATAAGACAATCCACAGCCGGATGTAGCCACAAAAAAGAAGCAGGCAATTGGGTAGTAATCCGTTTTTGCAACAATTTTTCGGCTACTTGTCGTTTATTATTTCCGCTTATCAGCAGTATGATTTTTCTGGCATTCAAAATAGCGCCCATACCGATGGTCATGCCGTAAGCAGGTGGCTGGCTCATTGCTTTTGCCATGCTGTGCTGCATGGAAGCACCGGAAAGCGTAGCGATGTGGCAATCCGGGAGTAGAAATTCCCCTGGTTCGTTGAAGGCGATATGCCCATTGCTGCCCAACCCCAGCACGCAGAGGTCTATCGGTCCTTGTTGCTCGATAATCGCCTGAATCCGATTGCACTCTGATTGTGGATTATCAGGATCACTTTTGAAAGCAAAATAGCGGGAAGCGGGGATTCGCAAGGGTTGAATCAAGTATTTTTGCAAAAAAGCCTCACAAGTCTGGGGTTCTTGCATTGGTACGCCACCCCATTCGTCGAGTTTCAGCAGCCGAATTTGGTCAAACAATGCAGCCTGTTGTCCATATTCGCTCGCCAACAACTGATACGCGCCCAAAGGGGATGCGCCCGTGGCCGCACAGAAGAGACTGTCTTTTTTTTGTTGCAAAGCCGCAAGGATCAATTCTTTTGTTTGCAAACTAAGATTTTGATAATCACTGCAATAGGTGATTTTCATTGGATATTTTCTTTTAGTTGAGCGGTTATACCTCCAATGGCAGACAAGCTCAGCGTACCGCATTTCATCCCTAATTGAACGCAAGCTTCTACTGATTTTCCCAGCAGCCAGCCACGCAGAAAACCTGCATCAAAATTATCCCCTGCGCCGGTGGTATCGGCTATCACCAGTTGATTGGTCAAGGTCTTTGGAAGATCGAATTGTTGTACATTTTCTTTTTGGAAAACCATAGCACCTGCTCCTCCGCGTTTGATAACCACAATTTTGCAATAATTTACCAGCCAGTTTCCTGCTTCCAGCACATCCGCTTTACCCGAAATACGCCTTGCTTCTTCCTCGTTAGGCAAAAAAACATCCACAAAAGGCAGCAAAGCATGCACCCTTTCCCAATTTTCCTTTGGTGCCCAATTCGTGTCTAATGAAACCGTCACACCTTGTTGCCGCAATTGTTGCAGAAAAGGAATCCAGTGTTCATAAAGGTTTTCGAGCAGAAAATAGCTGGCAATATGCCAATGTCTGGTAGCCGTAACGAAATCTTTTTGAATATCATCGGGTTCGATAGAGTGCAAAGTCCCGGTGTAAGTTAGCATTGCCCGATCTGCACCATCCGACAGACCGACTCCAACTGCTGTTTTCCGATTGGTATCCAAGGAGATATAGGTAGTTGAAATACCCAGTACTTTGATTTTTTCTATCAGAAAATGCCCGAAGAAATCATCGCCTACCTTTGCCAAGAAGCCAACGTTTCCGCCCAGTTTGGTAAACTGCGAGGCAAAAATAGCTGCCGAGCCACCCAAATCAATGGTATAGTCCTCCAGGAATTGCTCCGCCTGCCCATACCTGGGTCGCACCTTGCCCGTGAAGAGCAGGTCAATGCAAAGATCCGCCACCACAAAAACATCATAGCTACGCATGCTTTTTCCAGAGTTTGTAGGGCTTATCCACTTTTGTTTCAAAAGGCAAATAGACTTTTTTACCCGTACCAGCAGATTCGTAGGCGGCAAAAATGACTTCCAGCACAGCCCTGCCATCTTCGCCCGTCACCAAAGGGGGAGTGTCATGCAAAACACAATCCGTAAAGTGTGCAAACTCCTGCGGAAAGCCGTAATTCCAGGCCTCTTCGTAAATAACATAGCTCCAACCCACGGTATTACCTGCTTTTTCGACAGCATAACCAATGCCCTGAGCGCTGTATGTCGGAATTGAATTGCCCTGCAAAAGGTCTGCATAGGCTACGCCTTGTGAGCCGTGGATCTCTGCACGGTCATCCATACCACCCAGTTTTGTCCAGCTTTCTTCGGCAATAGCTACCACATCATTTTCAAATTCCAGTATAATAATAGCATTGTCATCACCTATAGTTTTGTCCTTATGGACGTAAGTGCCCATCTGAGCGTAAACAGATTTGATCTTCGGACGACCCAGCACCCACCTGAAAAACTCGATACCGTGGCAGCCCATATCCATTGTGACACCACCGCCGGAGCGCTCTACATCCCAAAAATGCGGTGCATGGGGTCCATCGTGTTTTTCCGATTGCTTGAGCAATACAGGTTTGCCTAATGCCCCTTCGTCCAGCAAATTTTTCAACCGAACGTATTTGGGTGTGAAGCATAATTCCTCGGCATACATAAGTTTCACGTTGGCTTTTTTGCAAGCCTTAATCATCTGGTCAGCTTCTGTCAGGTTCATACACAGCGGCTTTTCGCAAATGACGTGCTTGCCAGCAGCTGCTGCTGCCAGGGTAATGTCGCAATGCAAATAGTTTGGTGCACCAATTACAATAACATCAATCTCAGGCATTGCCAGCATTTTTTCTAATTCTGTGAAATGATGTGGGATACCGTGTTTTTTTGCAAAACCTTCAGCGTTGCCCGGCGTGGGCGACATTACTGCCACAATCTCTGCTGCTGCCACGGATCGAAGCGATTCTGCATGAATCGTGGTGATAAATTGGGAACCAACCAGCCCATATTTTACTTTTTTAGACATGCTTTTTGTTTTTTAAACAGGGATGAACAAAGGTGTTTTCAATAAAAACAAATGTAATTAAGGCTGAGAAAAATAAAAAACGAAAATTGGGAAATGAGATGCTTTCAACACAAAAACATCCGGCAAGCACCATTTGCCTTGGCCACCAGAAGAATCCTGCCAATCATTTTACAGTTAACTGGGTAAAAATTAAAGAAAAATTAATATTTTGAGCTGAATTTGACCTTTCGCGCAAGCTCCTACGCAAACCAGATGAAAGCCCCCGTTGTTAATACGTTCAGATAAAATATATTTTTTTAACACAACTATATAGAAGTGACCGACAACGAAAGTTGCGTCAAATTATAGCAAAAAGATAGCAAATCATGGCAAGACAACAAACCTCTACGGCCGCTACCCGGATGAGTACAGCAAGGCTAATCGTAGCGCTTCTCGCATTGGCGTTTCTGAGTATCCTATTTTTTAAATACTACCGCAACAACCTCAGTGGATATACGATGATTCCCAAGGAGTTGCAAATTAACTATAAACCGGCAACCTTTAATCTTAACATTGATGAGGAGGATGCGCTGGCAATTTTATCAAACCCGCAGCGCTATCGTCGAGAATTCAACCAACTGGTGTACGACGTAAACATGTCCATCCTCAATCATACCGCTACTCGCATGGGGCTGAGCGACGACATCCGAGCTAAAGTGGAAAAAGAATACCAAAAACACCATTCTTACTTGAAGGACTTGTACTACAATGATTTTATAGTAATGAAGGACACAACCTCCAGCCTTTACCAAACCTGGTACGACAATGAAATGACCAACGCCGTACAAATCCTCAATGAAGTAGCCTCCAAATACACTTGCTTTCTGGTGAACCATGTCATCACTTCTTTGATAGAAACAACAAAGGATGGCAGCATTTATGCGCGTGGCAAAAACGTGGATACACCCTGTGGAGTAGCCATGGCAGAGGCGCTTCGCCCATTGATCAAACGCATGGAAGAGCGCGCAGCTATCGAGGATTTTAGTAGATCGAAAGGCTTGATGCAGGAAAAAGTAGAAAAAGTAGTGGCAGAATTGGCTACCGTAGAGGTACGCGACAAAAAGGCATTAAGCAACCAGATGAAAACTAAGATATGGGGCTTCTCGGTTTCTTCTACTGATGTGGAAATTTCCGCCATCAGTATTCTCAAAGTTGGTTTCAAATTGGATGAATATTTTGATGTGAATCTGAATGCCAAAGCTGGATTGGTAACAATCACGCTGCCGCCGCCCACGATCCTCTCTCATGAGGTATATCCTAAAATTGATAAATTGGACATCGGCTGGTTGCGAGAGGTAAAAAATGTGGACTTGAACAGGAGCTTCAACGTCTTGCGTGCCGAGTTTCGCCGCGATGCTATTGAAGAAAGTGACGTGATGGACAAAGCCAAATCACAGGCCACAGAAATAATGAATACTTTGTTTATACCTGTTATCCAAACCATGAGTAATCGCTACAAGGTGAAAGTCCGATTTAAAGAAGTACCAGAAGAAATAGCTACAGACGAGCCTACGGAATTGACTTCGTTGGATACTGAAACTGACTAACAATGGAGATCACTTTAGATGCTGCTTTTTGGAATGAAAAATATCAAACTGGCAATACACCCTGGGACATCGGTGGGGTATCGCCACCCCTGAGGCATTACTTGGATCAAATCGAGGATAAAAGCACTTCCATCTTGATTCCCGGCGCAGGCAGGGCTTACGAAGCAATTTACCTCCATCAAAAGGGTTTTCAAAACGTTTGGGTATGTGATTGGGCACCGGCTGCTTTTGACTTTTTAAAATCAAAAATCCCTGATTTTCCTGAAGTGAATTTAGTTTGTAGTGATTTTTTCAAGCTTGATCTGCAAGTGGATTTAATTTTGGAGCAAACTTTTTTTTGTGCTATTGAGCCACATCAAAGAAGCGCCTACGCCCAAAAAGCAGCCGCATTGCTCCGCCCTCAGGGGAAACTGGCGGGGCTACTCTTTGCCCAAACGTTTGAAAAAAATGGACCGCCCTTTGGAGGCACGGCAGAGGAATACCGAGCGGCATTTGAACCTTATTTTGACATTTTGCAACTGTACATTAGTCCTTATTCTATAAAACCACGACAAGGCGTGGAATTATTCATTGAGTTAGAAAAGTCATTAAACCGTAATTTTATCTAAACCAAATCTAAATAATTTGCGGAATTATCCCTTTTGCCGTAACTTGCAGGATATTTCCTGAATGCTTATGTCACAACCAATCACCATTATTTTAGCGGATGCACAATACCTGACACGATTGGGGCTAAAGCATTTGCTTTCCCAAATTGGTGCTTATCAAATCGTTGGCGAAGCCGAATCAGAGGAAGAACTATTGAACCAATTAAAAAAGCATCGCCCGCAGGTGGTGATGCTGGATCACGACCAGCCGGGCTATTTCAACCAGCACACCGTAACAATGGTGCGGCGCCATGCCCCCGAAACTAATGTGCTGGTCATCAGTGATGACAACAATAAAAACTCTATCTACGATGTTTTGGAAAATGGCGTGAGTAGTTTTTTGACAAAAACCTGTGGCGAAGAAGAAATTGTAGATGCCATCAATGCGACTGCAAAAGGGGAAAAATTCTTTTGTACAAAGGTATTGGATTATCTTTTAGAAAAATCTTTTGGCAAGACTGAAAACTGTGCCCCCATGCCCCTCACGCCCCGCGAAATTGAAATCGTAAAATTAGTAGCCAAAGGCTTGATTGCCAAAGAAATAGCAGACACCCTCAATCTTAGTCCCCATACTGTTTATACCCACCGCAAAAAAATAATGAAAAAACTCAATCTTAACACATCCTCTGAGCTAGTGCTCTACGCCGTCAATAGCGGAATTATAGAAAGACTTTGAGGTATCAAAAACTGCTCATCTACCCAACTTTTACGCTTCCGATACAAACCTGTGAGATAAAAGCAATCTTTTTGGCAAATTTTTCGTTCAACATATTGTTTTATTGCCTTTTTTATTAAAACTTTGTGTAAGTGATTGATTTGCAAAGTTTCTTATGCAAATGACGCTTTAAACTTACTGATATGAACCAATTCCTCAAAGTATCAAACTTCGTTTTGCTGCTTTTCCTCAGTGTAGCCCTACGCGCTGCCAATGTTTATGTTCTATTTGACGCTGGCTGTATGGATCGGCTGGTGTATTCCAACTATACCAACGGCGTGACAGACCAGCACCTCGTCTATCGAGTAAACCAGCAAGGCTCTCCGAACAAGCTGTTTTTGGAAATTGGTACCAATAACCCAGTGGTGCAAGAATTTCTACCCAACCAGGTTTATACTTGTGGCAATACGATTTTCGATGAGAAACTGGTTCGCGCGATCAACGACAATAGAGATCGGGTTTTCCTGGTTTTAAAAGAGGATAATAACCGCTACAGCGTCACTCAGGTCAATCAGGCTGCTTACTTAAGGCAAGATGGCGATCAGCTTTTCTATGAATCGTCTAAATACAGTTTCGAGATCAATCCCCAGAAAGGAATCATCGGTGTGAACATTGCCAGCAATAAAAAATCAGAAATCTTTTTTGAAGGGAAAATAGAGAATAGTTGCAGTGGTGCATTTCTATTCCGCCAGGATATACCCAAAGCGCCAAAGCCGTACACAGATTTTGTGTTGTTGCCTGAAATCGGAATTGCAGAAGAACGCAGTGGTCAAAACGCAGACGATGCGGTCAACAATATGCTTCGGTTGGAAAAAATCAACGATGCTTTGCCAGAGGAGTATCTCAAAATGGTCTGTAATCGCGATGCCAAAGTCGCTGCACCGCAGCCCGAAAATTATGACAAGACCAATAATCCAGACTTAGTCTCTAAAACGCCTTTTACTTCAAATAACAAAACCAGTGGCAGTAACCCTTGTGACGAAGCTTCTGGCAATGGCTACCATATTGTGCAAAAAGGCGAATGGCTGTACAAAATTGCAAAGCTTTACAACATCAGTGCCGCCCAGATAAAGGTTTGGAATGGACTTTCGACGGATGTTGTGCGTCCTTGCGACAAGCTGCTGGTCGTAGCACCCAGCCAGGAACGCAGCTCCACCACTTATGAAAAATTTGTTGGTTTGACACCAAAAGGGACCGAAGCGACCACGGAGTCAGAAGAAATAAACAACAATGTACCGCCAGCTTGGCGCACTACACAAGGCTATCATGTGGTGCTCCGCGGTGAAACAATGGCTTCCATTGCCAGAAAGTACGGCTACACTGAAGCAAGATTTCGGGAAATTAATGGCTTTGATGCCAAAGAAGTAGTAAAAGTTGGGCAGCCTCTGCGTACTACCGATTGCTTATCGAAGTCATCACCAAATAATAGCCCTACAGCTTTTGATAAAGAGATTGGCACTACTATGGAATTCACCCCAAAATCGCCCGCTTATTATACCTCGTCTTACGATTTTAATAATGATGAGCGCATCATGCCTCAGATTTATCGGCCTTCTAATTATGAAGCAACAACGGTGCGCGGCGCTTCGGTAACGGGTGATTTGGCAAGCAGAACGGGCAACACCTATTACGATGATACTTTACCACAATCCTACGATACACCAACAAGCAGCAAGCGAATTATGCATACTGTGAAAGAGGGAGAAAACCTGTATCGCATAGCAAGGATGTATGGTACAACCGTAGCCAAATTAATGGAATTAAATAATTTTGGGGAAGCGGAAATATTGATTCCTGGACAAAAAGTCAATGTAGGATCGTATTAAATTACCGCTTTTCAATCCTTTACATCATCTTGATCTTCTACTCTAATGACAAAGGCTGCTGCCAGTATCATAGCCGCGCCGGCAGTCACAATTGCCCAAATTGCTTGTTCGCCGTACAAGTACTTCACAATTGGCCCTCCAATGATTCCATTAAAAATCTGAGGAAAAGTGATAAAAAAGTTGAAAATACCCATATAAACGCCCATTTTACGAGCGGGAATAGAACCTGCTAAAATGGCATAAGGCATGGCAAGAATACTCGCCCAAGCAATTCCAACGCCGATCATAGAGAAATTGAGCATCCATTTCATATCGGGGTCGTTCACAAGCAGGATCGAAATGAGACCTAAACCTCCGATTGTAAGACAAATGGCATGTGTGCGTTTTCTACCTACTTTGGCAGCAATGACAGGAAGAAACATGGCAAAGATGGCAGAAACTAAGTTGTAAACGCCAAAAATTACCCCTACATAATTACCGGCTTCATTGAAAGCAGCTGAACTTCGATCTTGCGGAGACAAGCCCCAGACATGCTGAGCCAATGCTGGTGTGGTAAAAACCCACATGGAAAAAAGTGCAAACCAGGAAAAAAATTGCACCAGACCCAACTGGCGCATGGTCTTGGGCATCTGAGCGAAGTCAGTAAAAATGTCAAGCAAACCCTTTGATTCGGGCGCTTCAAAGTCACCGGAGTACCGAGCCTGTTCTTCAGGAGAGTACTCTTTGGTGCGAATCACCGTCCAGATGATGGTACTAACTAAAACAGCAGCACCAATAAAAAAAGATAAAATGACATTGTAAGGCACTTCCCCCTCGGTTGTGGTCGCTTCAAAGCCAAACCAGTTTGCTAAAACATAAGGTAGCCAAGACCCAATAACAGCTCCAATACCAATCAAGAGCGTTTGCACTGAAAAACCAAGCGTACGTTGGTCGTTGCGCAATTTATCAGCTACTAATGCTCTAAAAGGTTCCATGGCGATATTAAAAGAAGCATCCATTACCATAAGCATCCCCGCGCCAATCCACAAAGCAGGAAGAAAAGAAGCAAAAGCTGAGGCATTAGGCATCAATATCAATCCGACAGCAGCTAAAATAGCGCCTGTAAGAAAATAGGGCCGCCGCCGCCCCAAGCGATTCCAGGTGCGATCACTATAATGACCAATAATGGGTTGCACAATCATACCCGTGACGGGGGCTACCAGCCAAAACCAGGAAAGTTCTTCTACATTGGCACCAAAGGTTTGTAAAATGCGGCTGGCATTCGCGTTTTGTAATGCAAAGCCCATTTGGATTCCTAGAAAGCCGAAGCTCATGTTCCAAATTTCCCAAAAACTCAGTCGTGGTTTAGGTTGGAGGGTACCGGTCAGGTTTGTGTTGTTATCCATACATTGTCATTTATCACTTTGCGTAAACGCCTATTCTACACCAAATTGCTTTTTAGTTGGTCTGGTCAACAAGCTGATAACTTTTACCACATCCCCATAATTGGGATAATCTTTCACGCCCACCCAGGACATCTCGTCTCCCGGTTCAGAAATACCCTGAATTTCCCAACCAATATCCTGCGTATCGTCTTGCATATCCAGCACTACCAAAGGGTGCTTGCCACCGTACACCATCGTCCAAGTGCCTGTACTGGTTTGGTCTTCCCAGTGCCCCACATCTGCCGTACCATCTTTTCTGAATTGAATCCACTTGCCCTGATTCGCCCTGCCTTGCTCTTCATCTTCAAAACTGACATAAAACTCGATCACCCAAAAGTTAGAAGCCGTAAGCATTTGAGCTTCCTTCGTATCGGGCGGGGGCGTGCCTCGCACTTTACCATAGCTGGAGGATTTTGATCCGCAGCTTGTAAATAAAAGTATTACAAAAAGGAAATAAATTAACTGTTTCATAATCAAATAAATAAATCAACTTTGCGTGACAATCACATGATCGTCCGCGTTTATTTTGTACAATTGATTATAAATTTTTAATTCTATCGCTTGGTCACTCAAATTAACAATCTGTATCTTGTTTTGAGCCACTTGTACCTGCAAAATCTTGCCTCGGAATCGAATCTTAAATGCGTAGGATTGCCATTTGCTAGGAATAAAAGGGCTGAATTGCAGTACGTTGTCTTGTACACGCATTCCACCAAATCCTTTCACTACTGACATCCAGGTGCCCGCCATACTCGTGATGTGGCAACCATCCTCTGTGTCGTTGTTATAATCATCTAAATCAAGGCGCGCGGTGCGCAAGTACATTTCATAAGCTTTCTCTTCCATGCCCAGCTTAGCCGCCAAAATCACATGCACACAAGGTGACAGCGAAGATTCGTGCACCGTGCGGGGTTCGTAAAAATCAAAATTGCGCCGAATGGTATCTGTATCAAAATGCTCTTCAAATAAGTAAATTCCCTGCAAGACATCCGCCTGTTTGATAAAACAAGAACGCAGGATTCTATCCCATGACCATTTCTGGTTCAGTGGGCGCTGTTCCGGCTTTAGGTCATTCACTGTCAATAATTCTTTATCAAGATAGCCTTCTTGCTGTAAAAAAATACCGAGTTTTTCATCCTGCGGAAAGTACATTTTTTCAATAATTTCTTTCCACTTATTGGTTTCCGTATATTCATAAAACTTGATTCGTTCCTCCAGTGCTTTGTATTGGTCTGGTTGTGTATCTTTTACATATTGAATCGCTTCCAAGGTGTATTTCAAACACCACACAGCAATGTAGTTGGTGTACCAATTGTTATTGACGTTGTTTTCGTATTCATTGGGGCCTGTTACGCCGTGCATCACGTATTGTTGCTTCACAGCAGAAAAATGCACCCGCTGCGCCCAAAATCGGGAAATACCGATGAGTAATTCCAAACCATATTGTACGAGATAGTTCTTTTCGCCGGTATAACGAATGTAATCATAAACAGCATAGGCAATAGCACCGTTTCGGTGGATTTCTTCAAAGGTGATTTCCCATTCGTTGTGGCATTCTTCGCCATTCATAGTCACCATCGGATAGAGTGCCGCCCCATCCGTAAAACCTAATTTTTCCGCATTCTCAATAGCTTTTTGTAAATGTTTGTAGCGGTAGATGAGTAGGTTGCGCGCTACATGCTGATCGGCGGTAGCGAGATAAAAAGGCAGACAATAGGCTTCTGTATCCCAATAAGTACTGCCGCCATACTTTTCGCCTGTGAATCCCTTTGGACCAATATTCAGGCGCTCGTCTTCGCCTGTGTAAGTTTGGTATAGCTGGAAAATATTAAACCGAATGCCTTGTTGTGCCGCCACATCCCCTTCGATGATGATATCCGCTTCTTCCCACTTGCGCATCCATGCCTGTGCATGCTCTTGTAGCAACTGGTCAAAACCTTTATCAAAAGCATTTTTCACCGCATTTTTACAAGCATCCATCAATTGGTCTTTCTCATAATTCAGGGAAGAAACATTGGCACAATATTTATACATCACAGTCGTCTGGCCTTCTTCGCACTTTAAATCCACTTCACAAGCGACATATTTTTCTTTCTGATGTTTGTAGGTATTAAAATCTAATGCTTCTCCATTTTGCACAATATCGAATTTCATACCGGTACAAACCTGAAAAGCTGTTTTTTTTGTTTCTGCCAAAATGTATCCCTGGCGGCGTTTGACTTTTTTGTCCACCTCCACCCAGAATTTCTCGCCATAGTTGGAGTCCTGGTTGATCACATCGGCATCCAGATAAGGGGTGAGGGTGAGGGTTCCCGAAAAATCCAAAGGTGTAATGGCGTATCGAATGGCACCGATTTCATCCTCTACAATGCTACAAAAACGCTTCGATTCTACCTTTACTCGCCTACCACTTTCCATTTTTGCAATAAAAGAGCGTTCCAGATAGCCTTCTTTCATGTTGAGTACACGCGTGAACGCCTCCACTTCACACTTAGCCAAATCCAGCACTTCTCCGTCAAAAATCACATTGATACCGATCCAATTGGCAGCATTGAGCACCTTGGCGAAATATTCCGGATAGCCATTTTTCCACCAGCCCACACGGGTTTTGTCAGGATAGTACACGCCGGCAACGTAAGACCCCTGCAGGGTATCTCCGCTGAATTGCTCCTCAAAATTGGCGCGCTGCCCCATCCTGCCATTGCCAATGCTGAAAATGCTTTCGCTAATGCGATTATAGTGTTGGTTAAAACCTTCTTCGATAATACACCACTCGTCGTGTTTAAGGTAATCTTTCATAAGGTGCAATAATGTTTTGGTGTTGATTTTTATTCGTTTTACAAAATGCGAGTTGTGCTTTGTTTTTCAAAAATGCCCTGCACAATGGAATCAAAATTCCGCCCTACAAAGTTGGGAATGACCAGATGCGCCCGCCCCAAGTTTGCCGGACTACCAATCCCTACTGCATAAAAACCACCATTTAAGGCCGCTTCCACGCCACTTTCCGCATCTTCAAAAACAATACATTCCTGGTGTAGCAAGCCCATTGCGTCCGCACCCATCGCAAATACCTGCGGATCAGGTTTGCTTTTGGTGGCTTTATAGCCGTCAATAATCACTTCAAAATAGTCAATCAAGCCGATCCGCTCCACCACCGTTTCTGCATTCTTGCTGGCAGAACCCAGCCCCCGGCGGATGCCCCGCTGCTCCAACTCTTTCAAAAAAGGTAGCACGCCTTCCAGAATATCCGCCGGACTCATATCCTTCAGGTATTCTTTGTACCATTCATTTTTGCGATCTGCCAATTCGAGTTTTTGCGTTTCTTCCAGTTCCAACCCACCCCATTGCAAAATTAAATCAAGAGAACCCATCCGGCTCACCCCTTTCAATTTCTCGTTTTCCTGTTCTGTAAAATCAAAGCCTAAAGTATTCGCCAACCTACGCCAGGCAAGAAAATGGTATTTTGCCGTATCTACTATCACACCATCTAAATCGAAAATACAAGCTTTTATCATATTCAAGTTTACAATATTTCCGAAAAATTTCAGTTAATAAAACAAAAAGAAGATCATTCTTTCTGTTGCCTTTGAGAAAGCAATTCTAAATACGGGAGCAAGATAGTGTCATTTGCACGAAAACCCAATTTTTTCTCCCGGATTGAACCCCGTACAACATTCTTTTCTACCCTGCTGATCATTCTGATGATTGTTCTTGACTAAAAAAGTCAGTCAATTAGATAGCAATTATTTATTTATCATAATCCTAAAAATTAGCACCTATGAACAGGAGAGCTACGCTCGCTGCACTACTTGGTAAAAAGGTAGTAATGCCCAAGCCAAACTTCTTACCCCCTGATGGGACCTCCTTGAATCCATATACCGGAGATTGGACTTACGAACAAGCCGCGCACCTGCTGCGTCGAGCGATGTTTGCACCTACCCATGCTCAAATCAAAACAGCTGTCGAAAATGGCTTAGAAGCGAGCATTGAGCAACTTTTCCGGGACTTACCGATGCCCGCACCCCCGCTGAATGATTTTTATCAGGACGATCCGTTTGTGCCCGTCGGAAATACTTGGGTAGATGCTATTTACGTGAAAGACCAGGATGAAATGTGGGATTACCGACACCGCAGCCTTCGAGCCTGGACGATGGGGCTTATCTTGCAAGAAGGTGTTTCGATCCGCGAAAAAATGACGCTTTTTTGGCATAATCACTTCGCTATCAACAGCATAGAAGACCCTCGTTATTTGTACCGCTACATCTCTTTACTACGCCAAAATGCCTGGGGTAATTTTAAAACATTGACCAAAGCTGTGACCATTGATGCTGCAATGCTCCGTTTTCTGAACGGGAATCAAAATTCAAAGTACGCTCCTAACGAAAACTATGCCCGCGAGCTGATGGAACTATTCACGCTGGGCAAAGGCAAACAAATTGGTCCAGGCGATTATACTACATTTACCGAGCAGGATGTGGAAGCAATGGCAAGGGTGCTCACCGGTTGGCGCGACAAAGGGCACAATGCTACGGATGCCAATGAGCTGATGGAGGTATTTTTTGACCCAGAGGAGCACGATACCGATGTTAAACAATTATCCCATCGCTTTGATAATGTAGTGATCTCTGATATGGGCGACCAGGAATATGCGCACCTTGTAGATGTTATTTTCCAAAGACCTGAAGTTGCTCGTTTCATTAGCCGAAAACTGTACCGATGGTTTGTTTATTACAAAATTGATGAAACCACAGCAACCAACGTCATTGAGCCGATGGCGCAAGTGTTGATTGAAAGCAATTTTGAGATCAAACCGGTGATTCAAGCTTTACTAAAAAGCGAACATTTTTACCATATCCTCAGTGTGGGCCCAATGATAAAAAATCCAATTGATTTTGCGATTACAGCATTTAAAACCTTTGAGGCCAAACTGCCAGAAGACCTCGCCTTGCAATACGATGTCTGGTACAATATTTTCCAGCAAACCCGACAAATGCAAATGGAATACTTCGATCCGCCTGAAGTGGCAGGTTGGAAAGCTTATTATCAGGCACCTGCTTTCACAAGGCTTTGGATCAATGCCACCACCCTTCGCAGGCGTATGAGCTGCGTAGATGCTTTCATCGCAGAGGGAGTCGGTGCAGGCGAAGAGCGCATTCCAATTGATGTACTGCAATTTGTAAAAACACTGGACGATCCGTATGATCCCAATTTAGTGATTGAAGGGTTTGCCAAAATTTTGTTTCCACGCCCGCTTTCTAACAATCAATTGACTATCCTGAAAGAAATCCTTTTACCTGGTTTGCCGGATTATGAATGGGGAGTGGAATACGGCATGTATGAAGCCGATCCTGCGGATATGCAGCTTGCCATTGCCATTGATACCAAACTGCGCAATCTGCTGCGTACTATGATGCACATGGCGGAATTCTACCTGAGTTAAAAAATCACCCGTTTTTATCAATTTTTAAACTGATTAAAATGAAAAGAAGAAATTTTATACAAACAGCCGGCACAGCCGCATCACTTCCCATTATGCTTGGCGGAATCCCCCTGAGCGCTATGTCAAAGTCTTCTATCTTCAATTTCATCGAAGAAGAAACAGACCGCGTGCTGGTGCTTATCCAGATGAACGGCGGCAACGATGGCTTGAATATGATCATCCCACGCGACCGCTACGATGGCTTGGCAGCGGTGCGGAACAATATCATGATTGCCGAGGGCAGCGTCATTCCGGCGACGGATACGACTGGTTTTCACCCAAGTATGAAAGACATCCACCTATTATATGAAGAAGGCAAAATAGGCATAGTGCAAAGTGTAGGCTATCCTAATCAAAATCGCTCTCACTTCCGCTCGATTGATATTTGGACTTCTGGCTCGCCAGCTGAAGAATTTTGGTACACCGGCTGGATGGGGCGTTATCTGGATACGCAATATCCTGGCTATCCTGACAATTACCCTAATGAAGAACATCCTCACCCTTTTGCCATTACGATGGGCAGTATCGTATCCGAAACATGCCAGGGCAGGATCGCCAATTACAGCATGACTTTAGATGATCCTTTTAATATTTTTCAACTTTTTGAAGGGGAAGGTGATGAGATACCGGATACCCCCTACGGCGATGAGTTGGCATTTTTGCGCACTTCTATTATTCAAACCAATGAATACTCTGAGCTGATCGTAGAAGCAGCCAATCGCGGAAG
This sequence comes from uncultured Saprospiraceae bacterium, assembly GCA_964526645.1. Classification (GTDB taxonomy): domain Bacteria; phylum Bacteroidota; class Bacteroidia; order Chitinophagales; family Saprospiraceae; genus JADJNW01. The sequence goes on from CAZGJN010000020.1 coordinate 25,530, forward strand.
GAATTTAAAAACATATAAGGAGTCTAACCGCTTGGCGCGGCAGTTAAAGAATGTTGCCTTATTGGTATCAGGCGGTTTGCAAACCAAAATTTACATTGTGAGCATCGGTGGTTTTGATACCCACGCCAATCAAGTAGTGGAAGGGAATACAGCAGTAGGCATGCATGCTGATTTGCTGGAAATGTTGTCGGATGCTATTGGCACTTTCCAGGAAGATTTAAGGTTACAGGGCTTGGAACATCGGGTAGTGGGAATGACTTTTTCTGAATTTGGCAGAAAAGTACGCTCCAATGAAAGTTTTGGTACAGACCACGGCACTGCTGCTCCGCTGATTTTATTTGGGTCTTGCGTTCATGCCAATATTTTGGGTGAAAGCCCCGAAATATCGCCAGACATTGACCCCAGCGAAGGCTTGCCAATGCAGTACGATTTTCGCGACGTGTACGGCTCCCTGCTCATGGACTGGTTTGGGGTAGAAGAGCCGAAGGTACGCGAATTATTGCATCCTGATTTTCAATATTTAAAACTTGTTCAACCCTGCGGCCCTGTAACCTCCACAGACGATGCGCCACGGACAGAGCCCATTCAGACGTATAATTATCCAAATCCTTTTAAAGAGAGTACGGTCATTACATTTCAAGTTCCAGTGAACGCAGCAGTGCGACTGAGTATTTTTGACGCTTTAGGCACTGAACTAACCGTACTCATCAACAAACGGCTGAAGGCAGGCGATCATCAGATCACTTTTCAGGCTCAATCCTTACCGGCAGGCACTTATTTTTATCGCTTGCAAATTGGCCCATGGCACAAAACAAAACGTATGGTAAAAATTTTGTAAAAATATTTTCAAAATAAAAAGCTGATTTTCAATATTTTAAAAACGAGATAAACGCTATATTAGCATTTTCTCGTTTTTTTGTAACCATTGTTTTAAACCTTTCCTTCGTTTATCATTCTAACAAAGGTTAGTTATTTTCCATGCCTAAAACATCATTTATGAATAGAAGAGCTACTCTCGCAAGGCTATTGGGCAAAACAGAGCAAAAGGTTTCCGTGCAAACGAAGCCTTCTGCTGTGCATAGCGTCCTGTTGTTTCCTGATGGCAATTCAACACTTACGCCCTATACCGGCACTTGGGGCTACGAACAAGCTGCCCATTTGCTTCGCCGAACTACTTTTGGTCCGACTTACGAAAAGATCAAGGAGGCGGCAGCAGGTAGTTTGGATTCAACGATTAGCCAATTATTCCAGGAATTACCGCTACCTTATCCGCCGGTCAACTATTCCGAAGCCAATGATCCCTATGTACCAATCGGCGAAACTTGGGTGAACGCGCCTTATTCTCCCGATATCAATCTTCGCGCGCATCGCAACCGAAGCCTTCGAGCCTGGACCCTGGACTTACTCTTTACCGAAGGTATTTCCATCCGAGAAAAACTTACTTTATTTTGGCATAATCATTTTGCCATAAACAATACCAATGACCCGAAGTTTTTGTACAAATACATCACAACGATTCGCAGCCATGCCTGGGGCAATTTCAGAGATTTGGTGAAAGCCATCACGATTGATCCCTCCATGCTTCGCTTTTTGAATGGTAATCAAAATACCAACCTTGCACCCAATGAAAACTACGCCCGCGAGCTGATGGAATTATTCACCCTGGGCAAAGGCGAATTGGCAGGCCCTGGAGACTACACTACCTTCACGGAAGAAGATGTCATGCAAATGGCAAGGGTGCTCACGGGATGGCGGGATTTGGGTTTTAATACCAACAATCCAAGTGTTTCGGTTACTTCGTACTTTCAGGCAAATCGTCACGATACAGGCAGCAAACAGCTTTCACATCGTTTCAATAATGTAATTATCAACAACATGGGCGATAAGGAGTATTTGCACCTCATTGATATTATTTTCCAAAAAACGGAAGTGGCCCGCTTTATTTGCAGAAAGCTGTACCGTTGGTTTGTTTATTATGAAATTGATACAGCCACTGAGACAAATGTCATCGAACCGATGGCTCAAATTTTGATTGACAACGACTACAATATCAAACCGGCCCTGGAGGCATTGCTCAGAAGTGAACACTTTTTTGACATCCTCAATGTCGGCCCCATGATCAAAAACCCTATTGACTTTCTCATTTCCGCTGTTAAACAAACCGAAACGCCCATACCAACTGACCTACGGCAGCGCTACAACACCTGGTATCAACTATTCCGGCTTACTCCTGCTATGCAAATGGAATACTACTTCCCACCGGATGTGGCTGGCTGGAAAGCTTACTACCAAGAGCCTTCCTTCTATCGAATTTGGATCAACGCCTCTACCCTACCCAATCGGATGCTTTTCACGGATACCTTGGCCGGGAATGGCTATGCTTTTAGCAATCCGAGGTTCAAAATCAATCCCTTAAGATTTGTGGCCATACTTGATGATCCTTATGATCCGAACAGCGTCGTGCGCGAATTTGCTAAGATTCTATTGCCACAAGCCCTTTCCGAGGCGCAATTGACTGCCTTGAAGGAGGTATTAATACCAGGTTTGCCAGATTACGAATGGTCAGTAGAGTATGGCGAATATACCAATGACCCCAGCAATGTGCAGTTGGCAAATGCCTTGGACGCCAAATTGCGCAACCTCCTGAAAGCGATGTTGAGCATGCCTGAATTTTATTTGAGCTAAAACCTAATTTGCTAATCGGCTGCCATGCTCGTTTTTAAAACAACGATGAGATGGCGGTATATCAATATTTTCAAAATGAAAAGAAGACAGTTTATAAAAAATACAGGACTGACAGCCAGTCTGCCTATTCTGATGAACGGGTTGCGCTTGTCGGCTATGCCCAAATCTTCCATCTTCAATTTTATAGAAGAAACCGATCGCGTGTTGGTATTGGTGCAAATGAATGGCGGGAATGACGGAATCAATATGGTGATCCCTCGCGACCAGTATAGCGGGCTGGCGGCAGTTCGTTCCAATATTATGATTCCTGAAAATAAAGTGATCGCATTGACCGATAAGGTAGGACTGCATCCTGCTATGACTGGTATAAAAACGCTGTACGAGGAAGAAAAAGTAGGGATTGTGCAATCGGTGGGTTATCCCAATCAAAACCGCTCGCACTTCCGTTCTACCGATATTTGGACTTCGGCTTCTCCGGCTAATGAATTTTGGAATACTGGCTGGATGGGCCGCTTTTTTGAACAAAAACATGCACTTTACCCAGAAGGTTATCCGAACACGGAATATCCGCATCCATTTGCCATCACGATGGGCAGCATTGTCTCGGAAACTTGTCAGGGTACTGCCACTAATTTCAGTCTTACACTCGAAGACCCTTTCAACCTGTTTCCACTCTCAGAATCTGAAGGTGGAGAAACATCTGATACGCCTTACGGCAGGGAATTGGCTTTTTTAAGAACAAGTATCGCACAAACCAATGCCTACGCTTCCACTATTACCGACGCTGCCAATAGTGGCAATAACTTGGCGACTTATCCTGAAAACAACCGCCTGGCGACGCAGCTCAAAAACGTGGCTTTACTTATCTCCGGTGGCTTGCAAACGAAAGTTTATATCGTCAATATTGGCGGATTTGACACCCACGCCAATCAAGTAGCGGGCAATGACACCACCACGGGCGATCACGCTAATTTATTGCAAATGCTTTCACAAGCCATCACTGCTTTTCAGATGGATTTGAAAGCCTTGGGGGTAGAGCAGCGGGTAGTTGGTATGACTTTCTCGGAATTTGGGCGGCGGATTTTTTCCAACGACAGCTTTGGTACAGATCATGGTACAGCAGCGCCTTTGATCGTATTTGGTGCTTGCGCCAATCCAGCTATACTTGGCGAGAATCCGGAGATTTCAAGCGAAGTGGATAACAGCGAGGGCGTGCCGATGCAACACGATTTTAGGGATGTGTATGGCTCTATTCTGATGGACTGGTTTGGCGTAAGCGAAACTGATGTCAAAAATTTATTGCACCCTGATTTTCAGTATCTCAAGGTATTACAACCGTGCACCGGCACAACGGCTACAGACGAAGCCACACCAGCAGAACCCATCCAAACCTACAACTATCCAAATCCTTTTAGTGAAAGCACAACCATCGTTTTCCAATTGGCGGACACTGCTTATGTTCGGCTAAGCATATTCGATGCGCTGGGAAGTGAGTTGGCGGTATTGGTCAATAAAAAGTTGACAGCTGGCGAGCACCAATTGCCTTTCAATGCTTCGAGATTGGCTAAGGGCATTTATTTTTACCGCTTGCAAATCGGCAACCAACAAAAAACGAAGCGAATGATTAAAATAAATTGATTTTCAATAAGATAAAGCTGGGGGATTAAACCTGGATTTGACCTCCCAGCTTTTATACAGCGCCCCTGCTTCCCAGTTCTATCACTTCCATATCTTTGATCGTATCGGCATCCAAGCTAAATCGAACGATGGTTTTTACTTGATGAAATCCCTCCTTCCCGCAAGCCCCAGGGTTGATGTGCCACAAATTGAAAGTTTTGTCCCACATGATCTTCAATATATGAGAATGCCCGCAAATAAAGAGTTTTGGAGGTTGTTGCACTAAAATAGCCTTTATGCGTGGATGATACCTGCCAGGATACCCCCCGATGTGCGTCATCCAAATTGCCATGCCCTCGCATTGAAAGCGCAAATCCAAAGGATACTTTTGGCGAATGTCCGCTACGTCAATATTACCGTGCACTGCCCGAAGGGGCTTAAATTCTTCCAACTGATTAGCTACTTCCATACTTCCAATATCTCCAGCGTGCCAGATTTCATCGCATGTTTCAAAGTATTGAAAAATTTTTTCATCTAAAAAGCCATGTGTATCAGACAATAGACCGATGCGTTTCATTGAATACAAATCTAATACTCAGGTAAGATAACATAACCATTGGTAGCGTATTTGCCAAAGTCATCGTATTTCATCCAGATATATCCGCCTATCCCCCAGTTGCGCCCCCAGCTACTCATCACTTCAAAGGCCTGCTGAACCTCATCGTAGCCCACTACTACCAACGCATACGATTGATCGGCTTCGCCATTAGGTTCCCAAAAACGCGTATTGGCAAAGTCCTTGATGCTTGCACTTGATTTTAATTCCACCAAAACCGGATTACCCCTCATCAATGCCTTTCGCACTTCATACACTCGTTGGCGGTCTGGGGTGACATCCCTGAAAAGATGCAGGTAATTGGCGATTTTATACTTTTGGGTAGAATAAACTGCCTCTGTAAGCGTAGCCGCATCGAAGGGAACGATAGCAGCGTTGACAGTGCCCTGTTCCGACAAAAAACTGAAGCCTTCTTTCAGAGAAGCACTTTTCCCTTTTTGTTTGATATTCAATGAAATATAATCAGGACTAAGGTTGACTTTGTAATTTTTATCCAAATTGACATAATACTCCAAGCAACTCGCCAAGGCATAACTCCAGTCGGTGCCATTATTACCTGCTTTTCTGACGGGCATCATATAAGCCTTTACGCTTTGCTGCTGCAACAATTCCAGCGCTGAACCAGCCACTCCTTCGATGGTCGGTAGCATTTGCTCGATGAGTTGGGCTTCTGTTACTCCAAATTTTATGCCCTTTGTGGTCTTTTCATCCTGTGCTGATAAATTACAAAAAATCAAAACGCTTACTACAAATATGGGAATTCGTTTCATAAGGAAATTCTCTTTTGAGAAATGAAACGCGAAGCGCGCTATATTTCTTTTCTAAAAATATGTAAAAAATGTAGTGTGAAGAGATTTAACCAAAAGTTTTAGCAAACATTGCTTTTATGATTTTTGAAATTTCGTAAGCTCCATAAGGCTTTCGAGTGCACCTTTTTTATTGTACACTTCCGATTTTATCATGCCCACTTTGGGAGCAAACCAGGCAATGGTTGTAAAAGATTTGTTCACCAGCATTTTAACATTCGTTGTGTAACTGATTTTGTAGCATTCATAAGAACCCAAACCCGTGGTAACCATCTCCTTGCTCACTACTTTTCGCTCGGTCACATCCATTTTCATCGTCATAATATTGACACCGCCGCTGGCTGCCTTGAATTCAGCGCTGGCATCGGGCAGGGCTTGTCCTACTTCGAGTTTGGAGGGGAGTTGCAAGCCATCGCCGGTGACGGTCATTTCCATTTGCGAAAAAGATTCGGTCATTTCAGGCGCCATGATGGAAGTAATATCCATGTACAAGTTGCCATCCTTACATTTTACCTCAAAAGTTCCTTTGGTACGCTGCTTTCCATTTTTGTCAAAATTGATCGTTTCCACCTGTGCCTCCATGCCTGCCGCGCCCTTGTCATCAATGATTAGCACTTTTTGCTCGGAGCTTGAAGTCAGCTTTCCTTTTTCATCATAAAAAGTATAGCCCATGGTAGCACCTTTTTCAAAAGGGAAAAAAGCGCCGCAATCCTGAGCAAGCCCAACAACCGTATTAAGTAAAAAAGCAACAAATAAAATGCCTTTGGTTTTCATCGAAAGTAGTTTGTTTTGGTTATAAAAATCAATTGTTAAACACAAAAATCGGCAAAAAAGTATGACGATATCTCAAAATCTGAGTCCCCCGTAGCCAATTTAATTATTAGGCCAAGTCATAGTGCCCGCATTGCAACACTTCGGTGTATTTCATTCAACTTGAAAGGTTAAAAATTAGTTTAACAACAAAATATCAAATTTATGATCTTATTCCAGAAAATTATCGTTTCGCTTTCTTTGTTTGCTTTCCTTGCTTGCGGCAATGCTTCAGGAACAAGAGCACAAGCCGAGGAAAATCTTAGCGCTCAAGAACCCCTTGCTGTGCCTACAAATACGGTAACCGAACTAACACCACCTGCTGAAATTGCCATTAAAAAAACAACAGAAAATTCTCCTGCTTCAACCGAAAAAAAAGCACCCGCAAAATCTGCCACCACCATGAAAAAAATGATACCAAGCACCATAGAAGATAAGCCGCTACCTGCCGAAACTTCCCCTCAGACTACTGACAAACCGGAAATCGAACAAGCTACAAGCACAGCTGTATCGCCGCTCCCTCAAGCGCCTTCGCATGAGGCTTGGGATAAGCTTCTGCAAAAATATGTAAATGCCGAAGGGAAAGTAAATTACAAAGGATTTAAAGAAGCGAAAGTGGCCTTACAGCAATACTTGGATTCACTTACCGCCAATCCGGTGCAACCCAGTTGGACAAAAGCAGAAAAAATGGCTTATTGGATCAATGCTTATAATGCTTTTACAATTAAAATGATCGTGGACAACTACCCCACTTCCAGCATCATGAAATTGCATAATGGCAAGGCTTGGGATGTAAAATGGATCAAGATCGGCGATAAAACATACACTTTGAATAATATTGAGAATGATATTTTGCGTCCGCAGTTTAAGGATGCTCGCATCCATTTTGCAGTGAATTGCGCAGCGAAATCTTGCCCGCCCATTCTTAATCGCGCTTGGACTCCCGATAACCTGAATAAATTCCTTGAACAACAAGCAAAGGCTTTTATAAATAACTCAAAATATAATAAAATTACTGCCGATGCGGTTCAAGTTTCAAAAATATTTGAGTGGTATGCAGTTGATTTTAATAACATTATTGAATACCTGAATAAATATAGCACAACCAAAATCAATACAACTGCCAAAGTCTCTTATGTAGAATACGACTGGGCACTAAATGAGTAAATAGCTGTGGTGCATAGTTTGCAATAGCCAGATGAGTTCGCTATTGCAAACTATTGCTGTCCAGGCTTATCAGTGCTGTAAAAGCATATCCACTTTCTCCCGCAAAACGGGTAATAAAACCGATTCAAATCAGCCTGCCAATTTCTTGTAGTGGTTTTTCATAAAAGTGCTTTAATTTGTAGCGAGATAAAAAATATAGATTTTAAAGCACATTTGTAAAAATGGCAATTAGAAATCTGCTTCCTGAGGCTTTTCTGCTGCAAATGCAAAACTTGCTTGGTACTGGTACTGAATTTGAGGATTTTTTGCAAGCATTGGAAGCGCCTGCGCCTATTAGCATTCGTTGGCATCTGAGGAAAAATAACTTGCGAGAAAATTTTGACAAAGTAAAATGGTATTCCGAAGGAGTATATTTGACAGAACGCCCGATTTTTACACTTGATCCTGCCTTTCATGCCGGTAGTTATTACGTCCAGGAAGCATCCTCCATGCTGGTAGCAGAAGCTGCAAGGCAACTAATTGATAATCAATGCTCTTTGACTGTTTTAGACCTGTGCGCTGCGCCGGGTGGCAAAAGCACCCTGTTGGCTACCATCCTTTCCGAAACAGCTTTCATTTTGTGCAATGAGGTCATCAAAAGTCGCTATCCCATCTTACGCGAAAACTTGACCAAATGGGGCTGCTCCAATGTACACAGCCTCAGTCATGATAGTCAGGATTTCACCAGACTTGAAGGTTTCTTTGATTTGGTTTTGGTAGATGCCCCTTGTTCTGGAGAAGGCTTGTTCAGAAAGGATAAAAGAGCTATCGCAGAATGGTCGCCAGACAGTGTACAGCGCTGCGCCGCCCGCCAAAAGCGCATTCTTGCCGATGCTGTGAAAATGATCAAACCAGGCGGCAACCTCATTTACTGTACTTGCACTTATAATGATCTTGAAAATGAACAAAATGCAGCTTGGTTGATAAAAACTTTTGATTTAGAGCGTATTCCGCTCTCTATACCCAACGATTGGGGCATTCGGGCTAAAAATATTGGCTACCAATGCTACCCGCACGAAGTACGGGGGGAGGGCTTCTATATCGCCTGTTTCAAAAAAAATACCGGAGCTGATTTCAAGCCTGCCAAAAATGGGATATTCCCAAAATGGAAGCCTTTCCAGGCAATGCCGATGATTCAAAAGTGGCTAAAAACACCAGAGCATTTTTATTTTTTTCAGGATGAAAAAGGGACAATCTTTGCTATTCTAAAAACACAACTCGAACACTGTCAACTGATTGCACAGCAATTCCGCCACTGGAATCTTGGCTTGGAAATCGGTACCATCAAAGGAAAAGACTTCATTCCTTCTCATGCGTTGGCTTTGAGCACAGATCTTGCACCGGATTTGCCCACCGTAGCCCTCGACAAGGAACAGGCACTTCGCTTTTTAAAAAAAGAAAATGTCTCTTTAGATTTTATCCCCGAAAGCTGGGCGTTGGTAACTTTTGAAAAGCAACCTATTGGGTGGATAAAAGGCATTGGCAATCGGATAAATAATTACTTTCCAAAAGACTGGCGCATCCTCATGGAATTACCTTCTGAGCTATAAAAATGTAAGAAATGCCATTACTTGCCGAACAAACGACGTACCTTTGTGCACCAAAAACGGCAGCGCATAAGCAAGGGAGGCTCCCCCTTTGTACAGTATGATCTGCTTTTATCCCAAACTTATTTGTTTTTCTAATGATACAAATTTTTAAAGAATTTTCGTTTGATGCGGCGCATTTTTTGCCCCATGTGCCCGACACACACAAGTGCAAGCGCGTGCACGGGCACACGTATCGCATACGCCTGTATGTGGAAGGACCGCTCGATCCGGTGCTGGGCTGGGTGATGGATTTTGCTGATTTGAAAATGGCTTGGAAAAAAATAGAAGACCAACTCGATCATCGCTTGTTGAATGACTTGGAAGGCTTGGAAAATCCGACAGCGGAAAATATTGCGCGCTGGGCTTGGGAAAAGCTGAAACCGGAATTGCCGCTATTGTGCCGGATTGAATTATACGAAACGCCAACTACCGGTGTAATATATGCCGGATAAGTTATTTGTTTTGCTTAGAGTACCCAACAGCCCAAAGCCAAAGCCACATTCGATTGTAAATCAGATTTTTAAAAATAATAAACAACATTTGTTTAGAATAACTACTCAAAGAGAAAAATTAGCAATACAAGTTATCAAACTAGCGACTTATCATCGTTTTTCATGGAAAATCTCGGTGCCTTATTGCTACTTTTGATGGTGATTTTAAAATAGATAAAAAACATGTTGAAGTTTTCACAAAAGGCTATTTTACTGCTCATTTTGCTGCTTTTGGGCTGCACGAAAGCAAGTGTATCAACAGATGCGACAGCTACACCATTGGAAAAACTGCTCAATGGCAATAGCCGCTATGCCGAGCAGCATCCGATCCACCCTGACCAAACCCTCGAACGCCTTCGGGATTTAAAAAAAGGGCAGCGCCCCTTCGCGGTGGTGGTTTCTTGCTCCGACTCCAGAGTGCCACCAGAGCTTATTTTCGATCAGGGATTGGGTGATTTATTTGTGATTCGCACAGCAGGCAATGTTATTGGCGATTATGAATTGGGTAGTATTGAATACGCCGTCGAGCATTTAAAAACCTCCCTGGTAATGGTATTAGGGCATGAGAACTGTGGCGCGGTCTCAGCTTTTATAGAACACAAACACGATACTTTATCGAATCATATTCAGGCGATTGTAAACTATTTGAAAGCAGAAAAAGAAGAAATGGCTTTGGATGAAAATCGTCCTGACTACCTGGCGGCTGCGGTACGTGCCAATGTGGTGCATGGTGTAAATTTGTTGAAAACAGCAACGCCCACATTGAAGAATTTAGTGGAGAAAAAAGAAATACAAATCGTAGGCGCTGTTTATGACTTGGACGATGGTAAAATAACGATAATAAAATGAGCCGGAAAGCAAGCTTTGTTCCTAAGTTCTTTTCCTTATTGCGAGAAGGTATCTCCATTCAACAAATTAAAAAAGACGTTTTAGCAGGCATAATCGTGGGGATTGTGGCATTGCCATTGGCGATTGCCTTTGCCATAGCCAGCGGCGTTTCGCCAGAAAAAGGCTTGATAACTGCAATATTTGCAGGCTTCATTATTTCAGCTTTTGGCGGCAGTCGGGTGCAAATCGGTGGGCCGACGGGCGCTTTCATCGTCATCGTATATGGCATTGTGCAAGAACACGGAGTAAGCGGACTTACCATCGCTACTTTTATCGCCGGGTTTATGATCTTACTCATGGGTTTAGTGCGGCTTGGTACAGTTATAGAGTTTATTCCTCATTCCCTTACGGTCGGCTTCACTTCGGGCATCGCACTAATCATTTTTTCGTCCCAGATAAAAGATTTTTTTGGATTGTCAATAGCGTCTGTACCCTCTGATTTTATTGAAAAGTGGCAAGTTTATTTCCAGTATTTTCAAGGAATTAATCTGTATGCTCTTGCAATTGCCATCGGCACTATTTTAATCACTGTTTATTTTCAAAAAATTACCACTAAAATACCGGGTTCTTTGGTTGCAATTTTGTTGGCAACTATTGTGGTTCAACTGGGACAGCTACCCGTAGAGACCATCGAATCGCGTTTTGGTAGCATTCCTTCTACCATACCGATGCCACAAATCCCAAGCCTCGATTTTGCAACCATCAAAAAACTCATCGAGCCTGCTTTTACCATTGCTCTATTGGGCGCTATCGAATCGCTGCTCTCAGCTGTGGTGGCTGATGGTATGATTGGTGGCAGCCATCGTTCTAATCAAGAACTGGTGGCACAAGGCAGTGCTAATATTTTTTCTGCTATATTTGGAGGCATTCCAGCTACAGGAGCCATTGCACGCACCGCTACAAACGTAAAAAATGGCGGTAGAACACCTATTGCAGGGATTGTACACGCATTGACTTTGCTGTTCATCATGCTTTTTGTAGGCAAATGGGCAAAGTTGATTCCGCTGTCCTGCCTAGCAGGGGTTCTGGTAGTCGTGGCTTACAACATGAGTGAATGGCGGTCGTTCCGATCCATCCTCAGAGGCCCAGCTAATGATGCGGTAATCCTTATTGTGACATTTCTGCTCACCGTCATTTTTGATTTGACTATCGCCATCCAAATCGGAATGGTCTTAGCGGCTTTCTTGTTCATGCGGCGCATGGCGCAGATTAGCAATGTAAAAATCATTACAAATCAATTAGAAGGGGAAGAAGAAGACGATCCAGATGCAACGGAGAAATTGCCAATTCCGGCAGGCGTGGAGGTTTTTGAAGTCAACGGTCCTTTATTTTTTGGTGCAGCGCACAATTTTAAAGAATCACTCAATATCATTGGCAAAAAAGAACCTCGCATAATGATTATCCGAATGCGATATGTACCCATCATTGATGCCACCGGATTGCATCATTTAAAAGAAATTTTGAAAAGAATACAACTGCGCAAAACCAAAGTCATCCTGTCGGGTGTACAGCCCAACGTATATGAAGAATTAGAAAAAGCACGAATTGTCTTTATGGTGGGTAAAAAAAACGTTTGTTCCAATATTCGAGAGGCACTGCAAAGAGCCAATGAAACGCTCAAAGAAGATTTTAACTGATTTTATGACAAAATTTAAATATAATTTCATAAAAGTACACCAAACTTTATTGTTGAACGTGCGAGTAAGACCAAATTTTGCTTCTTACAAAGTGGCATTCTGCTATTTTGTAGCGCTTTACCCATTTCAGCCTTAACAGCAAATTAATACAATAGGCGTGTTTATTGAATAAAATAAGCCTACCTTTGCGGCTTAATTTTGAATCTTCTATGCAAATAAGAAATATTGCTATCATCGCTCACGTTGACCATGGCAAAACAACTTTGGTGGACAAAATGCTGCTGGCGGGTCGTCTGTTTAAAGACCACGAAACGCCGGGCGAACTCATTCTCGACAATAACGACCTGGAGCGTGAGCGTGGGATCACCATTTTGGCGAAAAATGTATCCATTGACTACAAAGGAACTAAAATCAACATCATTGATACCCCTGGGCACAGTGACTTTGGTGGTGAGGTGGAACGCGTGCTGAACATGGCGGATGGCGTGCTGCTGCTGGTGGATGCTTTCGAGGGTCCGATGCCACAGACCCGTTTTGTGTTGCAAAAAGCGATTCAATTAGGCTTGAAGCCGATTGTGGTGATTAACAAAGTTGATAAAGAAAACTGTACGCCTGACGAAGTGCACGAAGCGGTATTCGACCTCATGTTTACCTTGGATGCGACGGAAGAACAATTGGATTTCCCGACGGTGTATGGCTCGGCGAAGCAAGGCTGGATGAGCGATGACTGGAAAAAACCAACGACTGACATCACCGCATTGTTGGATACGGTGGTAAAACATATTCCGCCACCAACAGTGTCAGAAGGTACGCCCCAGATGATGATTACCTCTTTGGATTATTCTCAATATATTGGTCGGATTGCTATTGGTCGTTTGAATCGCGGCTCCTTGCGCGATGGGCAGAATGTATCTCTGGTGAAGCGCGATGGTACGATTGTGAAAAGTAAGATTCGCGGTTTGTACTTATTTGAAGGTTTTAGCAAAATCAAAGTGGAAACCGTACAAGCAGGAGATATTTGCGCTGTGTTTGGAATTGACGGTTTCGAAATTGGCGATACCATTGCCGATTATGAAAATCCAGAAGCCCTACCTTCTATCACGATTGACGAGCCAACGATGAGTATGATTTTCACCATTAATGACTCGCCTTTCTTTGGGCAGGAAGGTAAATTCGTGACTTCGCGCCACATCAAAGAGCGTTTGGAAAAAGAATTGGAGAAAAACCTCGCCTTGCGTGTGGAAGCCACGGATTCAGCCGATACCTTCCGAGTATATGGTCGAGGTGTATTGCACTTGGCGGTATTGATTGAAACCATGCGCCGGGAAGGGTATGAACTACAAATTGGTCAGCCTCAGGTAATTATGAAGCGTATAGATGGAGTGCTGAATGAACCGGTGGAAGAATTGAACATAGACGTGCCAGAGGAATTTGCCGGTACAGCGATTGATATGATTACCCGCCGCAAAGGTGTCATGTTATCCATGATGCCGAAAGGCGACCGCCAACAAATGATTTTTGAAATCCCATCGCGCGGTATCATTGGTTTGCGGAGCAATATGCTCACGGCTACTGCTGGCGAGGCGATTATGACCCACCGCTTCAAAGAATTCCAACCACATAAAGGTGAAATTCCGGGACGCATCAATGGCTCGCTGATTTCTATGGAAATGGGCACTGCTATTCCCTACAGTATCAACAACTTGCAGGATCGTGGTCGTTTCTTTATCGAATCAAACGAAGATATCTACGAGGGGCAAGTAGTGGGCGAAAATAGCCGTCCAGGCGATTTGGTCGTAAATTTGACCAAAACCAAGAAGTTGACCAATATGCGCGCTTCTGGCTCCGATGATAAACTACGCCTCATTCCGCCCAAGAAATTCACTTTGGAAGAAGCTTTAGAATACATCCAAGAAGATGAATACGTGGAAGTAACGCCCAAATCGCTCCGCCTCCGCAAGATTTACCTGAAAGAACACGAGCGCAAGCGCGCGAAAAATACCTCCGCAACCGCGGAAGTGGCAGAATAAAATGCTATCTGAAATAAAAGAGATTCAAGAGTTGGATAAACCGTGAATTACAAGTAGAAGGCAATCAATTAATTGATAACCAATCCTTTGCAAAATATCCGAGAGCCAAATTCCCTTTGATCCCTTTTGCTGCTGTAAAAAGGCTTTTTATTCCTCGCTTCGACCTTGGAGAGCTCGCACAAAGCTTATCCATAACTCATCACCTTACTAAATAACAATTGTTACTCCACTCATCGCCACTAATACGGGTAGCAATTGGCTACTACAGATCAGACCAAGAAAAGAGCACTAAATTACATTTTGTGAGGATATATACAATGAAAAAATCAAAGCTCCCTCTGATTCTGAATATTTAGCATGGACTTCGCTTTCGGAAAACAAAAATTTGCTCCCCTTTGCACCAGATTAACAAACCTTCACTTGAATTATGAAAAAAAAGAACTTACCTTTGCGGTCGTTTTTGAAAAAAGTAGGCCAAGGTCTGTTCCTTATGAAGTTCGCTTTTCAAAAGAAATGCAGGGCTTCCGTCAGAAAAAAATATTTTTTCAGAAATTTATCATCTAAATGTGACTTTTTGACGTATATGAAGTCAAAATAGATGTAAAACGAAACAAAGAAGTAAAAACGCAGGGAGCAGAGGGGTAGGAAGCGATAATAGTTACGAAACAAGATTATCAAGATTTGAATATGGGTTTTAGGTGTTTTTTTGGGGGGGCTGCCTAAGCCCCCTTCTTTATTTCACCCAATAAAGTTGGTAATATGAGTTTAGGCATTATTTTGGAATTATTCATCGCGGTGCTGGGGTCTTTGTTCTCCGTTGTCAATCCTATTGGGGCAGTGCCTGTATTTTTGGGTATGACAGCCAATTACAGTAAGCCAGAACGCACTCGCACTGCGTGGATCACCAGTATTTATTTTACACTTATTTTGTTAAGCTTCTTTTTGGGTGGTTCTTTCATCCTGAGTTTTTTTGGCATTAGTGTAAATGCAATGCGGATCGCGGGCGGTTTGGTTATCCTCAATTCGGGCTACGCACTCCTCAGTGGTAAATTTGAAGAAAGCAGGGCCATCAACAAAGAAGTAGAGGAAGAAGCCCTGCATAAACAAGATATTACCTTTTCGCCACTTGCCATGCCTTTATTATCGGGTCCAGGTTCTATCTCCTTACTTATTGGCTTGCACGCACAATACCCACAATGGGAAAGCCGCGCAGTGATCGCCTTTGTCATCATAGCGATGGGCATTCTCGTTTACCTCATTTTACGATCCGCCCCTTATTTCCAACGGGTACTAGGCGTGGCAGGTTTGAAAGCACTGAGCCGCATCATTGGCTTTATTGTGATGGCAATCGCTGTACAATACATTATCAGCGGCGTAGTGGATTTGGTAAAATCCTTGGTATAAATTCACAGGTTAATTTTTGCAAAAATCAATCCTACCATTGCAACTTGTAGGGCTCCGTAGCTAAACCGGAACAAAATCATTGTTAAATGTAATATGAATCGAGCTAAAGGTACCACATGTCATGCCCTAACAATAAGGATACGAAAATTTCAACATCTATAAAACAAGAAAAAAGCATCTTCATACATCCTAACTTCGGTAATGAAAAATCAATAATATCCAACTTTTTTATAAATTTACCGCAAGAAAAAATCAAACGATTATGGATTTTGCTATGCCCGATTTTAGTAGCCTATCCATGTGGATGAGCCTGCTTACACTCACTTTTCTGGAAATCGTACTTGGTATTGACAATATTATTTTTATTTCAATTGCTTCCAATAAGCTACCTGCGGCAGAACGCCCACGCGCCACCAACATCGGGCTGACACTGGCAATGTTACTTCGCATTGTGCTGTTGTTTGGCGTTTCCATACTCATTGCCATGGAAGAACCCTGGATCAAAATTGGCACTTCCGATTCCTTGATACATGGTGGCTTTTCTGGCCAAAGCCTCATCCTCATAGCCGGCGGGCTTTTCCTCTTGTACAAAAGCACCACGGAAATTCACCACAAGCTGGAAGGGGGGCATCAGGATGAGGTGCTGGAAAAAGGGCGCGGCAGCCGTTCTACGCTTAGTAATGTAATTATACAAATTACTGTTATCAATATCGTTTTTTCTTTTGATTCTATCCTGACAGCAGTAGGTATGACAAACGGACTGACGGGAGCGCTCATCATAATGATAGTCGCAGTGGTACTATCTGTATTGGTTATGATGCTATTCGCAGTGCCCGTTGGCAATTTTGTCAACCAACACCCGACTATTCAAATGCTGGGTCTAGCATTTCTGATCTTGATTGGCTTTATGCTGATAGTAGAGGGTGCACATTTGGCACACTTTACAGTGGCTGGAACGGAGATTGGCGCAATCCCCAAAGGATACCTTTATTTCGCTATTGCTTTTTCTTTATTTGTCGAATTTCTTAATATGCGCTTGCGCAAACGTATCCAAAAACCAGTGCAGCTGCATGGTGTACAAGAAGAAGCTAAAATGGAAGGTATCTTATAATATTACCTTCCGCTGAAAAAGATAGGCACTTTTGTTTGCCAACCGATAATCGGAAGGAAAAATTATGAACTCGTAACGAATATTTTCTCTTGTGCCACCCAACCGCTGGCAGGCTGCTAACGTTAATTGAATGATAATTAACAAAAAAATCAGATTTTTGTGAGGCGTAGGCTTGATTTGAACCTTTAAAGATCTTAACTTTACAAAGTATTACTGAAAGAACTTTTCTTCCTGGGCAATATCACACAAATTCCCTATTGAGGCAACCAAGCTTTTCCTTTTCACTCAATTCCAAACATTTAGCACAACACACAGGTCCACAATAATTGAGGCCGCGTTCAGTTTTTGCAAAGCTTGGAGCTTCACGGAAGCTTACCCGGCGCTCGGCTTTGGTGACTACAAAGGGCAGACAAATAGGAATTTTTTATAAAACAAATTTATCACAATATGGGAACAGATTCTATACTATTGATTATTCTGGCAGTAGGTACTGCTGTTTTGAACAAGGAAATTATTGTTGCGGAGTGGTTTTCCTCCTTAAAAAAAAGACAAGAACAGAAAAGTTGAGATGTAAAAATTGTATTATCAAATGGCGGTGGGCAGTTGCTTGCCCACTGCCCATTTTTTGTATCAGCTTAGTTTTGTTTAAGGCTTTTCCGAGTGCTTATCCTCTGAAAAATAATATTTTAAACAGCTTCTCCCTGTCTTTCTATAGCCTTGCTTAAAGTATCGTTAAACATTTTGAATTTCTCTTTGTTAGCAATCAGGCTGTTTCTTCATTTTCACACAAGTGCAACGTTAGATACATCTTACATTTCAGTAACATGAAAGTGCCAGAAAAAAATCTTATTACCTTGCTTCAAAATAAGGACAAACGCGCCATAGCACTACTGTACGACCATTATGCGCCTGCCCTCTACGGCGTTGTGCTACGGATTATGGATTCAGAAGAATTAGCCGAAGACGTTGTGCAAGAAACCTTTATGAAGGCATGGAACAATAGCGCTTCTTATTGCCAGGAAAAAGGCACCTTGTTTACCTGGATACTCAACATTGCCCGAAATACGGCAATTGACCAGACGAGGTCTGTGCATTACAAAGCAAGAAAAAAAATACAAGCCCTGGAAACAGATCCCCTTTACAATCAACAAATAGTCGAGCAATATCCAGCGTACATTGGCCTAGAAAAATTAGTAAATGCTCTAGAAGAGAAATATAAAATCATCATTGATCTCATTTTTTTTAAGGGATTAACCCAACAAGAAATCGCAGCCCATCTTGGCATTCCACTCGGTACGGTAAAAACAAGACTAAAAGCTGCCCTAAGAAAACTGCGCTATTCTTTTGAAGATTATAAACCTAAAGCGAATTTCTGGGTTGTGTCATTGAGCCTTTGGCTGATTTTTTAATGATAGATACTGGCATTGCATAAAATGGATAAAGAAAAATTTTTGGCATCAGGATTAATAGAACAATATGTGCTGGGTCTGACCTCGCGTGAAGAAAGCTTGGAGGTAGAGCGCTATGCCGATGCCTTTCCAGAAATACAAGCTGAAATTGATGCTCTTCGTAACGCCATAGAACAATATGCCGCTCAATATTCGACCCCACCTCCTGATAGGCTCAAGCAGCGAGTGATGCAACAAATAGAAATACAGCAGCCTGTTGTCGCTTCCAGTCGATTTTCTTGGCAGTTGTTTTCACTCTGGGTCTTTATTGCACTTGGCGCTACAACTTTGATAATCAATCTTCTGAAAGTAAAAAATGCTTACAGGGAGTTACAAAAAGATTTTATCGCTTTTCAGGAAGATTGTAAGCAATGGGAACGAAAACAGGCGCAAGCTGATCGAGTCATTGCGTTCTTGAAAGATGCTAAAACTACTGCCATTCATTTGTATGGTACATCCATCTTGCCTAATGCGCATGTGGTCGCATATCGAAATGAAGCATTGAAAGAGGTTCACCTCAACTTGGTACATCTACCGCCGCCGCCAGATGGCAAACAGTATCAGGTTTGGGCTGACGTGGCAGGCGAAATGATTAACATGGGTTTGCTACACCATGCCCCTGAGCAATTACACGCCCTTCAATTCATCTCGGATGCAGAAAGCATTAACATCACTATCGAACCGATAGGTGGTAGCGAGCACCCAACCGTAGCGCTCCTGGTAGCCAATGGGAAAATTTGACATCAAACAGAGCAGACGGCTTCTGTGGTAATACTTTGAAAACACGGCTATTGCTTCAATATCAAGGCATTTTTTAGAAAATTTGTTAAATTTTAAAATTTTTTTTAGAAAAAATTAGGAAAACAATCAGAATTCTTCCGATATTAGCACTGCCCTCATGAACAAGTCCTCAGAGAAAAAATCATTCCAAAATTTTATTATTTCATAACTAAAAAACTACATGCTATGTTAGTGCTTTACATTGCGTTAGGTGCCTTTATCGTAGGCGGAGGGCTCATTATGGCATCTGATTGGTTCGTACAACGCAACAAAAAACAAATGCTCCGCAGAGGCTAAAAACCTTCTCCCCAAGCTCCAAAAATATCCAAATAAAACAGCTCCCATTCGAACATATTTGTCCTTCAACTACTTACATTTTACACAACCCACTCCAGTTTCCCGTGAACAATAGAACGACACTATCATATCATTGATGGAATATGGCACTATACTACCTATCATAATTCACAAAAACTACTCCTAAAGTTTATATTTTCAGGGGGTTATCCCTGATTGGTTGCTTTTGCAGCTATCAGCATGCTTTTGATGCAAAAGTGTGGTAGGAGTTTTTTGTCTATTTCTTGTCCAAGATCCCCCCTTATCTTGGATATTTTTAATAAGGTGTGCTTTTCTTATTCATCTTGTGATAGGAAAAGAAATGAAGTTGTAACAAAACGAAAAATCAACTTCAAGAGCTACTTGAAAGGCTTGATACAAGTTGGCTGTGGATGGTAATCCCCACAGCCAATACTTGTTTTATTCGAGCTTGAGTACTTCCAGGAATGCTTTTTGGGGTACCTCCACTGTACCGATCTGGCGCATCTTTTTCTTACCTTCTTTCTGTTTTTCTAATAGCTTGCGCTTCCGCGAAATATCCCCGCCATAACACTTGGCTGTCACGTCCTTGCGCAGCGCCGAAATCGTCTCTCTGGCAATAATTTTTGCACCGATAGCAGCCTGAATGGCAATCACAAATTGCTGCCGAGGCAATAAATCTTTCAATCGTTTGCACATCTTACGCCCCAGTGCTTCTGCCTTCGTGCGGTGCACCAAAGCGGAAAGGGCATCTACTGGTTCTCCATTCAATAAAATATCAAGCCGAACTAAATCCGACTGACGATACTCCAGGGGCTGATAATCAAAAGAGGCATACCCACGAGAAATGGACTTTAGGCGATCATAAAAATCGAATACAATTTCAGCTAAGGGCATCTCAAAGGTTAGTTCTACCCTATCCTCCGTGAGGTAATGTTGGCGCGTGAGGATACCGCGTTTGTCCATACAAAGGGTCATGATGGCTCCGATGTACTCTGGTTTGGTGATAATTTGTGCCTGAATAAAAGGTTCTTGTACATAATCCAGAAGCGTGGGATCAGGCAAATCAGAAGGCGTATTAATCAATTTTTTCCCTTCGCGCTTTGTATAAGCAAAGTAGGATACGTTGGGAACAGTAGTGATGACATCCTGGTCGAATTCTCGCGCCAGGCGCTCCTGCACAATTTCCAAATGCAACATGCCAAGGAATCCGCAGCGAAATCCAAAACCCAACGCAGCAGAGGTTTCTGGCTCAAAAACCAGAGAAGCATCGTTCAGCTGCAATTTCTCTAAGCTATCGCGCAAGTCCTCAAAGTCATCATTGTCAATTGGAAAGATTCCGGCAAAAACCATCGGTTTTACATCCTCAAAACCTTTGATCGCTTCGTCGCAAGGGTTGCTGGTAAGAGTGATCGTATCCCCGACTTTAATTTCTTTGGAAACTTTGATGCCCGTAATGATATACCCTACATTGCCCACACCCAGCTCCTGCTTTGGTACATAATCCAGTTGCAAAATGCCGATTTCATCCGCATCATAGTCCTTCCCGGTATGAAAAAAACGCACTTTGTCCCCTTTGCGCAGCGTGCCGTTCATGATCCGAATATTGGCGATAGCGCCTCGGAAAGAATTAAAAACCGAATCAAAAATCAGCGCCTGCAAAGGGGCATTGGCATCCCCCTGCGGTGCCGGAATACGTGTCACAATCGCTTCCAGGATATCAAAAACGCCCTGCCCTGTTTTGCCGCTCGCCAGGATAATGTCCTCCTTTTTACAACCAATCAAGCCAATAATCTGATCCGAGACCTCTTCGATCATAGCATTTTCCATGTCTATTTTATTCAACACAGGAATAATTTCCAGATCGTGGTCAATGGCGAGATAAAGATTAGAAATGGTCTGTGCCTGAATCCCTTGCGTTGCGTCAATCAGCAGTAGCGCGCCTTCGCAGGCGGCGATAGAGCGAGATACTTCATACGAAAAGTCAACGTGCCCCGGCGTGTCAATCAGGTTGAGCGTGTAGTCTTCCCCATTCTTATGCTTGTAATACATTTGCACCGCGTGGCTTTTGATGGTGATACCACGTTCGCGCTCCAAGTCCATGTTATCGAGGGTCTGTTCCATTAAATCGCGCTTGGACACCGCATTGGTATATTCCAATAGCCTATCGGAAAGGGTACTCTTCCCATGATCAATATGCGCTATTACACAAAAATTCCTGATGTTTTTCATAGGCTGCAAATATACATCATTTTCTCATTTTAGGCTTTGATGGTTTCAAAAGTATATAGAGACATTTTTGCTATTTTCCTGGTTTGCCAGCGGATTGCCCATAACTATACTTGAAATGAACCACAAGTGAGGCTATCAGTCCCCTCGATAGAAAATATGGCGGTGGGTGAAATCGGTTGTTTTGCTTTTCAGATTTCGCAAATCTTAAAGATTTACGAAATCGTATCCACTGTTTTGAACCATTGCCAAAAATATTTTCTATTTTGAAATCCCAGCTCATCCTTCTAACTTCGTACTCTGTACTTCTAACTTCAAAAAAAATGGACGCAACAACACTCGAAGCCCTCAAATCCAAACTCCGCCGGCTCGTACCGGAAAGCATCGCCGATGCTATTGCCGAGCTAAAAAAGGCATTGCCAGACTTCTCGCCCAAATACAATCCGCTGGTTTTATTGGAAAGCCGCCTCAATGATGCCAATCTGAAAAACATTCAGAACCTATTGAGTGACGCCGAGTTGCAAATCCAGTACAATCAAATCCGCGCCGATATTTTGCTGCTCATTGATTCGCTCGAAGAGCGAGATTTCCAGATGATATTGGGTGGCGCAGCCGCCAAAACAGGGAGTTTGTTATACAAAATCCCGGAGCAAATGCAATTGCAAAAAGAGACCAAATGCGTGGTGCGCCTGGCTTTTGAGCAGGAATCCATTATTCGGAATATCGAGCTTACTGACGATGTAACCATCAAGCAAGTGCGTGTGGCTGAGGTGATGCAAGTGGAATTGATTGATCCCAGCGCCGAGCATCCGTTTGAAATTCGAAGCATTTCAGATGAAGAACAATTCCTGGAGAAAGGCGATTACACCGAATGGGTATTCTATGTAAAACCTTTATTGGAGGGCACTTTCCCGTTGGTATTAAAAATATCGGTGGTAGAAATGGTGCAAGGCAAAGAGCGCATTCGCAACCTGACTTGGGAAGAAACCATTCAAATAACGACGAGTGAACCTGCCTTGTCGGTAACAGAATTTAAGTCAACGGGAATCGCCGTAGGCGCTGCCGAAACCGACATACCCGAAGAGCGCTTGATGCCGCCGTCCGCGTCCGTCAGCGATACTATGATTGATATTCCATCGCCTGCACTTGTTCAAGATATTCCCATAAGCTCGATGAAAAAAGACGATTTTCCGCAAATAGAACGCTATGAACCTGCGCCGCTGCCGCGCCGCAAACCTCCATATCGCATCTGGTTGGCGGCTGCGGCCAGTATTTTGTTGATTGTGACGGTTGCTATTTTTATGTTTACTCCTTATCAATCTATTGCTCCAATAGATACAAATGATAAAATAGATCCTGTATATTCAGATAGTACCCAAACAGAACAAACGCATGATTCTATTCCATCGGATACTTCTGCTCCTTTACAATAGAATGAATTTTTTAAGCGATTTTACCTAATCTATCATTTAGAAAGTAATAACGGTAGGAAAAAACTGGGATAAGGCCCCTATTTATTTTGCAAAAAAATTAGTCTTTTGCGCTCCAAAAAGCAGCTTTTTCCTAAATACTCCGTTATCACTTGTAGATGCTTCTTTACAAATAAAGTTGAGTAACGATGATGCGGATTATCAAAAAATGGACGGTATTGATGGGAATTATGGCCGTTTTGGGCGGTTGCGATTTCTCCTCACTGGATGATATTACAATTGTACCAAATGTGGAAGATGAATTTTATCTCGACTTGTGGGAGAAACTTTCGCCAACAGAACGAACGCTCGTGTTCAAAGTCAGTACGATAAAAGAGGAAGCTTGTAAAAATCACAAAATTGATTTTGAATACGAACGGAATGCCAACCGATTGCTCATCCAACTCAATAACATCATCAAATCTTTGGATTGCGAACCCGGCAAAGCTCCTGCTACAGCTGATATTGACGCAGCAGCGCTGACGCCTGGTTTTTATGAATTAAAAATTGAACTAAGAAATGCTGTAGAAAATACTGGACAACTGTCCATTAGCGGTGATAACTACCTGATCGAACTCCGCAAAAGAAATGGTGTGATACTGGCAAGAAAGGAATTGATCAAAGTACCGGAAAAAGCTATTTGGGGCTATGTGCAGTATCAACAAACCGCAGATGAAACGATTGCGAAAGCGTTTATCAGCGATTTAAAAGCAGTAAGTACCCAAAAAGATTATCGAAACGGCTATTATGGGCATTTTACAATTGACAATGGTACTGTTCGGGTTTACCAGCAGCCGGATAATAACGTCCTCCCTTTTTTGCAATATGCAACAGAAAATGAAGCAGCCGTGAAAGACCTCCTTGAGCAGTATCGGCGTGCTTATGGTTCAAGGCTAAAGATTGTACTTCATAACTGGCAAGGGCAAAGCTGGTAAAGCAGGCTCTTTAAGAAAAGGCCTTTGACTTTTTTTGTTCCTTTTTCTTGCTTTCCTTCAGCTCAAAATTAAAGCCTTCTGCTTCAAACTGATGGTACTTGTCAGGATCAAAGCGGTATAATTTAGCTGGGCGATGCGCCACGCCTTCCTGTGTTTCATCTAAATCCACCAATAAATTCATGGATAAAATTTTCTTTCTAAAATTGCGTTTGTCCAAAGGCGTATCCAAAATCGCTTCATAGAGATGTTGCAGTTCCGTCAGGGTGAATTTGGGTGGCAGCAATTCAAAGCCTACGGGGCGAACCCGCACCAGCCATTGCAATCGTTGAAAGCAAGCCTGAAGGATTTCGAAGTGATCAAAGGCGAGGTCTTTTACCTTTGAAACTGCGTGCCACTGTGCTTTTTGGGCAATAGAAGCAGGCTGAAGATTGTAATCGCTAATTTTAAGCAAAGAAAAATAAGCCACGGTAATCACACGCCCCATGGGGTGCCGGTCAACGGTACCAAAAGTCCTGACTTGCTCCAGGTACACATCCCGCAAACCGGTGAGTTCCGCCAATACCCGCACTGCTGCTTCATCAAGGTCTTCGTTTTGATACACAAAATACCCTGGTAGCGCCCATTTCCCTTTGTAAGGAGCTTCGCCGCGTTTGATCAACAGCACTTTTAAGTCCCCTTCATCAAAACCAAAAATAACATTATCTACCGTGAAAGCCGATTTAAAAAAGCTATTCAGATCGGTCATGCTTTTGTTTGCTTAAATTTTAAATCATTGATTTGGCAAGGTAAGCAAAGATTTGCAATTTGGCAAGAAAGGCTTGACGTAAAAGGTACACTATCCGAAATTTAACTAATTTTTTTTTTGATTAGCGAGAATTTTTGATGGAAAAAGACGAAAGTTTCACAATAAAAGCGTCCTATGGTAATAAGTTCTTACTCATAGGACGCTTACAAAGTTTAAAACTCCTCAATCAATTTTTTCTTCATCTGCTCGAATTCCTCCGCCGAGATGATGCCTTGTTCCTTCATTTCTGCTAATTGCTTGATGCGCTGTAGCACAGCGTTTTGGTCGGTGGGTGTAGATTCAAGATCGCCTTTCGGTGCAGCAGTTTTAGCTTTTTTAGCTTCTTCTTCTTTTTTCAGGTCTTCTGCTACTTTTTTGCCTTTCTCGAATTTTTCCTTGTAAGCTTTGCGAACGCGCTCTACGTCAAAATCAAGAATTGTACCGCCATACTCAAAGTGTTTTTTGAATACTTCACCCAAAGCGTAGGTGGAAGCGCCATTAAATATAGCTAGCGTGGCTCCTCCTATGATCGTACCAACTCCAGGGATCAGTTTCAGGGCACTGCGTACGCCCATTTTAGTCAAAATAGAGGTACTAAGTGCAGAAATGAGCGCCTTGCCCTGGTTTTCTTTAAATTCTACATCATACACTTTACACAACTGTCGAATCATATCCAATTGTACTGCCCCGGCGGCAATTACATCCATCAACGGCAGCGGAATGAAGCCTACACCCATGGAAATAAGCATATGGTTGCGGATGACACTATCAGCGTGTTTTGACCTTTCCTGCTTGATATCTTCGCTCATAAATTGTTTTTTTATCTGCTTCGCAGCGTAGTTCATTATTTGCTTTTTGTCAAACATCGAATATACAAATTTTAATACCAAATTTAATAGATAAATTACCTGCTGTGCATATTTTCTCGACTATTCCTTTGCTTTTTTGGATGAAAAAGAGCAGCTAATCAAATAATTGGTGCCGCTACCCTGTCTCCTGTTTTTTTTGAAAGCTTACTTATTTTTTCTCGTAGGCTTTTACATAATCCAGTATCATTTCTTGAGGAAAAACCGTTGTTTCATCTGGGTAACCTGGCCAGTTGCCACCGATAGCCAAATTTAGAATAAGATGAAATCGTTCGTTGAAAGGATAGCGCTCCGGTTTTAGCGCATCAGGGGTGATTCGTTGATAAACATGTTGGTTATCAAGGACCCATATGATTTCGTTTTCTTTCCAGATCAAAGAAAAGAGGTGAAAATCATCTGAAAAATCACCTTTTGGAAGGTAATAGCGGTTATTGTTGTATTTATTTTTAGGCCAATCGGGTCCAAAATGTACAGTGCCCCAGAGGACGTACGGTTCATGTCCTACTATTTCAACCAGATCAATTTCACCACTTTTGGGCCAACCACCATACACATTGTCAGTTGGCATAAACCAAATGGCGGGCCAGATACCCTGCCCTTTGGGGAGTTTGGCGCGTACGTCTATCCTGCCAAATTTAAAATCGCGTTTTCCTTTGGTACGAATCCGCGCTGAGGTGTAGGCCTTTCCGCCAAAGTCTTTTTTTAGGGCTACAATGTGCAAAAAACCTGCTTCGACATATATATTCTCCAGGTTGTTTGTATAATATTGACCTTCGTTGTTACCCCAGCCGCAAAGCTCCGGGCAGCCATCGCCGAGTTGATATTCCCAGTTATTCAAATCCAGTATATTAGTATCAAAGTTTTCATCCCAAACCAACTGATAGCCTTCATAGGAAAAAATAGACGGCGGCAATTCGTATTGGGAATAGCTCGACAAAGGAAGGATAGACCAGCTCAACAATATAAACAAGGTAGTAAATGTTTTCATAAATTTATTTTTAAAAATTATAAAGCTTCATAAAATAAAGAAGTCATTTCAAATGTGAAACAAGTACTAAGCACTCCGTCATCTCATCTTTTTCCAGGTATTTATCAAGCCATTAGTAGAACTATCGTGTGTAGTGATGATATCATCATTTTGTAATTCAGGTAAAATGCTTTTTGCCAACTGCTTCCCCAGTTCTACGCCCCATTGGTCAAAGCTAAAAATATTCCAGATAACACCCTGCACAAAAATCTTGTGCTCATACAAAGCAATCAGGCTACCTAAAATGCGCGGGGTGATTTGTTTTACCAAAATAGAATTGGAGGGCTTATTGCCAGTGAATACTTTGAAAGGTGTGAGAAATTCGATTTCGGACTGCGACCTACCCTCTTTTGCCAACTCCTCACGCACTTCCTGTTCATTTTTACCTTTCATTAAGGCTTCTGTTTGCGCAAAAAAATTGGACAATAAAATTGGGTGGTGCTTACCAATGGGATGATGGCTAATAGCAGGCGCAATAAAATCACAAGGAATCAATCGGGTACCCTGGTGAATCAATTGATAAAAAGCGTGCTGCCCATTAGTGCCCGGCTCACCCCAGATGATGGGTCCAGTTTGGTAGTTTACTGGCTTACCATCGCGCCCAACGCATTTGCCGTTGCTCTCCATGTTACCTTGTTGAAAATAAGCAGCGAAGCGGTGCAAGTATTGATCATAAGGCAGGATAGCTTCAGTTTCTGCTCCAAAAAAATTGACGTACCAAATGCCAATCAAGGCCAGAACGACAGGTATATTCTCATGAAAATCGGCTGTACGGAAATGCTCGTCCATTGCATGAAAACCATCGAGCAACTGCTTAAAATATTCAAAACCAATCGTACACGCGATAGACAAACCAATGGCAGAAGTTAAGGAATAGCGCCCTCCTACCCAATCCCAAAATTCAAACATATTTTCTGTTGGAATGCCAAATGACTGCACTGCTGCTGCATTAGTAGAAAGCGCGGCAAAGTGCCTGGCAATGTGCGCCTCCTCCTTAGCATGCTCCAAAAACCAAGCTCGAGCGGTATGCGCGTTGGTCATGGTTTCTTGAGTAGTGAATGTCTTGGAAGCAATGAGGAATAGGGTCGTTTCAGGTGCGACTTTTTTTAGGGTTTCTGCCAGATGGGTGCCGTCCACATTCGACACAAAGTGAGCACTCATGCCAGGTTGCCAATAAGGCTTCAGGGCTTCGCACACCATAAGCGGCCCCAGATCAGACCCCCCGATGCCAATATTGACGATATCAGTTATGCGTTTGCCGGAGTACCCTTTCCATGCTCCAGTGATAATTTTATCGGAAAAAGCCTCCATCCGAGTTAGCACGGCATTTACGGCAGGCATTACGTCTTGTCCATTCACTGTGATTGGGCGATTGGAGCGATTGCGCAAAGCAATGTGCAGCACTGCTCGATTTTCAGTCTGGTTGATTGCCTCTCCGGAAAAAAGCTGCCGAATCGCATCTTCCAGCTGCATGTCCGCTGCCAGTTTTCGTAGCAGGGCCATCGTTTCTTGCGTAATAATATTTTTGGAATAATCTACTAGAATATCTTCAAACAACAAGGAAAAGTCCTCAAACCGATTTTCATCGCTCGCAAAAAGACTCTCCATATGGCGCTCGCGCATTTGAATGTAGTGAGACTCCAGGCTTTTCCAGGCTTGGGTTTCGGTAGGATTTTGTGTGGTAAGCATATTTAAAGTACAATTTACAATTTACAAGATAGAAGTATTCTATTCTGCTGCAAAAATGAAGCTTATCTGGTAATAAAAAATCCAAGTTGGGTTATTTTTTTCTGCTGCTGTACAATTCTAAGGGGCTTTGGCCTAATTTGCACCAAATTTCAAAGTGTGTTGCCATGCCCCAACATTTTCGACAAAATATCCGTTTGCAAATCGCTGTGATCACATTGGGGCTGGTGCTCATCACAGCTAAGGTCATTGCTTGGTGGCTCACCAACTCTAATGCGATTTTGACAGACGCGCTGGAAGGTATTATCAATATCTTGGCGGGTATTTTTGCCTTGTATAGCCTGGTGCTCGCAGCCAAGCCCAGTGATGAAAATCATCCTTACGGGCACGGAAAAGTGGAGTTTATTTCTGTGGGTTTTGAAGGCGGGCTTATTTTTTTAGCGGGCTTGCTCATTATTGGTAAAGCCATTTACAACCTGTTTTACCCCCAGCCATTGGGCAAATTGGATATAGGTATCCTGCTCACTGCCGGAACAGGCTTTATCAATTTTATACTCGGTTTTTTATTAGAACGGCAAGGCAAGCGAAGCCGATCCCTGGTATTGGTCGCTGATGGGAAGCACCTCAAATCAGATGCTTATTCTTCTATTGGTTTGATTGTTGGGCTTCTACTCATTTATTTTTCAAACATCACCTGGATAGATAACCTCACTGCTATTCTCTTTGGTGGCATAATCATCTACACTGGATTCAGGTTACTCCGCACTTCGGTGGCGGGTATCATGGATGAAGCAGATTACCAACTCATTTCAGGGCTTGTACATTTCTTAGCCAAAAATCGCCAGCACAATTGGATTGATGTACACAATTTCAGGGTGATCAAATACGGCGCTACCCTGCATATTGATTGCCACCTGACACTGCCTTGGTATTTTAGCACCTTCGATGCGAACCAGGAAGTGAAAGCCTTTGAAAATCTTCTTGCTACGAATATTCATGGGCCTACTGAGTTATTTGTTCACATTGACCCTTGCGAACCTCCTGCCAATTGTTTAATTTGTAAAAAAATAGACTGCGATAAGCGCCAGGCGCTCTTCCAAATGGATATCCAGTGGACTTTGGAGAATCTTATGAAAAATCAAAAGCACCATGCCTAAATTTTGGAAGAAAACCAAGTGATAGCGCTATCCATTCTGATGAAAATCAACCGCGCAATTGATTGAAATCATTGAAGTCTGATTAATTTTGGAGCAGTTTTACTCAAAGTAAACAACAATATTTTCAGCATAGACACATAATCCAAATAAGCCATGTTAAAAAAAATTCTCATTCCGGTTGATTTTTCTGAAGCGTCAAGAAAAGCTTTCTTTTATGCCGTGGAGTTGGCGAAAAAAGCTGGCATTGACGAGTTGACTGTAGCCAATGCCTTTATGCCCAGTGCCGAAGCGGATTACCCCAACTATGTGCCTCCGATAGCGGATTACCTGAAGGTACGAGAAAAGATGCTGCATGATTTTGCAGAGGAAATGAGCCAGCAAACAGGTATGAAAATTGAAAAAGACCTCCTCATTGGCTTCGCTGCGGATGAACTGGTCAATTTATCAAAGCAATACGACCTGATCGTGATGAGCACGACGGGAGAGGGAGGCTTTCTGAGTAAAATATTTGGTAGTGTTTCTATCTCGGTAGCGCGCCATGCCAAATGCCCGGTGATCTTGGTTCCTGAAAATGTGGTAGCAAAAGATGTTCACCATATTTTGTATGCTTGCAACTATGAATCCGCCCATGAAGAAATGCTGGAAGAAATGCTCCGATTCAACGAATTATTCAAGGCGAATGTCCACTTCGTGCATGTGCGCGGATCAAAAGATACCACGGACTTCGAGCGTATAAAAGATGAGATTTTTCACAAACTTTTTGAAGGTGGCGAGCCCTTGTTTGGCTTTTATATGGCTGAAATCTCCAGCGATTCTGTTGAAGAAGGCATCAACGACTACGTCCAGTCGCATCAAATTGATTTAGTGGTCATGGTTACCAAGCAAAGAAGTTTCTGGGAAGAACTCTTCCACAAGAGCGCTACCAAAGAGCTGGCACTGCATACGCACACGCCAGTGATGGCTTTTCATTATGAAGATTAACGACTGATTGTCACTTTGGTCAATTTGCTATTAAAGGCAGGCGGCAGATCGCCGGTCTGAATACCAATGGCAAAGTAATACCAAGTGTTCACGTCTTTGGGTACGCTGAAGGTAGCAGTAGTTCTGATGACTTGCTGCGGCGGGAGGAGGGAAATCGAGGAGGAAAAACGAAGGCTGTCGCTGTGCTTGATGTCCTCCTCTTTATAAAACAGGGCGTGGAAAGAAAGCGGCATATTCCCTTTCTTCAGTTCAATGGTGTGCGGATAGGGATTATAAATCTCCAAAGGAATTTCGATGAGTGCGCTGGACTCCCATGCAAAATCGGAATGATAGGTAATCCAAACTTTGGAAGCTACTTGCAAGCTATCTACCCGTTTTAAAATGAAATCTTTTTTAGAAAACCGAACTGGCTGGCAATCACTGCAAGCCCATTTTTTTTGACCTGCCAACAGTACGCGATGGTGCTGCAGTTCTTTTTCCCAGTCCCAGATGTCAAACTGGTTTTTTCGATAATACGCATCGGTGAAAGTATAGGCTTGGTGTTTTGTATAAAAAGTATAAACAGAGGGGTCGCGGTAAGAATTTTGAAAAACAACTGGCAAGCCCTGTGCCGCCTTCTGCAGCTCAAACACCCAGGCAGTGCGATGAAAATTGGTTGTCAGATCAAAAATATTCCATTGCAACAAAGCGATTCGGGCTATAAAAAACAAAACGATAGACAATAGTCCCAACCGCCTGAGCCAGGTATTAAAGCCAGAGTGTGCCTCTTCCACGGCGTATCGCCAGGTAAGTACCACAAACGGAATCGTCAACAAAGCCGTCCACTGCGGTTCGGCGTGCCCTTTGAAAGAAAAGTAAAAAAAGAAAGCCCAACAGCTAAAGATGACCACTAAGTACGCCCGATACATTTTGCCCTTGTCCCTTTGGCGGCGCAAAGCAAAAAGCGCCATCGGAAAAATAAAAGGGTTAAAAATCACAAATTGATTGAGCACATAAGTGATGGGATGTTTCCACTCAAAGGGGTCTTCGCGCTCCACCAAATGATACCGCACCGAAGGAAACTGATGCAGATATTGCCAGTACAAATGCGGAAAAAAAAGTAATGCACCAACAACAGCAGCCACATAAAACTTGGGGCGCAGCAGCAGCCTTAGGTTTGAGACAAGGGTGAAAAAGATCAGCAAAATACCATGGTACTTGCTGTACAATAAAGCCGCCATGCAAATGCTCAACAAGACTGTATTCACCCAACTTTCTTTTTCCAAAAACTTTTGGTAAAAATAAAAAAACCATACCCCACAAAATAGCAGCGGTGCATCAGGCGTGGCTACAAATCCAAAAATTTGCAACATCGGCATGGCTGCCAACAGTAGAACCAGCGTCAAAACTTGAGGGTAGGCCTTCGGCTTGCCAAGCAATAGCCAAAATCCATAAAAACTGCCTATTTGCAATAAAATGACCCCCAACCGAACGCCCAATTCATCGGGAAAAAGGCTGCTGCTTAGTTGAATCAAAAATGCAACTGCCGGCGGATGATCAAAATAACCCCAATCTAATTGCTTGGCATACATCCAGTAATAGGCTTCATCGGGATCAAGCCGGGTGAAAGCAGCTTGCAAAACATTTAGCACCAACCAAATGATCAAAAAAACTGAAAACAATCCTTTCCCCGATAAATCCTGGGCTCTGGGCATAAACGAGTTTGAATATTGGCACCCCAAACAGTCAGAGTGCCAAAACACTTTTTATTTTTTTAGAATACTATTCAATTCTTCATTTTTGATAACAAACTCTATTATTCCTTCGGCATAAGAAGCTGCTTCATAAGCATTGTATAAAAAATAAAGTCCTTCGGCTGTGACTGAAAAGTTTTCGGGCAATTTAAATCCCTCTCCCCAGAAATAACCTGCCTCGTCCAGGTTTGCATCGGGTGCCAGTCCTTTTACCTGTCGGAATTTTGCCTCTACCAACTGTGCTAACTTGCTGGTATCTGTCACCAAATCATTCAAAGTGAGTTTTTTGCCAGTTTTAGGATCAAAATTAAGCAAAGTGACATTCGTATTGGAATGAGCACCGCCTGCAAAGGAATAAGTAGAAAGTTCAATGGCAACTACTTTTGAAGTATTATAGACGACATCACCGGTGGTTTCTATTTCCCAACCGATTTCATAACCAGGGGATTCCTTCAGGAAATTTTCATAATTATGGATAAAAGTATCGGCAATAGCAGTAAGTTCATCCGGTATCGGCGTAGAGGGATCTGCCATGAAAGTCCCCACTCGGACATACCAGTAAATACTGTCATTGATCGCCTTGGCAGCTTCACTCAACCCTTGTGCCACCGGGTAGGTAAGAGAGAAAACAGCACAGCGGAGTGTGTCGGTATCACAAGAAGCAGATTTTTGTTCAAAAGAAGCCAGCTCAAATTCAATCGTAGCTGCCTCATCCTGCTTGTCTTGTGCTTTTTTATCGCAACTTTGCAATAGTGATAAAACACCTGAAAATAAAAGTAAAAAAGAAAGAATACGCATAGTCATGTTTGTTTTTGATGTATAATTTTTATGTAACAAAGTACGAAATTACAAATTGTAGATATTTTCCAAAAAAGAGTGCTTTACTGTTCAATAATATTTTTTACATTTCAAGCGCTTTAAGGAATGTAAGATGAACACCAACCCTACTGCTACGGCGCTGCCGACTATAACAAAGCAAGAAAAAAAACTGATCAGAAAAGTCATTCTGGCTTCTTCGGTCGGTACACTGATCGAATGGTACGATTTTTACATCTTTGGGGCTTTGGCTTCTATTATTTCGCTCAAATTTTTTCCGGCCGCGAATCCTACTGCAGCTTATTTGTCTGTATTAGCAACCTTTGCAGCAGGTTTTGTGGTGCGTCCTTTCGGTGCCTTGGTTTTTGGTCGTCTGGGTGATTTGGTAGGGCGAAAATACACCTTTTTGCTTACTTTGATTATCATGGGAGGTTCTACCTTTGCCATTGGCTTAGTGCCGAGCTACGGGGCTATTGGTGCAGTTGCTCCTATTATCGTGCTGGCTTTGCGGCTGCTGCAAGGTTTGGCATTGGGCGGCGAATATGGCGGCGCAGCGACCTATGTAGCAGAACACGCCCCAGGGCACAAGCGGGGCTACTACACCAGTTGGATTCAGACGACTGCTACGCTGGGGCTGTTTCTGGCGTTGGGCGTAATCCTCATCACCCGAAATAGTATGGGGCTAAGCGCTTTTGATGATTGGGGCTGGCGCATCCCCTTTCTCATTTCAGCATTTCTTATCCTTATTTCTATTTACATCCGATTGCGAATGCAGGAATCGCCTCTTTTTGCAAAAATCAAGGAAGAAGGCAAAGTGGCTACCAATCCACTGAAGGAGTCTTTTGCACATCGGGCAAATATGAAAATGGTATTGCTGGCGCTTTTTGGAGCCACGATGGGGCAGGGCGTGATTTGGTACACAGGGCAGTTTTATGCACTCTCTTTTATTGAAAAAACTTGTCAAATTGAATTTGTAGAAGCCCGAAATATTATTCTGATTGCACTGGCTTTAGCTACGCCAATGTTTATTTTGTTTGGATGGCTGAGTGATCGCATTGGACGAAAGGCGATTATGATGACAGGTATGCTATTGGCAATTATCTGCTATCGCCCGATTTACAAAACGATGTACGACATATCCGATGTCAATCAAAAGCAGGAAATCCAGGTACAAAATACCCCCAGCGGAGTAAGCCCAGTGGTTACCAAATTTTATACCGACGGCACCTCTTGTACAATTACAAAAAAAGAAAATGCAGCAATAAAAAAAGAAATCAACCTCGGTACAAACGCCTTTTGGCAAATGATTTTATTGGTGGTGATCCAGGTCATTTTCGTAACGATGGTGTATGGACCAATTGCCGCTTTTTTGGTGGAAATTTTCCCCACACGCATTCGGTATAGCAGTATGTCTTTACCTTATCACATCGGCAATGGGATTTTCGGTGGGCTTACACCCTATATCGCTACCCGCCTGACTGCTCATCTCGATGATCCATTAGCGGGTTTGTGGTGGACGATTGCCATAGCGGGTTTGTGTTTTGTAATTGGCATGCTTTATATGTCCAATAAAATTGATGAAAACGTAGCAGACTGAAGTTAATTTAGCGTTTAATATTAAAATCTAAAAAAAGTGAATGCGATAAAAAGATACCTGGGAATCGTGTGGATACTGCTTGGTCCCGCGAGTATTGTTTTCGGCATTTTACAAGCGGCGAAAGAACTTTCCCCTAACGCCCAAACGCCGCCTACGCAGGAAACTTATACCTTTTGGCTCATTGTACTGATTATTTTTGTACCGATCGCCGCTGGCATGTCTCTCATGGGCTATTATGCTTGGCATGGCGACTATGATCATTTGGATGAAGAAAGAGGTATTTTTGAATAACCAACCCGATATTTATACTATACGTTTAAAATAAAATGGCAATGTATCAACGTATCACAAATTTCGAATCCTACCAGGCTGCTTATCGCAAAAGTGTAGAAGCGCCCGAAGCGTTTTGGGCAGATCAGGCTGCTACTTTCAAATGGATACAAAAATGGGATAAAGTGCTGGAATGGGATTTCCACAAGTTAGAGGTAAAATGGTTTATCAATGGCAAGCTTAACATCACAGAAAACTGCTTAGACCGTCATTTGGAAACGCGCGGCGACCAAACTGCCATCATCTGGGAACCCAACAATCCTCAAATACCCAATAAAACCTACACTTATCGCCAGCTACACTCGGAGGTTTGCAAAGCGGCTAACGCGCTACGATCCTTAGGTATTCAAAAAGGTGACCGAGTTTGTTTTTACATGCCAATGATTCCAGAATTGGCTATAGGCATATTAGCTTGCGCTCGGATCGGTGCGATTCATTCGGTGGTTTTTGCGGGTTTTTCGGCTAATGCCCTGGCAGATCGGATTAAGGATGCGAGTTGTAAAATGGTGATTTGCGCAGATTTTAATGATCGTGGCCCTAAGCACATTCCTGTAAAAGCAGTAGTTGATGAAGCGATAACCATGGGTTGTAGCAGTGTTGAAACCGTTTTGGTACATAAAAGCACTACTCAGGAAATCTCCATGACCGCCAATCGTGATAAGTGGTGGCATGAAGAAGTGTATCGTCAAAACGATATTTGTCCTGCTGTTGCGATGGATTCAGAGGATATGCTTTTTATTCTTTACACTTCTGGTTCTACCGGAAAGCCGAAGGGCGTGGTGCATACTTGCGGGGGCTACATGGTCTACACTAAATACACTTTTGAGAATGTTTTTCAATACGATCCTGGCGATATTTACTGGTGTACGGCTGATATCGGCTGGATAACAGGGCATTCGTATATCGTATATGGACCGCTACTGGCAGGCGCTACCACCATTATGTTTGAAGGCGTACCGACCTACCCGGATGCCAGCCGCTTTTGGCAGGTTTGCGAAAAATACAAGGTGACGCATTTTTATACAGCACCTACGGCAATTCGAGCCTTGCAGGCTATGGGCGATGCTTATACCCAGGGGCACGACCTGAGCGCCCTGAAAGTGCTGGGTAGTGTAGGGGAACCCATCAACGAAGAAGCCTGGCGCTGGTACCATGAAAAAATTGGCAAAGGCAACTGCCCTATCGTAGATACCTGGTGGCAAACAGAAACGGGGGGCATCATGATTTCGCCGCTTGCGGGCATTACCCCTTTGATTCCTACTTATGCTACGCTGCCCTTGCCCGGTGTGCAGCCTTGTTTGTTAGATACCAATGGCAATGAAATCCTAGAAAATGAGGTAGAAGGTATGCTTTGTATCAAATTCCCCTGGCCCGCTATGATCCGTACCACCTACGGCGACCACGAGCGGGCGCGGCTTACTTACTTTTCAACCTTTGAAAATAAGTACTTCACTGGCGATGGTGCCAAAAGGGATGCCAATGGCAATTACAGAATCATCGGTCGGGTGGATGATGTCATGAATGTTTCGGGGCATAGAATCGGAACGGCAGAAGTGGAAAATGCAATCAATTTACACCCAAAAGTAGTGGAATCAGCAGTGGTAGCTTATCCGCACGACATCAAAGGGCAAGGTATTTATGCTTACATCATTACTTCGGAAGCGATTGGCAATGAAGCGGTTTTTTTCAAAGAAGTGCTAGAGGTAGTGGCTAAAGAAATTGGACCGATTGCAAAACCAGACAAAATACAAATCGTTTCTGGCTTGCCCAAAACGCGCTCTGGCAAGATCATGCGCCGCATTTTACGAAAAGTGGCAGCCAATGAAATAGACAACCTCGGTGATACCTCTACCTTACTCAATCCTGAAATCGTAGAGGAAATAAAGCAATCCAGGGTTTAAATAAATTCTCCTCTGTCGCGCGGCTAAACATTCCGCTGGTACTGTACTGATATGCCCTCATAAAACTGGCGTATTAGAACAATAAAGCTACTTCCGTGGTTAATTTTTTCTTAAAGTGTCTCAAAGGTCTTTTCGTAATAGTGTTTAAACTTTAATTTTGAGACGGTGTTTGAATTATTCAAAATCAAAATGAAATTAATCATGAAAAACGCTTTTGCAATTTTATCCTTGTTTGCCATCGTAAGCTTAGTAACGATAGCTGCTACCGCTCCTATACAGCCTGTCAATGTAGATACAAAATCAAGCTACATTATCTGGAAGGGCTATAAAGTGACAGGATCGCACTTTGGTAAAGTTATGCTGAAAAGCGGCAGCTTGGACTTTAACAACGGTAAGCTGACTGGAGGAAGTTTCGAAATTGACATGACTACCATTACTTGTGAAGACATGCAGGGCGGTGGTGCCCAAAAATTAGTCGGACACCTCAAGTCTGATGATTTTTTTGGCGTAGAAAAATATCCGACTGCTAAATTTGTAATCACAAAAGCAGCTGAAGCAAAACCAGGCGAATACAGAATTAAGGGCGACCTCACAATCAAATCTACCACTAAGCCTATTTCTTTTGATGCAAAAATGGTAGAAAAAGATGGGAACAAATTAGCAACAGCGACCATCAAAATTGATCGTTCTGAATTCGATGTACGCTATGGCTCCGGTAGTTTCTTTGACAACCTCG
This sequence comes from uncultured Saprospiraceae bacterium, assembly GCA_964526645.1. Taxonomy (GTDB): domain Bacteria; phylum Bacteroidota; class Bacteroidia; order Chitinophagales; family Saprospiraceae; genus JADJNW01. Next base: position 63,210 of record CAZGJN010000020.1, read on the forward strand.
GCGATAAGACTATCTACGATGAATTTGATCTGGAAGTGAATTTAGTTGTTGCGAAGTAAAGCTTTTTGCTACTGCAAAGGCTTGTATAAAATTCACACGATCAGGGGTACTAGAAGGATAGCAAACCGCATCAACATTGTTTTGATTAATAACAAAAACCTCCGACTGAAGTTTCAGCGGAGGTTTTTGATTTTTTCTACGAATTGGAACGCTCAATAATTGATTGCACTGTGATTTAAATTTTATCATCTGGTCTGGCGCATTTCTAAAGTGTGCCAAACTTATTTAGGTTCCAAAATTTTTATTAAACAACCAAATTCACAATGTATTGACCAGCCTATATAAATTGTCAATATTTTTAGCTAAAAAGTTAACATAGATTTCTTTACAAAAAGAATTACCTTATCTTTGCGAATTGCTATTCGTAGCCCTGCCAGAATCAACTCACTCAAATCGTTTATTTTCCAATCTTCGATCAGGCAAAACCACTGTCGGTTGGGCAGTAGGATATTTCAAAACAAGTAAAATTATCTTTTTATGGCAAAATTAAATTTTGGAGGTATAGAAGAAAATGTAGTCACCCGCGAAGAATTCCCACTCGACAAAGCCCTTGATGTGCTCAACGACCAAATCATCGCCATCATTGGCTACGGCGTGCAGGGTCCTGGTCAGGCGCTCAACCTGCGCGACAACGGCTTCAACGTCATTGTTGGGCAACGCTACCCTTCCAAATCTTGGGACAAAGCAGTTGCCGACGGCTTCGTTCCCGGCGAAACTTTGTTCGACATTGAAGAAGCTGCTGCAAAAGGCGATATCATTCAATACCTGCTCTCTGATGCAGCACAGATTGCCATGTGGGACACCATTAAGAAACATTTGACACCCGGCAAAGCCCTGTATTTCTCGCATGGCTTCGGCATCACTTATAAAGAGCGCACCGGCATCATTCCACCGTCTGATGTGGATGTGATTCTGGTAGCTCCAAAAGGCTCCGGCACCAGCTTGCGCCGCATGTTTGTAGAAGGCAGAGGTTTGAATTCTAGCTACGCTATTTTCCAGGATGCTACCGGCAAAGCATGGGAACGTGTCATCGCACTCGGCATTGGCATCGGCTCTGGTTATCTGTTCGAAACGGATTTCAAAAAAGAAGTATATAGTGACTTGACCGGCGAGCGTGGCACTTTGATGGGTGCGATTCAGGGCATTTTCGAAGCGCAATACAACGAACTCCGCAAGCGCGGGCACTCCCCGAGTGAAGCTTTTAACGAAACGGTAGAGGAATTAACCCAAAGTTTGATGCCGCTCGTTGCTGAAAACGGTATGGATTGGATGTACGCCAACTGCTCTACCACGGCTCAGCGCGGCGCTTTGGATTGGAAAAATAAATTCCGCGATGCGGTAGCGCCTGTCTTTACAGAGTTGTACGACAGTGTAGCCAATGGACATGAAGCCCAACGCTCGATTGATTCCAATAGCCAGCCGGATTACCGCGAAAAACTGGAAGAAGAACTTCGCGAACTCCGCGAAAGCGAAATGTGGCAAGCCGGCAAAATGGTGCGTAGCCTGCGTCCAGAACGCCAGGAAGTGAAAGAAGAAGTTTAAATTTTGAAACGGAGTAATGGATTTTTGGTGTATTATTTATTCAGCATTCCATTACTCCAATACTCCAACCAGAAGTGATGCCGACAGAAAAAAGCGTTTTGACTCCCACGATCAGCGTTGAAAACATTTACAAAGCCAAAGTGCGCCTGAAAGGCATCGCTGAGCAAACACCAC
>CAZGJN010000021.1:0-64074 GCA_964526645.1 uncultured Saprospiraceae bacterium
CTATTTCAATGAACTGATTTTTAATTACTTATTATTTAGTGCGTAAGTCCTATATATTGTGACTAAATTGAGTAGCCCAAAATTACAGCCGGCATAAAAGCCTGGCAAAAAGTGCTACAACTTATTATGAATCAAAGAAATGAACATAAACAGATACAGCTACTAAGCCAGTTTTTGCTTCCATTGCTCGGTTTACTTTGGCTGGCGAGCCTACCTTTCATATTGCTACTGCGGGTTGCGGTATGGATACAGGTGCAGTATCAGCCCTATGCCTGGGGGAGCGTGTTGATGGGAGCCATGACGATGGCGCTCTTGCTTTTTGTATATTTTCTTTCTTTGCATCATCATTTTCTAAAAAAAGTAATTCGGCCTAAGGCAATGCAGCGAAATTATGCGGTGTTATTAGCGCTGGCATTGGCGTATTGCGGCAACAGCGTTTGGTCTATTTCCACTTACAACGTCAAAGAAGAGGCGCTAAAAGCGGAGTTCCGAAAACTGCACCCTGTATTAAGACTGGGAATTGGTACTTTGATTTTGCTGGAAAAAGAACTGCTGCTCACTGATGCCGAGCGCCAACCGGAAGACTATCAACAGATGGGCTTAGCATCCAAGCGATTTTCCTTGCACTATGAGCAAAGCACCGGTTATGTGCATGCCGTAGATATTCGTACCAAGGGGCATGGTAAGCTGCGCAACAGCCTGGTTCAAGGTTATTTTAAGTTGATGGGATTCAACACCTTGCTGCACCGAGGAACGGCACCGCATTTGCATGTGTCGCTGCCTTGCAGGGGAGTGAAAGGGATTTAGCACAGCGCTACTCGAATTAGCAGATCATTGCTGGCTTATTTCTCCTTCAAACAATAATTTCACGTTGGGGTCGAGCTGAATATCGCTTGGCTTTTCTGGGAAACTTATTTTGAAAACTTGTTGTCCTTGAGTGACGTGCAAGGTCTCTATTTTTTGTTGATTGCCTGTGGCAAGGGTGATTTCCAATGGAAATTGAAAGACAGCACCCTTTTGTTTTTGAAGCAGTTCCAGGGTTAGTTCTTTACTTGCCGCTTCATAACTCCAGCCAATCTGTAGCTTGGGGTGTCCCGCCTGAAAAAGCCATTGTTTGAAAAACTGCTCCAGTGCCTTGCCGCTTACTTCTTCCATCACCTTTCGCAAATCATCGGTCAGGGCATTGTTGTACTGATAGCGATCATAATAGCTTTTTATTCCTTTCCAGAAGGCAGTATCACCTATTTCCTGCCGCAGCATGTGCAGCACCCAACTGCCTTTTTGGTAGGAATTGGTATTTAAAACACGATTATAGTCTGTAACAGTTGTATCCACTACGGGTTTCGCATCGCGGCTATTGTAAGCAAGCACCCGTTTGCGGTCGGTCAATAATTGCGCTTGGGCGGCGGCTATGCCGTGCATGCTTTCGGTGTAAAGAATCGTAAAATAGGTAGCAAATCCCTCGCTGAGCCAGACGTGGTGCCAGTTGGCTTCTGAAGCCGAATTGCCAAACCACTGGTGTGCAATTTCGTGTGCAATGAGCAACTCTCGCTCCTGTCTGCCCGTCACTGAATTTTCAAAATAAAAGATATTGCCTGCGTTTTCCATGCCTCCGTAGCGGGTTTTGGATTGTACATTGGCTAATTTGCGATAGGGATAAGGTGCGACATGATCCACAAACCAGTTCAGCACAGGTACCGCTTGGCTATAATCATAAAATCCAGCCTGGCGATCCTGCCAAAACACCCAGCTGGTTACTGGAATTGTATCCACGAACCCCGCCAGCCCAACCGCAAAAGGAGCCGCTCCTATGACCATCACTTTGGTAGGTAGGGGCACTTCCTCCAGCCAATGGGTGAGTTTGACATCATTGCCCAAGCTCGTTTCTTCGATTTGGATGCCATTGGCAATGATTTGGTAGTGATTGGGAGCTGTGACGATAAACGCTACGGTGGCTTTATCCGAAGGGTGATCTACAGTGGGTAGCCAATGATGCGCTCGATCGGGCCAATTGTCACCAAAGAAAGTGCGGTCGCCATGCTTGTTTTGGTCTATGATCAATCCATCTGCTGGAATTCCTTCATAGTCAATTTGGTACACTCTGGCTTCACCGGCTTGAATACGGATAGCAGGTTGAATATAAATTTTATCTGCGCGGTGCTCAAAACGAACACTCCTGCCATTTTCCAAAACAGTGTGTACTATCATACCATCCGTTTTTCCTTCGGTTTTTACTAAATCGAGATAAAATTCCGCTACGGGTTTGCGAAAGCGAATGGAAATATCTGCCACGCCGCGAATCACATCGCTGCTATCATTCAACTCCAGTGCAAAAGTGTAATGCTGCACATCCAGCATTGCCAATCGCTCGTAGTGGCCTTGGGAAAAGAGCAAAAAAGGACAAGTAAGGAATACAAAAAACAGCTTTTTCATAGCCAAGCATTTCTTTGGATCGTTATGTAATCTGGAGCATCCATCATCCTGCCACTAACAGGAAGGCTAATTTAAAACTACCATCCAGTTTAGCAAAATGAAAAGCTACGGAGCTTTCGGTTTGGCTCTCCAGTCCCTCATCAAAAGTGTAGAGCACCGTGCAGCTGTAAATCGTTGTGCCGTTGGGCACGCCCATTACTTCTGCCAGGTTTTCTGCTGATGCGGTGAATGTTGTTAGGTCGCTCACTTTTGTAGTAGCGATTGTATTACTTGCTTTATCATCAAAAATCTGTTTGAATTTTTGCAAAAATTGCTCCTGTGAGATGCCATTTATGTCAAAACTTTCTACATAAGGCTCTGCCCCCTTGAGCGGGAAAACCGTCATATCAGCGATAGCTTTGGCATTTTTGTTGGCTATATGCCTTTGGAAATCAAGCCAAAAGGCTTCGATAGTGGCGTGCTTGTGTTGAGAATGGCAAGCTGCAAGCAGCAGCAGTGTTGCATAGAGAAAAAGGCGAATGCGCATCAGATGAACTTTTTGCAAAGTTATCTTTTTGCCAGGATTTTTTCCTTTTGGACCGCGAATTCCTCTTCTGTTAGTACACCTTTGTTGCGAAGCTCACCGAGCTGGATGATCTGATCCAGCAAATCATCGGGTAGAGTAAGCGGCTTTTCTTCGGTTGTTGGCAGGGGCGGTGGTTCCTGCTTTTCGGTTTTTATTTTTACAGGCGCATCAAGGCGATAGTCATTTTTTACAAAAGCGTCAAATTCAGGTTGTGTGCGTAAGAAAGATAAAGCATCGTGGGATTGAATTTTTTCAAAATGTGTAAAGCCATTGGCAACTGCCTGGTCTAAGTGCTGCAATGCTGCCTCTTTTTGTTCCAGAATAGAATAGCAGCAAGCGATGTTGAAATGAGTAGCGGCATCATTTGGGATGATTTCCAGCACTTTTTTGAAATCCATAATCGCCTCTTCAAAGGCAAAATCCCTAAACTTTTCGATTCCGTTTTTTTTGTAGTCAGCAGTAGTATGCCGTATTGGCGTTGTTGCGGGCAAAGCTTGTCGTTCTTCATGGTGGCGTTGCTCCCTCTCTTTTTTCCGTTTTTTGTTGTACTTGTCATCAAAATCATCCTGAGGCATCACCGCGAGCAGAATACTGTCAATAAATCCCAAAATTGCAGGCAAAGCAATAATGGGCATGGGCTCGTGCTCTTCCATGCTGATAAAAATCCCTGCAAAAAATATAAAAAAGTAGAGGATGCCGAGGAATCGCTGCCCGAGATAAAAGCGATGCACCCCCATCACACCGAGGAAAAAAGCCAAAAACGCTGCTACAAATTTGTTTTTCATTCTTTATCGAATTTCAAAAGAGAAAATTACGACTTCTTTTGTAAAAGACGTAGCGACTTTATGCGGAAGTTACAATTCGTTAGACCAAGTGTGCGGAAAAGACTACGAATCCTCTTAGTGCAGCTCCGATTGGAGCTTTTGGAGGCGTTGACTTACTGCTTCATATTGCTTTTTGAGTACGGCCAATTGCTCAGCTTCGCGCTCCAGCATTAGGTCAAAATCTCTGAAATTGGCATCAATTCTATTTTTTAAATGCAAAATATAAGATTTAAGTTTATTGGAAATTTCCACTTCCAGCTGTGTTCGGCCTTTGTCAATTTCCTGTGCATAACTATCCATTATTTTGCGGCGCTTTACACTGCTTGATACCCCCGCGAAAAGCAAGCCAATCGTGGTGAGCACACCTCCCGTGATGTCGAAGACCATACCCTGCGTGACCGCTGCCAGTATGATACCAATGACCGCCAAGCCACTGCCAGTGGCGATATTGGGGGAAATGGATTGCTTGGTAGGGAAAAGGCTGCTATCGGAAAAGTTTTCGGAGCGATTGATAAATTTGGCGAAAGCTTCCTGCAATTCCTGCACCACCCGCCCGCGCCGCTCGATGATGTCGCTGAAAATATCTTGGTCAGATTGCAGAATCGTTTGGCTATTTTTGATTTTCAATTCGATCATTTTAGCCATTTGCTGTATGTTTTCTGCCAGGTCGGTGATGCCCTCGTTGAGTTTACTTTGCAGCTCAGCGTTTAGGGAGCGTTCCAGTTCCAGTGCAAGGCCCTCAAGCCATTCCTTCAGCGAAGCTTTTTTACCAAACATAGAAGCGAAAGAACGCCGCAGCAGCGAGAAAAAAGAAAGCCTATTGCCGAGCGCTTCGCCTTGCTGCCGGGTGATGCGGTCGTAAGCAGCCACCAAATTTTCCACCAAAACATCCACTTGTTTGTACGATTTTTGCTCCTGTTTGTCCAATGATTCTCGAATATCCTGCCGAAACGCCGTGTCTGCCTGCCATTGCGCTTGCCGTGTTTCGATGCCACTACCGATGCGCCCGTTGATGGTAAGGCAGGTATGCACATTATTTTGCAATTTCAGTACAGGCGCTTTGCCGCCGGTAATGTTTTCGCGGATAAACGCGCGGAGGTCTTGAAAGCCACTTTCCGGGCTACCTTCCTGCTCTAATTTGGCGGAAACGGGAAAAACCAAAGGATTTTTTATTCCTTTTTTGATGGCATAATCGGTTACTCCTGCTAAGTTTACCCGCAAATCTTCCTCCGGCATTAGGTCTTTTTGTTGCAAAACGAAAATAATTTTTTTGTGCCAATCGGCGTGGATGTAGTCGAAAAAATCCCAGGAAGACTGGCGGTAGGGGTTCTTTGCCTCAAAAACAAATACAATCAGATCGGAAGCGGGGATAAATTTTTCCGTGATTTCCTGGTGGTGTTGGATGATTGTATTGGTGCCCGGTGTATCCACGATGGCTATTTCCTTGAGGATTTCAACTGGGAGTGTGATTTTTTTTAGATAAGGATTCACAGGGATCGTTTCTTCCCTTTCGCCATAAAGCAACTGCAAGATAGTGTCCGTCATGGGCTGGGGCGCTACTTTTGTGATTTCTCTGCCAGTTGCCAATAAGGCATTGATGAAGCTGCTTTTGCCGGCTTTCACTTCTCCTACAATGACAAACATAAAAGGCTCGTTGATGCGATTGCGCAAGTCGCTCACAGTATGCGCCAGGGTTTCATTGCCCGTTTTGATGGCTAATTCGTGTAAGTCTTTTACCACTTCGTCAATCTGTGCACGATAGGTCTGGATGTTTTTGTGGATGAAACTGATCATTTTAGGTCTGGATGTTTGATACTCAATTGTAAAAAGGAAATTGCTTCGGGTCCGGTGCAAAATAGCAGGTCTAAGATACTCAAATTGGGCAAAAAACCGTGTTTTTCTTCAAAAACCTGTGCATAGCGCTGTGGTTGGAAATCAGGGTCTTCCCGTTTTCGATGGGCTTTCGGCGATAAGGCATCGCGGAAATCGAGTACTTCCGGCGGCGGCTGTTTTTCATATCTTGGGGTCAATTCTAAATTTGGGTGCAGCGGCAGCAGTTGCAATAACAATTGTAGGAGCGCCCCGTTGAAGTCGAATAAGAATTCATAAGGCTCGTGAAAAAAAGGCTTTAGCGCATCCTCATAAAATTCAAAAAAAGGCGCATTGCCATAAGCAGAGCGAATACTTTCCCAATGGAGGCGTTGCCAAGGCTCGTGGTAAGCGATGCGCACTGCTCGAATGGGCTGTTGTTCATTTTTGCCTTTTTGCAAAGGGATAGACAAAGCGAGTACGCCGTTTGCGGTGGCTATTTCGCAGCGATTGCGGTAGCTTCCTTTTTTATAATGCTCTTGTTGTTCTATAAAAACGGTAGGATACTGTATCAGTTTAGAAAAAAATTGAATAGGGGGCAAGTATTGCGATTCGATTAATATACTTCGTTGCAATGGCATAGCGGTGCTTATCTTCCAAAATATTGTTTTTCAATAAATTGTACAATCTTTTTTGTTGCGCCTTGGTTTGTGCGGATGTAATCTTTCGCGATTTGGGCGGCTTTTTGATAGAATTCCACATTTTCCAGTTTAGTGAAATAGCGGAAAAATGCTTCTGTACTTGTCACGGAAAAAGCACCTTGTTGTTGCACCAATTGTAGGGCTTCTTCGAATTTGGTATATTTTGGACCAAAAATGACAGGTAAGCCAAAGGCAATCGGCTCCAGTGTATTATGAATGCCTGCCCCAAATCCGCCGCCGATATAGGCAAGATGCCCATACCGATACAGCGCCGAGAGCATGCCGATATTGTCAATGAGGAGGATTCGCGCCGCGGCGGCGCTTTGTTCATTGGCTTCGGAATAACGCAGTAAGGGCAATTCCATTACAGCCTCGATATGATCCAAACGACCTTTTGAAATGTGATGCGGGGCAATGATCAATTTCCAATCGAAAGGCAAATGTTTGTTGATAAAAGGGGCTAAAAGCAGTTCATCGGGCTGCCAGGTGCTACCCGCTATCAAAAGCTTGTGATGGGCAGCAAAAGCCGCTACGATCGAAAAGTCAGGTGCTTCATCGGCAATCTGAATAACGCGATCTACCCTGGTATCGCCAGCGACGGAAAAATTTTGCAACGAAAAGGCTTGTAGGAGGGTAGCAGCGGTTTTGTTTTGCAAAAAAATATGGCTGAACCCGTGCAATAGCTTCCTGAAAAAGGCACCGTACCAATTGAAAAAAACTTGCTCCGGTCGGAAGCGGGCAGAAATCAGGATCGTTGGTATTTGCTTTTTTTGCAAGGTGGACAAATAATGATACCAAAATTCGTATTTGACGAAAATGGATAACACGGGCTGGAATAACTCGATGAATTTCAAAGCGTTCGATCTAGTATCGGCGGGCAGATAACAAACGTAATCGGCACTTTTGTAATTTTTTCGGATTTCATAACCAGAAGGTGAAAAAAACGACAGTACGATTTTCTTTTCCGGGTATTGCTGCCGCAACAATTCTATCAGGGGCCTTCCTTGTTCAAATTCACCAAGCGAAGCGCAGTGCATCCAGATACAGGGGCTTTTTTGTGGATTTTTCTGATCCCAGGCTTGTGCGTATCGAATCTCCCAGTTGCGCCGCCCCTTCACCCAGTGCTTAGCTTTCCCGTACCTCAAAGCGGCAATATGAATCCCTATCGTATAAAGACGGATGATGAAATTGTATAATAAGATCACGGCATCGTAATTATAAAAAGCGGTTAGCTTATCAAATTTTGCTGCAATATTGGTTTTTTCTTAGCTTCTAAGCAATGAATGGTCACTTTTTATTTGGCAATTATTCATAAAAAAACATAAATTGTTAATCTTAAAAGGGCAACGATTTTGCTTAAATCATTTTATTTAATCTATAAAAAATTGATATTATGGCTATTGTAAAAGTAATTGAAGTTATCGCTTCTTCAGAGAAGAGCATAGACGATGCCATTCATCAGGCGGTGGCAGAAGTTTCCAAAACAATTCGCAACATTGATTCGGTCTATGTTAAGGATATTAAAGCCCATGTGAAGGATGGCAAGGTGAGTACTTTTGGTGTGATTTGCAATATCTCCTTCCGCGTAGACGGGAATGCAGATTAAGCATTTCAAAATAAGATACAGCACAGGCTATTGCGATTGATTTTCAGTAGCCTGATTTTATTGTGAAAAACCATTCTGGCAAGATTGTCCGTAAATAGACAAAAAAACAGTCTTGTTTCATGCTATCTTTGGCGCGGGCTATCAAAACTAATATGCACTTACACGCTACAAATACAACGGCTATCTTAGTGTTCGTACGCGACGAGCAGGAGGAAGCTGATGTGAAGGCGCTGCGTTCATACTTTGGTGCGAAGGGCAGCATGAAGATGGTGCATACCCTCAACAACCATGTGCTCAGGGTCAGTCGGCAATCCGGGTTACCTGTATTTGTAGTGAAAGGCGCGCAGCAAGTCGGCGAGACTTTTGGAGAGCGCTTCGCCAATGCTTTTGAGACCGTTTTTGCTGTGGGGTATAGCCAAGTGATTGCTGTCGGGAATGACTGTTTGCACCTGACAAAAGAATATTTGCTGAGGGCTGCAACATTGCTACAAAATGACGTTGATATGGTGCTTGGCCCTACCCAAGATGGGGGGGCTTATATCGTGGGCCTTAGCCTCCAGGCGTATCAGCGGGGCGCATTTATTCAACGATCTTGGCAAACTTCCTGCACTTTAAAGTCTCTGATTGACTATGCCCGGCAAAATGATGCCTACTGTCATTTTTTACCCTTGTCGGATGATTTTGACGATGCTCGGGCACTTCAAAAAATTGCACTCGGACGATCCTTCAAAAGCCGTATTGTTTGTTTACTGCGCGATATTATTCTATCCAACAGGCTTCAACCCCAGATTGAGGTGTTTTTAATCTTGTCCAAATATTCTTTTGTGGCTACACTCCGAGCGCCACCTGCCATTAGCTTTTAATAATTTTTATGCCTAATTTCTTGAACGGAGCATCTTGAATGCTTGCGTGTTTAGTTCATATTATTCCCTTCATTAAGATAAAATTTTATTTTATGAAAAAAATGAGAATATTATTTGCCTTATTGTTATTTGCATTGAATACCTTTGGTCAATCCGACTTAACGGTTTTTGTAATAAACATCCTTGATAATAAGCCCGTCCCTGGTATTGAAGTGAAACTGGAAAATGCCGATCGCGGGTTTTTACAAACACAAACAACTGATAATCAAGGTAAGGTGATTTTTAAAAATGTCCCGGAGCTAAATGATTATAAAGTTATGATCAACGAAACCGAATTATATTCGGATGCTACTTCTGCTGAAATCAGTATCCGCTCCAACCAAAATCCTACGATTCAATTGGGCTTGTTTGAAAAACGTTCCGTCAATCTGGAAACTGTTGTCATTCAAGGTGCTGCCACCACCAAAATCAATCGCACCGATGCCGAAGTTTCTTTTGAGTTGAAACAAAAAGAGATCGAGCAAATCCCAATTGAAGGGCGCGACATCACCCGCGTGCTGTATCGCCTACCCAATGTTTCTCAGGCAACCGGTTTCTATCCGGAAGCGCCAAATGTGAGCATCAATGGCGCTAACTCACTGTTTACCAGCTACATGATTGATGGAATGGATAACAATGAGCGCTTTCTCGGCGGACAAAAATTTGCCATTCCGGTGGGCTTTACGCGCAATGTGACCGTGCTAACCAATAATTATTCTGCAGAATATGGCTTGACTAATAATGGCGTGGTTAATATTACCTCTCGCTCCGGCTCCAATGAATTCAGTGGTGAAGCCTTTGTTATTAGCCGCCCGGGACCAACGATTGACGGAAAATCTGATTTTGCTCAGCGCGATTTGTCGGGCAATTTTGTCAAAGATGGCTTCCAGCGTTACCAGGCAGGTTTTGGCTTTGGCGGTGCAATTGTACCCGACAAAACTTTCTATTATTTCAACATAGAACACACCACCGATTTAAAAGATAATTTGCTCAATTCTCCGGCTCTACGTGTAAACGAAACCGTGCGGGGTACGAACAACTTCACTTACGCTTCCGCCAAAATTGACCAAAACTGGACGGATAATTTCCGCTCTTCGCTACGGGTGAACCTCGGCAAAGTCAATATCGAACGCCAAGGCGGCGGACTCGACGGCGGCGTGACTTTCCAGTCGGCAGGCAATAAACAAGACCGAAATTCATTGTTAATTGCCTTAAAAAATAGTTATGTAAGCGGCAATTTCAGTTCGCAAACCAATGTGCAGTTTGCGCGTTTCCGTTGGAATTATGCGCGTGCCCTAAATGGCGATTCGCCGCAAGTGACCGTGCGCGACCCTTCGGATCAAACGATTGCGATCTTGGGGCATCCTGGCTACTTTTTTGACCAGTTGGAAAACACCCTTCAATTACAACAAAAATTCAGCTACTACGCAGGCAAGCATACGCTGAAGGCGGGCGGTAGTATCATAAGTGCCGATCATTCTTTACAAGGCGGAGGTAATGAATTTGGAAGTTATTTAGTTCGTTTAAGTCAGGCGCAGCTGAATCAGGTCGCAGCACTGAATCGTGGCGCAGGTTTGAATGTAAATGATATTCCAGCAGATGTAGAGGTGCTGCAATATAATGTGGAGTTGCGTCCGGCTAATTTTGGGGCTCGACAAACCATTTATTCTATTTATTTAGAAGATCAATTCAGCATTTCCGATCGTTTGAACTTGACGCTCGGCTTGCGTTATGATTATGATAACCTTTCCAAGGGTGGTGCCGATCAGGGCGATATAAATAACATTGCACCAAGATTTAATTTTAATTATAAACTCGGTCAAAGAAGCGCTTTGCGAGGTGGTTACGGCATTTTTTATGATAAAATATTATACGCTATTTATAGTGATGCTCTGCAACAGAACACCAACTCCGAAGATTATAAAACCCAACTGAGGGAACTGGTACGCCTGGGTATTTTGCCATCTGATACAAATATTGATCAAATTACTTTCGAGGGCAACGCAGGGGCAACGGTGAGCAACGTAGCTTATCTGAAGGGACCCTCCGCCGCATCTTTGCAGGAGCAACGCGACCAGCAATTTAGCAATGAGCGCCGCATTTTGAATCCCAACGGTTATGATAATCCTTACACTCATCAATTGGCATTAGGCTATCAATACCAAGTAAATGACAAGAGCTTGTTTTTTGTGGATTTAGTTCATAATCAATCGTTTAATTTATTTCGCTTGCGCAATTTAAACGCTGCGGCGCCTTATCCAACCGACGACCCTGATAATGTCATTGTGCGTACACCGGCAGAGGCAGATGCGAGCCGACCGATTCCGATTGTAAATGGAAGTTATGCAGTTATTAATGGCAAACAGGTGAATGGTGTTGCCAGAAACATTGTTGTTACTGAATCGGCAGGGCAATCGCGTTATTATGCAGCGAGTTTCAATTTGCAAAAAGATCGCGGAGAAAAGGATAAATTTTCCTACCTGCTAAATTATACTTTATCCTATCTTGAGAATAATACGGAAGACATTAACTTTCGGGCAATGGATGCCAATGACTTTGGTAATGAGTGGGGACCTTCCATTAATGATCGGCGGCACATTATTAATGGTGTTGTAAATTATTATCCAATCCGAAATTTATCTGTAACTATTGCTACTTTATTGCAAAGTGGACAGCCCATCAATCGTATACCGGATGCTACCATCTACGGTACAACCGACCTGAACGGCGACGGCGCTTCCTTCGGCGATGCGTATGTGGGCAATAGCGACCGCTTCCCCGGCGAAAGCCGCAACAACGACCGCTTACCCTGGTCGAATAATTTTGACATAGGGATTCAGTACGATTTTCCAGTGGGCAATAGCAAATTGGAGCTTCGCGCCGATATTTTTAATGTGTTTAACATTCAGAACCTGAGTGGTTATAGCAATAATGCGACGCAGAGCAACCAGATTCAGGTGGGTTCGCGTGCGTCGGGCGTGCTGGTACGCAAAAACGCAGGTGCACCGCGACAGTTTCAGTTTGGCTTGAGATATGCGTTTTAAATACAAGATGTGCCGCACCTCAAAAGTGTGGCACATCTCCATTAAAGATCGAGATGATTTAAATAAATATTATAAAAGATACGAATGAAGATTTTTAAACTCAGTGTTGTCGTCCTCACTTTTACTTTGTTATCCTGCAACACCTCCCAATCTCCCCTGCAGCAAGTCAATCCGCTAGAGATGAACTGGGAGGAAATCCTCGTCGAGGCGCGCGGTAAGACCGTAAATCTTATGATGTGGCAGGGCGACCCACAGATTGTGAATTACATACAAAATTATGTAAAGCCGAAACTCAAGGAATTATACGATATTGATCTACAAACAGCAAGTGGACAGGGAAATGTTATTGTACAGGCGTTACTTGGTGAAATAGAAGCGGGCAGAAGCGTGAGTGAACTGGATTTGGTGTGGATCAATGGGGAGACGTTTTACCAGTTGCGGCAGATTGATGCGCTGTTTGGTCCGTTCACCGATAAGCTGCCGAATGCCCAGTATATTGACTTTGCGAATCCCTTCATCGAGCAGGATTTCCAACAGCCGGTGGATGGCTATGAGTGCCCCTGGGGCAATGTGCAGATGGCGATCATTTACAACAGCGCCAAAGTGCCAAATCCACCGATGACACGAGCGGAATTCTTGGATTTTGTGAAGAAATATCCTGGTGTTTTTACTTTTGATACGCATTTTACGGGTTTAACTTTTTTAAAAGCGCTATTAATAGACATTGCGGGTAGTCCGCAGGAATTAAATGGAGCGTTTGACGAAACTAAATATACTAAATATTCTGCTGAATTATGGCAATATATTAATGAATTGAAACCCTATCTTTGGAAATCGGGGAGCACTTTTCCCGAGGCGGTAGCGCCCATGCACCAGTTGTTTGCGAGCGGTGAATTGTGGTTTACTATGAGCAATAACGATTCAGAAGTGGATAATAAAGTGCTACAAGGCCTATTTCCAAAGACGGCGCGGGCTTATGTGCCGGCCTTTGGTTCGATCCAAAATTCGCATTACATGGGTATTCCCAAACGGAGTGATAACAAAGCCGCGGCGATGGTTGTGTGTAATTTTTTGATTTCGCCGGAGGCGCAGTACCAGAAGATGGATCCGCAGGTGTGGGGCGACGGTACCATTCTGGATTTGAATCAATTGCCAGGTGATTGGCGAGAGAAATTTCAAACCTTGCCAACGCGGAAATATGCGCCGAAGCGCTCGGAAATTCAGGCGAAAGCCTTGCAGGAATTGGCACCCGAATACATGATTCGGTTGGCGGAGGACTTTAGAAAAAATATTATAAACCGCAAAATGTAAAACCGTAAAATTTTAAATGTAAAAGTCGCTCGTGATTCTGCATTTCACATTTTTAGGGTTTTTCGGTTTCCATGAAATTATCGGCAAAAAATATCAGCTTAGCGTTTTTTTTATTGCTTACGGCGGTGCCGCTGGGCGCAGGGCTGGTGTATGCGTTGTTGTATAGCTTGGGCTTGACGGGGGTTTTGAATAATGGCTTTACGTTGAAGTACTGGCAAAAGTTGTTGCTGGGTGATGAATTTTGGCGGTCGTTGGGTTTCAGTATGTGGGTTGCTGTTATAACGATGGCGATTTCGGTTGCATTGGCGTTAGCGGCAGTGTTGCGCTTGCGGCAGGCATTTGAGGGACGGTTTTTATCGTTTTTGATTTATTTGCCCTTGGTATTTCCAGCGATGGTGGTCGGTTTTTACACCTTTCAAATGCTGGCGAAAAGCGGCGTGCTGTCGCGTGTGAGTTATCAATTAGGTTGGATTGACAATTTGAACCAATTTCCCGATTGGATCAATGACAACTGGGGCATTGGCATCATCGTAGCGCACACTTTCATGGCAACACCGTTTTTGATCATCCTGTTCTCAAATTTATACCAAAACGAACGCCTGGATGAATTTGTGAAATTAGCGGAAACGCTGGGCGCTTCGCGGCGACAGGTCGTTTGGCGCGTAACAACGCCCGTACTTTTGAATCGCGCATTTGCAACGCTGGTGCTGTATTTCATTTTCGTAATGAGTTCATATGAGATTCCATTATTACTGGGCAGCCAGTCGCGCGAGATGATTTCAGTACTGACAATCAAGAAGTTGCAGCGATTTAATTTAAATGACATTCCGCAGGCGTATGCGATCAGTGTGTTATATGGGGCGGTTTTGATTACGTTGGTTGTGAATTTATTGAGGAAGTAAACTGCAACGGCTGCTTTAGCTGCCGCGCCCACTTACGGCGAATTTATTCGCCGGTACAATTATGATGACGAAGCAGATTCTAAAAATAGCCTTATCCATCATTATCCTACTGCCGTTCGCGGTACTGCTGGTGCTATCGCTCGGGCGCAACTGGGCGTATCCGGCGGTGCTGCCATCGGTCTGGACGCTAGGAAACTGGTGGACTTTGCTTCTGTCACAATCCGATTTGGGGCAAAGTTTATTGCTATCGCTGACGATCTCGCTGAGCATTGCAGTGGTCGTGACGGTGCTGAGCTTTTTTACCAGCAAGTTTATTGCCTTCAGTGCAAAACGGCATCGCTGGCTGTTGGTGGCATATTTTCCGTACGTGTTTGCGCCGGTGATTTTGGCAGCATGCATTCAGTTTTACTTTCTGCGGATGGGCTTGTGGGGCAATGTACTGGGCGTGGTACTCGCGCAATTGTTGATTACCTACCCTTTCGGAGTGATTTTGTTTGTCGGTTTTTGGAATGAACAGATGCGCTCGATGGAACAACTCGTGGCTACCCTGGGCGGAAATACCTGGCAAACTTATACCAAAGTTTTACTGCCCATTGCCAAAGGCGCTTTGCTGGTTGGCTTTTTTCAGACGTTTTTAATCTCCTGGTTTGAATATGGTTTGACGACGCTGATCGGCGTGGGTAAAATTCAGACCTTGACGCTAAAAGTCTTTCAATACGTGAGCGAGGCGAATATTTTCTACGCAGCCCTGGCGAGTGTGCTGCTGGCGTTGCCGCCAGTGATTTTATTGTGGATGAATAAACGGTTTGTATTGTATCAGAATATTTAAAATACGACAGGATTTGCTGAAGGCGTTTTGGTCGAATAATGTATCATTCGGCTATTATCTTTTTCAATCAGCCTAAAAAGCTGCCTATTATTTTGAACAGCACAAAGCCTGTCAACACTCTGGTACCACAATCGAAACCTGCGTAGCCAAGCCGCCAAGGGAAGTCTCCTTGTACTTGTGATTCATATCCTTTGCGGTTTCCCACATGGTTTTGATTACTTCATCAAGCGTGACTTTCGCTTTTGAAGGATCGCTATCTAAAGCAATATTCGCGGCGGTAATGGCTTTCACGGCACCCATTGAATTTCGTTCGATACAAGGCACTTGTACCAATCCCCCAATGGGATCGCAGGTCAAACCCAGATGATGTTCCATCGCGATCTCTGCTGCCATGAGTGCCTGGTCGGGGCTTCCGCTAAGGCATTCGGTGAGTGCTGCTGCCGCCATTGCGGAGGAAACGCCAATTTCTGCTTGGCAGCCTCCCATCGCGGCCGAAATCGTAGAGCCTTTTTTGAAAATGCTGCCCAACTCACCGGCAACCAGCAGAAATTTGATGATATCATCGTCGGTAGCTTCTGGATTGGCAAAACAAAGGTAATACATCAATACAGCGGGGATAACGCCCGCCGCGCCATTGGTAGGAGCTGTGACAACCTTACTGAAATTGGCGTTTTCTTCATTGATAGCCATGGCAAAACAACCGATCCACTTCACTACTTTTGAAAACTCCGGGTGCTTCTGCCGGATGGCGGCCATCCATTCTTCTGCATTTTGGTAAGTGGCTTCTCCTATTAGCTTTTTATGAATAATTGCTGCACGCCGCACTACGTTTAAACCACCTGGAAGCACTCCCTCGGTATGGCAGCCCAGATAGATGCAATGCTTCATCACTTCCCAAATGCGCAACAAATCTCGCCGGATTTCGGCTGGTTTGCGCCAGGCTTGCTCATTTTGCCATACGATTTGGAAAATGCTGCATTGGTTCTCTGCGCAATAGCGGGTCAACTCATTGCCAAAATTAATCGGGTAAGGCAATTTTACAGCTGTGCTGCTGTGTTCTTCATCTTCTTTTACAACAAAACCACCACCGATTGAGAAAAAAGTTCCCTGATGCAATAAGTCTAAATCATCGTCATAAGCTTTGAAAATCAATCCATTGGGATGAAAAGGGAGCGATTCAGAAAAGTGGAATAGGATATCCTCCTCAGCAGAAAAGCGTATTGTTTTTTTGCCACCCAAGTTGATTTTTGCTTGAGCAAGGATTTGTTGGGGTATAATTTTTACCTCCACAGGATCAATAGTGACGGGGTCTTCTCCATTTAAGCCCAGCATTACTGCAATATCTGTGCCATGCCCTTTGCCAGTGAGGGACAGGGAGCCGTACAAATGGCATTCCACATGATGGGTCTGCGCGAGGAGGCGGAGGTTTTCTAACTCTTTGACAAATCGCTCTGCAGCACGCCAAGGACCAAGCGTGTGCGAACTCGAAGGACCGATACCGATCTTAAGCATATCAAATACACTGATGGGTTCCATTGGTTAGGTAATTTTAGCGATGCAAATATATCAATGAAATAGCACGATGGGTACTTTGCAGCACATCCTTCCTTAAAAAACAAGCGTATCGCCAAAAAGTGCGCGCACTTTAGTGCGATTCATCTTCTTTAAATCGAAGGGTGAGAAAAGGATTGTTCAACTCTTTGGAAGGCTCATCAAAAAGGAAAAATATAAAAGCCATTCCTTTGCCTTCGGCGTATAGCGCCAGCATTTTGCAGTGTTTGCGTTGGCTGAAAGATTTTTTAGGTTGAAAAAAAAAGATTTTTCCCCAATCGGCATTATAGCTTTCCTCTAACTCTTCTTCTCCGATACCCAGGGCGCTGATGAGTGCATCTTCGTCATTGGAGGCCAGGTGCATGGTCACGCGGGTGCATTCTACGCCAGGAGCCTGAAAAACAGGGCTTTTTTCATCAAATGGAAAAATAATATAGCGAATTTCAAGCGGTTCTTTTCGGGAGCGAATGGCAAAGTCGTATGATTGGTATTGTGCAGCCTCTTTCCACAACGGAATATCTTTGTAGCTGGCTTCTACGGGTTCATAAAAATCCATTTGCGCATTTTGCAGCAGTTGCAAAAAACGAGGCGAATAATCCACTTGAGCAGCAGCAACTTGCACACCGCCCATCAAAGCAGCAGTCAAGGCAAAAATCTTGATTTTCATAAAAAACATTTCTACCAAGATAAGCAATAGTGGCTTGCCTTGTCAAGCAGTTTAACTAAAAAACTTCTCATTTGGTAAGATAGGGACTTCTTGAAAGGGTATAAAAAATCGAAGTGATAGTCGGTGAAAAACATCAATACAAGGGAGCATCCGGCGCTACGCGTATCCTTTCTTTGATGGATTCGATCAGTGCAGGGGAGGGCTTTCGGCGGTGGATTTTACTTTTGATAAATTCTCGGAAGGATTGTTCTTTGCTAAGGACATCAAAATAGGCAGGATTCGCCTTAATTTCTTTGAGTAACTCCATTTCAGCGGTTTCGCTGAGTTCATTATCCAAGTACATTGTCACTTTATTGACAAGCTCCTGATAGTTGTGGTCTCCTCTCATGTCTTAATAAATTTTGGAGCTAAGTGGCAGGGCGTATTTCTACTATTTTGTAAACAAGAGGGAAAACACCACACCCAGCGGCATGAGCACTCAAAAAAGAGAAGTGTATGTATTTTCCAGGTCAGCATGGTTGTGAGAAATATTTTCGCTGCTACTTAGCAATCATTAATAAATAAAGTTTATTCTTTAATTAAGTTTTAATTATCTATTGTGTTGAAAATGAGCCTTATGCTGAGATTTTGATTCGGTGCAACGCTTTTTTTACGCCTAAAATTTAAAAGCCCCCTGCTAATTGATCGAGCCAGTTGTTCTGCTTACATCATCAGCGGGAGGCTTCTTCATATCTCAATCTTCTTTTGTATCGGTATCGCTATAACCCAACGTTTTTGCGTATTCTTTCAGTTTTTCCTTGAGCATGTTGCGGGCGCGGTGCAATCTGGAGCGAACGGTACCTATCGGAATATCCAGAATTTTAGAAATTTCCTCATAGGTAAAATCCTCTACATCACAGAGTAGAATCACCACTCGAAAATCCACCGGCAAGGCGTTGATAGCATTGGTGACTTCATCGCCCATCATGCTCTGAAACATCTCCTCTCGCAAATCAGCATAACCCGCCAGGTTCGTGTCCTCCTCACCATCCTGGTAGCTCGACACATCCTCATAATCTACCTGTGTGGGTTGCTTACTCTTGCGGCGGTATTGATTGATGAAGGCATTTTTCAGGATTTTGAACAGCCAAGCCTTGGCATTGGTACCTTCATGGTATTTATCAATGAAGCGATACGCCTTCAAGTAAGTTTCTTGCAGCAGGTCATTAGCATCTTCTTCATTGTAAGTGAGATGGTAAGCAAAAGTCAAAAGCGCATCTGCTTGAGGCAAGAACTCTTCCTCAAAGATTTTTTCATAATGCTTTTTATCTTTATCCTGCATCATTAATACCATAGCGAAGGTATGATTTTTTTATGAATCCTGTCACCTTCATTTTCCTATACACAATTTGTCCAACTTTTTTTGTTTCAAAAAAGTTTCCCAACGCATCAAAAAAATTACATAGCAGCATAAAATTTGGAAAGGCTTATCGCTTTTCCCAGTTCAGGCGCTTCACTGTTTCGGCGGTAGCGGCTACGGTACCGATGGGCAAAGCAAAGAGAAAACCAATACCAGTGAGTAGCAATAATAAAAAAACAATGCCATTGCCAATAGCCAGCCAACGATACTTGCGTACGAATTGCACGCTGCCCCGCACCCGAAAATGGCGCTCCAGTGTGTAATCCATATTACCAAAACCGGCGTAATAAGCTTGCACTAAAAAAATCAGAACAGTAGTGAAAGGTGTGAAAATTGGAATTAAACCAAGCAAGAAAAGCAGAAAGGTGAAAAATAACTCCCGAATGATATTGCGAATCGAAATCGTAAGCCCCCGAACGATGTCACTCACGATTTGTGGAATACTGAAACTGACCGTGCCGGCAGCGCCGGAAAGCGCTTTTTCTACTTTTTCGGAAAGAGGACTCATAATCGGGGAGGCAATTGCCATCACTAATTGTTTGAAGACAACCAGGCCCACTAAGGCTACCAGCACACCACCCAACACATTGGAAAGCCAGTCGGGAATGCCTTTTTCTATGCTTTCGGGAAGCCAATGAACGAACCAGTTGCCCAAATTATCGGCGAAACCAATCAGGAGCGCAATGAACCCAAGCCCCAGCAGTACACACAGCAAGCCGGGTACAAATACCCATCCCCAAAGCCTTAAGTTAGAAATGATAGTCAATGCCCGAAAATAGGAGCCAATACCGTCGAAAAGTCCTTGCATAATTGTAGTGCTTAGCCGCGTCTAAGATAAAAAATTTGCCTGGAATTCGTTACCCAAAATCTACCTGAATGGTGGCTTATTCGACCAATTATGGCAAAAGAAGCGCTTAATGCGGTTGTTTACTATTTTTTAACAATGATTTTTTGGCGCTGATAATCAGTTTGTTATACTGAATGGCTTGAAAAATATGGCTTCCAAAGAGTACAAGTTTTGATAGAATTGCTATCTTGCGGGCACTCCCACTGAACATAGATTCCAAAAACTTTTATTTTACCCCATTACAACCGCTGTTTTTCCTTTACAAAACCAAGACGTCTATGCCAACTGAGAGTAATAGTAAGGTGCTGCTTTGCGCAGCTTTCGTGTTCTTTTTAGGATGTGTTCAACTTACCGCAGGCAGTATTTATGCCTTTCCATCCAATGATTCTACTTCAACTGTAATAGCCAAGATAGATACGCTGGTAGCTTACAATGGCGATACAATCCTGCTGGCAGACTCGCCTGCGGATGCGCGGTCTCAGATCGTTCTTTTCGCTAAAAATTTTATTGGCAAGCGGTACATTTATGGTGGCAGGGACACCACAGGCTTTGATTGTTCGGGCTTCACGCACTATGTGATGCGCAATTTTGCTGTAAAAGTCTCGCCCTCCTCACGCATGCAAGCCACAGAAGGCAAGAAAATAACCGTCAAAGAAGTAAAATCCGGTGACTTGATTTTTTTCAAAAGAAGTAAAAAGAGCCGCATCTCTCACGTCGCTATGGTCGTTTCCAATAACGAAAAAGGGCTTTTTATTATCCACAGCACGTCGCGCGGGGTAGTGATTGACAACCTCTGGAAGTCAAAATACTGGCGGCCCAAAATTTATTCGGCGAGGGATATCGTGAGCATTCAAGCCCCTAAATTACCGCCATCAGAACCACCCGCCATGATTGCTCAGAACATTCCAATTGCTACTGCCGGCAGGGAATAGGAAGTTTTTTCTGAAAATATGCTCATCCCTTTGTATTTTTGCAGCTTACATTCTTTGAAATCAGAGTGTATTAATTAATTTTTTGATAAAACGTTGATTATCAAATTTATATCAATTCAAATAATTGATAATTCAAAAGCTCGCCTGAACCAAATTAAACCTAATTAAAAACAAAAGCGCTGCTTGGCTCTACGCTGGCAAATGGCGCAGTTTTTCTTGATAAAAAAAATGGGCTGATTCGAAATGATAAATTTGATTCTCTTTGGACCGCCAGGCTCCGGCAAAGGTACACAAGCTGCCAAGCTGGTTGAAAAATACAACTTGCTTCATATTTCCACGGGCGATCTGTTTCGATACGAAATTGGCAATAACACACCGCTGGGGCTGCTGGCAAAAAGCTATATGGATAAAGGTCAGTTGGTACCAGATGAAGTGACCATCGGGATGCTGCGCAATAAAGTGGATGCCAACCCTGATGTGCAAGGCTATATTTTTGATGGCTTTCCACGCACCATTGCCCAATCAGAAGCACTTGACAAAATGCTGGCAGAGAAGGACGAGGAAATCTCCAAGCTGATTATGCTCGAAGTACCCGATGATGAGATCGTAGCAAGGCTGCTCAACAGAGGAAAAACTTCTGGCAGACCCGATGACTTGGAGGAGGGTGTTATCCGCAATCGGATTGAAGTGTACAAAAACGATACTTCTCCTGTATTCGATTATTACAATGCTGCCGGCAAAGCCATCAAAATCAATGGCGTAGGTGAAATAGAAGAAATATTTGAATGCCTAAGTGAAGAAATCGAGGCAATTCAGGCTTGATCTTCCTCAAAAGTGCTTCTATCCTGCGGAACTTTTTCTAATTTTACGTTTTTAATTTCAAAACAAGGTGCTATGAAATTTGGCGTAGTCGTTTTTCCTGGTTCCAATTGCGATGATGATATGATGCACGTTTTGGGCAAAGTGATTCAGCAGGAAACGGTAAAACTTTGGCATAAAAATGAAGATTTATCAGGCTTCAGCGCCAGCGATTGCATTGTGCTGCCGGGCGGATTTTCTTACGGCGACTACATGCGTGCCGGAGCGATTGCGCGGTTTTCGCCGATTATGAATGCTGTGATCGAATTTGCCAATGCAGGCGGCTACGTCTGGGGAATTTGCAATGGCTTTCAGATTCTGTGTGAAGCAGGACTCCTGCCGGGCGTGCTGCTGAGGAATGCCAATCAGAAATTTGTATGTAAAAACACCTTTATAAAGGTTCAAACCAATAACAGCCCAATCACTGCCGGTATTCATCGTGATAAGGTGCTCAAAATTCCCATCGCGCACGCGGAGGGGCGCTACTATGCGGATGAAACAACCTTGCAGCAATTGCAAGATAAAGACCAAATATTGTTCAGATATTGTACAGAAAACGGGAGTATCACCGAAGAAGCCAACCCCAATGGTACGCTACTGAACATTGCCGGCATTTGCAATGAAGAGCGCAATGTTTTTGGCATGATGCCTCACCCCGAACGGGCAGCGGAAGCGGTCTTGGGCAATACCGATGGGCGATTGCTTTTTGAATCCTTGCTGCAAACGGCGCGTGTGATGGCGGCTTAAAACCAAATTGGAGATTTGAAACGCGAGGCTGTATGGATTTTTTAGTACCTCATATCGAAAGTCTGATTTTTACGGCTGAAACACCTATTAAATTGAGTGATATCCGAAATTGCTTGGAGGAATCCTTCGGAACCAGCTTTCCGGATGAAGAATTGCGTGCACTGATTGAACAAATCAAAATCCGCTATCTGGATGAAAATTTCGCTTTGGAAATAGCGGAAGTGGATGAAGGCTATCTTTTTTTAACCAAGCCGGCTTTTCATCGCACCGTAGGCGTGTACCTGAAGCAAACGACCAAAAAACGCCTCTCCCAGGCGGCTTTGGAAACCCTTTCCATCATTGCTTACAAACAACCGGTATCAAAAAGCGATATGGAAAAAATAAGGGGTGTCAACTGTGATTATGCACTTCAAAAACTATTGGAAAAAGAACTTGTTACTATTACAGGGCGCAGTGAGGGACCAGGGCGACCCCTGCTCTACGGCACCACCCCTAAATTTATGGATTATTTTGGTCTGAAAAGCCTAAAGGACCTCCCTCAGCCAAAAGACTTTAAAGACCCAGAAGGCGGAGAAATCGGCGAACAAGCATCCATTGAAGAAACCGCTTGAAGGCTTTCAAAACTTTTAAAAAAAATTAGCACAAAGGGATCTATGGACGAAGTACTAATCAACAGAGTAGCGCAAAGTGGCTTGATCACAATCAATCTGGAGGATTTTTTCCCAAAAGAGGAGGTCTTAGTATTCGACTTAAAGAATTACCTTTTTATGGAGCTTATTTTAAAAGAAAAAGACTTTCGCGAAGCACTCAAAGCACACGATTGGTCGAAATACCAGGATAAAATTTTATTGGTTTATTGCTCTGTGGATGCGATCATTCCCGTTTGGGCGTATATGTTGGTAGCGGCTCAGGCTGCACCTTTTGCCAAAGATATTTTCCAGGGAGACCAGGAAAATTACTACAAAACCGCTTTTGCCAGAGCGATAGCAGCCTTAGACCCCGCTTTGTATGATCAGCAACGCATTGTCATCAAAGGCTGTAGCGATAAACCAGTACCCGCTGCCGCTTATGTAGCGCTAACGCACCGCTTACAACCCTACGCCCAAAGCATCATGTATGGTGAACCTTGCTCTACAGTACCTATTTTTAAAAGACCAAGAAATATCCAATCTTCATAATTTAACATTTTCCCAACACTGGTGTATGCCAAATTCGCCTATCTTTGAATAGCTATTCATTTTACTTCATAAATAAGGCGATCATGCAAAAGACTTTGCAAGTGTACACCCTGCTACTGGCATCTTTTCTGACCATCATTTTCTTTGCATCCTATTATTCCGATGCGGCGGTAAAAGAGACACCCCATACAACATTGGGAGAAAATACAGCATTGGCCCAAGTAATTAAGCCAATTGACTTGGATCGCCCCTTTGATTTTGCAGGAGAAGCTTTGCCAATGGATAATTTTGATGTGCGGGAGCGCCTGGATCGGGAGCTACTCATCAATACCTACTGGCATTCCACTACGATGCTGCACCTCAAAAATATGTACAAGTATTTTCCCGTTTTTGAAAAAATACTGGCGGCAAATGATGTGCCAGATGATTTCAAATATCTGGCAGTAGCCGAAAGTAGCCTGCGCAATGCGGTATCACCTGCCGGTGCAAAAGGGATTTGGCAATTTGTAAAAGGAACCGGCGCATACTATGGACTGGAAATAAGTGAAGAGGTGGATGAGCGCTACCATACTGAAAAAGCCACAGAGGCTGCCTGCAAATACATCAAAGATTATAAAAAGAAATTCGGAAGCTGGACGCTCGCCGCGGCTGCCTACAACATGGGTGGACCTCGCTTATCAAAAGAATTGATAAACCAGCACGCCAACAACTACTACGATTTGAACCTCAATGAAGAGACCTCCCGCTATGTTTTTCGCTTAGTAGCCACTAAAGAAGTGATGAGCAATCCTTCGGAATTTGGCTTTTACTTGGAAGAAAAGGACGGCTATCCGCCTTTGAGTGATTATGAAATCGTGGAAGTCAGTACATCAATTGAAAGCTTGGCTGACTTTGCTGCCAAGCACCAGATCAGCTATCGGATGCTGAAAGTCTATAATCCCTGGCTGATTTCAACCAAGCTGACCAATAAGGCAGGGAAAACCTACCAAATAAAAATTCCTAAGAAGCCGCTCAAAAAATAAGGCTGGCTATTTAGCCAATCTGTCGGTCTTTTTGAAAGAGACAGCCGTTACTTTGAAGTGTACCATAAAAAAGGGATTAGGTGAGAGAATGTAAATGTCGCTTTAAAGTAAGCAGGTGCCGAGGCGGCATTTCTCACCTATTTATGTGATTTTGAGCGATCAACTGGTAGGCTTAGTGCAAGGCATCCAGCACTTGCGCCACCTGACGGGTGTAAGCAACCAGGTAATTCGGCAACTCGCTTTCATTCGTATCAATGCGCCAACGCCGCACTACCTCGCCTTTCTGCCATTCCAGATAATAACCGCCTTGGTCGGCGCAGTTTGGGCAGCCAAAGGTTTCAACGTTGGTTTGCAATAAATCCTGGGGGAAATTGTCCAGCAAAATTTTTGCCTGCTGATAGCGCTGATTGCTCATCGGTGTACTCTTGAAAACGGGGGTATCCCAGCCGGAAAAACGCATCAGGTCATCCTCAAAGAGCTGCTCTCCGCTAATTTTATAAAGGCTGACACAATCGCCGGCGCAAAAGCCATAATATTTACCAAAAGTTAGGGAAAGGTCGCTACCTGTGGTTTCTATTTCTGATTTGATGGTGTGGCAAGCGATTGTACTGCTGATTATAACCAGTAAAAGCCCTATTTTTCTCATAATTTTATTTATTTGTTTGCAAAAACTAAACCAAATCATACTTGGCAAATTCTTGGTTTTTAGCATAAAACTACCAAGTTAGGTTTTGTATGCGCAATTATTTTTGCCGTTTATTTTGCAAAAAAATTAGAAATTTGGTTAAAATTACGTTAAGTGCGAAAAAAAAAATTCAAAACATTCCCAGTTTTCAAAATATTGATTTTATCTTTGAGCTGTTCAAAAACCTTCTACACTATTTATTAACCTAAAAATACTGCTATCGGTCGTAACTTCTACACTAAATAATTAAGTTTTTTCAATCCCATAACGCAAATTATTTAGTTATGCAAGTTACCATGCTTAACGATCAGCAGCTTATAGCTCACTATTTGGATGGAGATGAACGCGCATTCGAAACGCTTCTGAACCGCCACCAGCAAAAAATTTATACTTCTATCTATCTTTTTGTGAAAGACCAAAGTCTCGCGGAGGACATTTTCCAGGAGGTTTTTATCAAAATAATTGATACCCTTCGCAAAGGAAAATACAATCACGAGGGCAAATTCCTGCAATGGGCCATGCGAATTGCTTACAATATGTGTGTGGACTATTTCCGCCGCACGAAGCGCCGCCCACAGGTTTCTCCAACGGAAACGTTTGATATTTTTGATATTCTGCAAGTGACGGATGACAACGCCGAACAGCACATCATCCGCAGCCAAACACACGATAAGCTTCGTCATTTGGTGGATATGCTGCCACCGGAGCAACGGGAAGTGGTCATTCTGCGGCATTACGCGGATATGAGTTTCAAGGAAATCGCCAAACTCACCCGTGTGAGTATCAATACAGCACTTGGTCGGATGCGCTACGCCTTGATCAACATTCGCAAAATGGTGGAAGAAAAAGAAATTATTCTTCAATAATGTTATAAATGTGCCTCTTTAGGCATTTTACACAATCCAATCGCATAGAAACCCTCCGGCATGGGAGCACGCAGGAGGGTTTTTTTTAATAGGAAATAAAGGAAAACTATTTTTCTATCTAAGTGAAACCTCGCTACTCAATCCCCTGAAGGCACAGAATCAAAATTGATGCAACATGTTTTCAACTTCGGAGAAATCCGCTGCCACGGGGTGTTTCAAAGAGGGGATACCACCTGCTCGCAACAACTGAGTAGTGTGCATACCTGCCGCTCGCGCCGCATCGAGTTCTGCCTCTA
The DNA here is from genome assembly GCA_964526645.1 of uncultured Saprospiraceae bacterium. Classification (GTDB taxonomy): domain Bacteria; phylum Bacteroidota; class Bacteroidia; order Chitinophagales; family Saprospiraceae; genus JADJNW01. The sequence goes on from CAZGJN010000021.1 coordinate 25,975, forward strand.
CATCCGATAAAAACAGGATATTGCCGGAAGAAATTTCGAGTTTTGCAATAATGTTTTGATAGGACTGGCTTTCTTTTTTATGCCCCATTGCGGTGTCAAAAAAATGATCGAAAAGATTGGTCAAATCACCATATTCGCTGTAGCCGAACAGCAACTGCTGCGCCTCCACCGAGCCGGAAGAATAAACGCCAATGCCCATGTTTTTTGCCCGCCATCGCTGAAGTTGCGGCGCTACGTCCGGGTATAAATGCCCCTTAAAAGCACCAGATTTATATCCCGCTCGCCAGATCATCCCCTGGAGGCGTTTGAGCGCCGGGTGTTTTCTATCATCGCTTATCCAATCCAAAAGCGCTTCGATGCAAAGGTTCAAATCGGCGTGAAGCCCTTTTTCATCCAAGAGAGATTGCTGTGTTTCCTTAATGCAAGCCGCCACTTGCTCATCTTGCACATGCGCGCGCACAAAATTGGGCAGTTTTTGGTAAGAATACGGAAATAAAACCTTGTGTACGAACAAAATATCGGTAGTCGTACCTTCAATATCTGTCAGAATGTATGTTATCATGGCATATTGAAAAAATGAAGAACAGAAGTACTGTACTGCCCGGCACACCCCGTGTTGTCTGCTTTTTGAGTGGGTTAAATGAGCAGATAAGATTTCGTAAATTTTTGAGATTTGCGAAACCTGAGAACCAAAACAACCGCTTTGAGCCTTTACCCTATTTTTTTATGCTTCCGCTAAAGGAACTCTACCATTATATGCTGCATCTATACCACTTTCCGTGTAGTGAGGCACCCAACCGGATTGGTCAATAAAAATACGAATTGCCTTAACAAATGTCTTAGGCCCCATATCAAACCAATGACGGGTATTGGCTGGCACAGAGATCAGGTCGCCCGCCTGGCAGGTCATGCAAAACACCTCTTCGCCATCGCCAAGATTAAACCAAAACATCCCCTCTCCATCCACAAAGAAGCGCACCTCATCTTCCGAATGGGTATGCTCGCGTAAAAATTTGGTGCGTAGAGCTTCCAGATTTGGGGTATGAGGCGTTACGTTGATTACATCTGCCGTTTGATAACCATTGGCATCCATATAAGGCTGGAGTTTGTGGGCATAAGCCTGGATAATAGTTTCTTGGTCAGCATCCGGTTCAAAAGGCACCGATGCTTCCCATTGTTCGTATAAAACGCCGCGCGCATTCAGGAACGTCTTTATTTCAGCAGCATCACGGATCACTATGTTTTTGTCAGGGATTGTTAAATAAGCCATATTAAAATATGTTGTGTTTGATAAATGAATGATTATCAATTATTTGTTCAAAAGCAGTTTGTTGTATTCACATGCGAGCAGAAATTCCATCACTTCCACATGCTTTTTGGCATCAGTTATGGTATCGCCCCAGGTGTACATGCCGTGTCCCGCAATAAGAAAGGCTTTCATCGGTTCTTCTTGAGCATAGGCCTCTACTTCTTGCGCCAGCGCTAGTATGTCCTGCGTATTTTCAAAAATAGGAATTTTTAACTGAACGCGATGGGTTTTGATACCTGAAAATCCTTTTAAAATTTCGTAATTTGCTAAAAATAGGGCTTTTTGTGGCAAAAAATATTGTGAAAGAATCGTGTTCAACACCGTATGCGTATGCAAGATACAAGTCGTTTCCGGGTATAATTTGTAGATCGAACAATGCAATGCCGTTTCCGCGGAGGGGCGGCGGTGGTCTTGTATGGGTTGCCCTTCTGCATTGACGAGTAGAAAATGTTCTGGTAGAAATCCTCCTTTGTCAATGCCGCTTTCGGAGATGTAAAAGCCGGTGTCATCTTTTTCCCGAAGGGAATAATTGGAGGAGGTAGCTGGTGCCCAGCCCTGCTGATGAAAAAAGTGAATCACTGCTACAAGCGCTGTTTTGGAATCGGCAATGTTCGACATGATACGAATATTACTTGACATTAGTGGCTTCCGGAAGCTTTTTTCGGTTTTTTACATCTATATTCACCAATAAAGCCATATTGATAAAGAAAAAGGATCCAACTTTATCGGTTTCAACTAAGTCGTTGATTATCATCAATATAAGGATGATAATAAAAGACAGTAATGCCATCATCACAATCTGTCGGTCTCGAATATCCGTGGTCTGGTGGTAGATACGCTCGCCATGTACCAAAACAATAAACACCAGCGCCATAAAAATAAACAAGCCGAAGAAGCCTTGCTCTACCAGCACCATCAGGTAATAGCTATGGATACCCGATTTTTCGGGGTTGTGGCTCACATAAGTTCGGAAACTATTGACCGTATAGCTATGATAAAAAAAATAAAAATTTCCTGGACCAAACCCAAATACGGGTTTTTCTTTGCTCATGTAAAATCCTGCTATCCAGCGATATACACGCTCTACGGTGGAAATATCTTCTAATTGATAGGTAGCTTCCAGCAAATTGCCAAAATCCTTGTGGGTGATCGTGCGCTCGTAGTTGGGCGCAAAGTCGAGGTAACGATTATTGTAAGACAGATATCCAACTAACAATCCTACCAGTAAGACGGAGCCTGCAATAGCTACTTTTGTTAAGCGCCATCGAATCACAAAATACGCTCCGACTGCCGCTAGTACCGCTACATAGGCTGCGCGCGTATAGGCTAACTGTATGGCAACCAACAACAGCACCAAAGCGCCTGCTAATGCCCACCAGCTAAAACTATATGGCTTTTGCCAAAATAGTGCAAACCAAATAAAGGGAATAAATGTAGCCATCACAGCGGCATACGCCACATGATTGCGATAAAACGGGTGCAAAACCCTAAAGACGGATTCAAACGAAAAGCCGTAAGGTGCGTGTCGTACGAGGATAATCACAATGGTCAACAGGAGCGGGACAAAAATCACCCAGAACATCTTTTTTATATCTTCCTGTTTTTTCAGCAGGTGCGCTGCAAGAAAATAAAAGGTGACAAGGTACCATATCTTGGCAAGTAAATATTTGACCGACACGACCATTTGGCTCGATTGCATCGTGGCAATGCCAATCCAACTCAAATGAAGGAATAGCAAAATCGTAATCGGGTGCCTGAAAAAGTAGTTGTTCATCTCTCGTGCATGCCGCAACATGTACAGGAAGTAAACAAACATTAGCCCTACAATAAGTGGTTCGGTGGGCAAATCTGTACCAAAGCCATTGGGCAAATTGATCTCCATAGAAAGAGGAATGCAAAACAGCAACAAAAAAAAGATAGCGCGAAAATCAACGGCTGTAAAATAAATCAATAACAAAAAAGGCGGCACCACGAGCAGGGGGTAAGCCTCGATCAATAAAGCAACAAAAATACACCCCAGTGTAATACCACTGAAAACCGAAAACAATAAGCGCTCTTGCTTAGCAATTTTTTTTATGAATACATCCATTACAAGGTACTGGCTAAACACTCCTTATCTGTCAATGTGCCGATTTTTTTTTGATATGCGCTAATGTGCTGATCATTATTTTTTGGGTCAACGAGTTGCAATAAAAATAGGCACTATTTACATTAGAACAACTACCCAAAATTTGTTGGAAGTAGCTATTGTTGTATTAGCAACAAAGGTAGGAAAAAAGCATAGATATGCCATATAAGTACCTTAAAATGCAAACCGCCTTTCTCAAAATGAATTAAAGTTAATATCTTAGCTCAAACGCCTGAAAAATGAATCGCTTTTTTATCCTAATCGTTTTGGCAATAGGCGCAATCCTTACCGCCGAAGGGCAAGAGAAGGTGGTATATCTCAAAAACCCCTCCTTTGAAAGCCAAGATGTTTCTTTTTTAATGCAAGAACATACAGTCAGCTGGATGGATTGTGGTTTCACAATGGAAGCACCTCCTGAGTTTCAGCCAGGCTACAATAGTGTCAATTTACGCCCCAAGCATCTAAAAAATTACCTCAGCATGGTGGTGCGTGACAATAACACCTGGGATGCCGTTGGACAGGAGTTGAGCGAGCCACTCAAAGGGGGGCAATGCTACCGTTTTACGATTTATCTTGCCAAATCCGAACGATTTCTCAGCCCCAGCCGCACACATGGAGGCATGACCAACTATAAAAACCCCCTTCGGCTGATTGTCTGGGGTGGCAATTCCTTTTGTGAAGCAAAACAGGTGCTGGCAAAAACAGATTTGGTAAAAAATAAAGAATGGCAACCTTATGAATTGACCCTCCAGCCGGAGTCAGATCTCACCCACATCGTTTTGCATGCTTACTACCTCAACCCCTTGGCGGCACCCTACAATGGGAATATTCTGGTGGATAATGCCTCGGAAATCATACCTGTGGCATGTGATACTACTGTAGTGGTAAAAGACGTGGAAAACCTGATCGAACTCACTTTACAACATACCAATGAACTGGAAAACTTTATTTCCTTGCACGGCAAAAATATTGTCTTTCAGGGCAAAGGCGCAGAACTCATGGATTACAGGGAGGATGATCTCTACAATCCGGAGCGCTGGTCGAAGGTCTATTTTTCAGTGATGGCCAAGTCCATGCGGCATTTTGCTTCTCATCGGTTGATAATCGCAGTGAAAGGGGGTTCTGACAAACAAATTCAAAACAGAATTCGGTTCCTGGAAGCTTTTTTGCGAGAACGGGGGGTGAAGGATTCAGATTACAAATGCTTTTCTTACAAATCGCTTAAAAAAGACGGAGAAAGCTGGCTTTCTACCAATAAAAGCATGCTGATTAAGCTGGAATCGAAAAGCTTGAGCAAAAATTAGTGTCAGCTCCTTTTTTGGGCAAGATAATTTTTTTCGACTAAAGCATGCCCGAAAACTTTTCGCCATTCACTTGTTTGAAAAACAAAGTTTTAGCGCTCGCTTATGCTTTCTTTTGACTTTCTTTTTGTTTTCCAGATGATTGCCAAATAATCTTTTGAAACTATACAGATAATTTTTTATAAAACATTGCTTTCTAACCGAATATTATACTTGAATTTGTAATTTTTTGTACTTTTTGCCAAACAAAAATGCGTTTGGCGTGCTTCTTATTGGTGAAAGTCAAAGCGAAAGTTGTACCTTTGCCACCGTTTGAAAACAAATAAAAACCATTTTATAACATACTCAAAATCAAGCGCTATGCCATTCGATCTGGATATGATAAAGGCTTACTACGAGTCTTTGCCCAATCGAGTGGACGAAGCCCGCAAAGCGCTGGGTCGTCCGCTCACTTTGTCTGAAAAAATCCTGTACGCTCACCTCCATCCGGACTCTCCACTCCAAAATTATAATCGAGGAAAAGATTATGTGTTTTTCGCACCCGACCGCGTAGCCATGCAGGATGCTACGGCGCAGATGGCTTTGCTACAATTTATGACCTGCGGACGCGACAAAACCGCCGTGCCTTCTACGGTGCATTGCGATCACCTCATTACCGCGAAAGTTGGCGCAGAAACTGACCTCAAGACGGCGCTGGATGTGAATGCCGAAGTGTATGATTTCCTCGCCTCGGTATCAAATAAATATGGTATTGGCTTTTGGAAACCTGGCTCTGGAATTATTCACCAGATCGTGCTGGAAAACTACGCTTTCCCGGGCGGTATGATGATTGGTACCGACTCGCATACGCCCAATGCAGGCGGCTTGGGTATGGTAGCGATCGGCGTTGGCGGCGCGGATGCAGTAGATGTAATGGTGGGAATGCCCTGGGAACTCAAAATGCCAAAACTCATCGGCGTGAAACTGACAGGTAAGATGAGCGGCTGGACTTCTTCGAAGGATGTAATCCTGAAAGTAGCGGGCATCCTTACAGTGAAAGGCGGTACCGGCGCAATTGTGGAATACTTTGGCGATGGTGCTCGCTCGCTTTCTTGTACAGGCAAAGGTACGATTTGCAATATGGGTGCGGAAATCGGCGCAACGACTTCCACTTTTGGCTACGACGAAAGCATGAGCCGCTACCTGCGTGCCACCGATCGCGCCGAGATTGCTGATATGGCGGACAAAGTGGCTGCGCATCTTACAGGTGACGACGAATGCTACGCCAACCCCGAAAAATACTTCGATCAGGTGATCGAAATTGATTTGAGCACTTTAGAACCACACATCAATGGCCCTTACACGCCAGATTTGGCTTGGCCAATTTCTCAATTTGCAAAAGCGGTAAAAGAAAATGGCTATCCGCAAAAATTGGAAGTGGGGCTGATTGGTTCTTGTACGAATTCTTCCTACGAAGACTTGGATCGCGCTGCTTCCCTTGCCAAACAAGCGGTGGCGAAAAAACTGAAAGTAAAATCTGAATTCACCGTGACCCCTGGTTCTGAGCAGATTCGCTTCACGGTACAGCGGGATGGGCAATTGCAGGCATTTGAAGATATGGGTGGGGTGGTGTTGGCAAACGCTTGCGGCCCCTGCATTGGGCAGTGGAATCGCCATACCGATGACCCGAATCGCGCCAATTCGATCATCACTTCTTTCAACCGAAATTTTGCCAAGCGCAACGATGGTAATGCCCAAACCCGCGCGTTTGTTGCCTCTCCTGAGATTGTAACTGCCATGGCGATTGCCGGTGATTTGACTTTTAATCCACTGACAGATACCTTGACGAATGAAGATGGTGAGCAAGTAAAACTCGATCCACCATCGGGAATCGAATTGCCAACCAAAGGCTTTGCGGTTGAAGATGCTGGTTTTCAGGCACCTGCAGCGGATGGTAGTAGTATTCAAATCCACGTTGATCCAACATCCAGTCGCATTCAATTGCTTGATCCGTTCACGCCGATCACTGCGCAGCAATTAAAAGGCATGCGTACTTTGATCAAAGCAAAAGGTAAGTGCACTACTGATCATATTTCGATGGCAGGCCCCTGGCTGGAATACCGCGGGCATTTGGAGAATATTTCCAAAAATACCTTCATCAGCGCGATCAATTATTTCAACGGTGAAATGAATAAAGTGATTAATTATGTAACCGGTGAATATATGTCCGTCCCTGAGTCGGCGCTGGCGTATCGCGATGCGGGTATTGGCACGGTGGTCTTTGGAGAAGAAAACTACGGCGAAGGCTCTTCGCGCGAGCACGCAGCGATGCAGCCGCGTTTCATTGGCGTGAAAGCAGTGATTGTAAAATCCTTTGCACGTATTCACGAAACGAATTTGAAAAAGCAGGGCTTGCTGGGCTTGACCTTTGTGAATCCAAATGATTACGAAAAAATTCGCCAGGATGATACCATTGATATCGAAGGTTTTGATACGATGATGCCCGGTAAAAACTTGACCGTTGTGCTCCATCATGCTGATGGCACCGAAGATCGCTTCGAGGTAGCGCACACCTACAACGAGCAACAAATCGGCTGGGTGCGTGCGGGTTCGGCATTGAACAAAATTCGGGAGAGCCTGGCAAAAGCGTAACTCATAACTTCAAGGTGCGAAGTAAGAGTTGTATGATAAAAATGAAGCCTCTGGTAGTGATGCCAGAGGCTTTGTACTTGATAGGAGTATGAAAAACAGAGGGGGCTAACGCTCCAGTTATTGGATACGATTTTGTAAATTTTCTATGGACAGAACTCAGGGCAAGGGACACCGCCCTACTACTCATCACAATTTTAGCAGATGGTCACAAAAACGATCTTTTATTGAATGACTCTTTTTAACTTTGAAGGGAAGTAATATTTACAAAAAATACACAAGGACCAGACAATTCTCTCAAATAGCTTCAGTCACCCGATTTTTATATCATTATGTGCTAACTTATAGGCTATTCAATCAGAAACAGAATGCACGGCTGCCGGCTCAGATGATGCGTCAGCCGCTTGTGTATTTAAATAGGAAGTTTGGTGGCGTATTTGATTTCGGTCATTACAAAAGAGCTTTGCACATTGCCAATATTTTCGAGTACTGCCAATTTGTTTACGATAAAATCCTGATAAGCAGCCATATTGACAGCCACCACTTTGAGCAGATAATCAAACATACCTGCAATGTGGTAGCACTCAATCACTTGGGGGAGCGCGCGAATCTCTTGCTCGAATTGTATCAAAAAAGGACGGGAGTGTTCTTTTAATTGCACATTGCAAAAAGCCACGAGCGAAAACCCGAGTTTCACCCGATCCAACAGCGCTGCGTACTGCCTGATATAACCATTTTCTTCCAATCGCTTGACGCGCTCGTACACGGGCGTAGTGGTCATGTTGAGCTGAGCAGCCATTTCCTTGTTCGTCAAATGCGCATCTTCCTGCAAAAGCGCCAGAATGCGCAAATCTGTTGCATCTAATTCCTTCATGTATAGAAAAATTTTCTGTAAAAAGTCTTTTTTAAAGAGCAAGATAGAAAAAGTGTAGTCAATAAATGCAATAAGTAGCTTTAGTTTCTTCAAGTGATCTTTGTCATAGAATTTTATTCTGATAATATCGAAATTTGACAAAAATAAATGTGCTAACCAAATAAAAAAGTAACCACATGACGGATCACCATTTCCATCCTGAAAGCCTGATGATGAGCTACGGCTATAAGCCAGAACTTTCCGAGGGGGCGATCAAGTGCCCGATATTCCAAACTTCCACCTTTGTTTTTCGCAGTGCGGAGCAAGGCAAAGCATTTTTTGAAGTAGCCTATGGCTTGCGGGAGCAGCGGAAAAACGAAGAATTGGGCTTAATTTACAGCCGTTTGAACAACCCAGACCTCGAAATTCTGGAAAACCGCCTTACGCTATGGGACCAAGCGGAGGATTGTGCTGTGTTTGAAAGTGGGATGTCTGCTATTTCTACGGTACTTTTTGAATTCCTAAAACCGGGCGATTTGCTTTTATACAGCAGCCCTTTGTACGGCGGTACCGCTCATTTTATCAATGAAGTATTGACAAAATTTGGTATTGAAGTGATGGGCTTTCGCGCTGGTATGACAGCGGCAGAGATGATATCGTTGCTGGAGAAATCGGGTAAACGCGACCAACTGGCAATGATTTATGTAGAAACGCCCGCCAACCCGACCAATGCGATGATTGACCTGGAGTTGATGCGCCGGTTGGCAGATGACTGCTCCTCGCCCGATAAGCGCGTACTCGTAGCCGTGGATAACACTTACATGGGACCACTCTGGCAACATCCGCTCAAATGGGGCGCCGATGTAGTGCTCTATTCTGCTACGAAATACATCGGTGGGCATAGCGATGTGATTGCAGGGGCTTGTTTGGGGTCTAAAGATATGATCAAGCGGGTAAAAACCTTACGTACCTTTCTGGGTAACATGGCAGGACCCTGGACGGGCTGGCTGCTGCTGCGTAGCCTCGAAACCCTCAAAATCCGCATGGAGCAACAGGCACAAAACGCTCAGGTCATTGCAGAATACTTAGCGCTGCATCCTAAAATAGAAACCGTGCATTACTTAGGGCTATTGACTGAACTCGATGGAGAGCAGTACGACATTTATCGGAAGCAGTGCACTGCACCAGGCGCTATGGTATCTTTTGAGATCAAAGGTGGCGAACAGGAAGCCTTTATGTTCCTCAATCATTTGAAAATGGTGAAGTTGGCTGTAAGTCTCGGTAGCACCGAATCTTTGGCGCAGCACCCTGCTACCATGACCCACGCCGGTATTCCCTCAGAGGAAAAACAACAAATGGGTATCACCGAAAACCTGATTCGGCTGTCTGTTGGGATAGAAAATGTAAATGATTTGCTGTGGGATATCAGTCAAGCATTGGAAAAAACCACCTTGCCGCATGAAGCGCTTTTGCATGCGGGGGGTTCAAATTTTGTCCAATAATATTATCAAACGAACGACATATAGGAGCTGCATAAGATCCAATCAGAGTGTTATTTTTGCCTCTTGGCAACGCGGTGAAGTGCCAGTTCCGTTGCTTCAATGTCGTTGATTTGAGCTATCGAGCAGCAAAAAGTAAGGCAGCAGATGACGCTCAGCAAGTAAGTTTTCATAGCAAATTTTCTTTTTCAGTGATTTCACAATAAGAAATAAGAGCAGCTGAATTTGCTCTTTAGATTTCGCAAATCTTCAAGATTTACGAAATCTCATCCATTCCTTTGGCCCACTACCATACTTTTAAACTTCACACATAAGCTATTTGCTTTTTTAACAAAATACTTCACCAGAAATATCCATTTTTGTGTTGCAACTTTTTAGTGGATGATATGCTTTAAAAAAGACAAGAGAATTTTAAATCGTTGCTTATGAAGGAGTCTTTTATCGAGCGATTATTTCAATCTCACCAAAATGCGGAGCAAATACCCTCGCCACTGCAAGTGTGCAACTGGCTGAACGGGCTTTTAAAAATAATGTTCCCTGATCTTGCAGATCGAAAGTACCGCAACTTGCGCGAATTTGAGCAACACTACAACGAGGTCAATCTGGAGCTGTACAACATCCTGGGCGTGATGGAAGCAGACTTGCCCCAGCCGGTAGTAGCCGTGGAAGAAGCTTTTTTACAAAAACTCCCTATGGTGTATGAGCGCTTGCTGAAGGATGCAGAGGCGATTTTGAAAGGAGACCCTGCTGCTGTCAGCAAAACGGAAGTGATTCGCACTTATCCAGGGTTTTTCGCTATTGCGGTATTCCGCCTGGCGCATGAGTTTTACAGACTCGGCGTTCCACTTATTCCTCGTATCCTCACCGAATATGCCCATAGTGAAACAGGTATTGACATTCATCCAGGAGCCACTATCGGAGATAGTTTTTGCATAGATCATGGCACCGGCGTTGTGATTGGAGAAACGGTCGAAATTGGCAACCACGTTAAAATCTACCAGGGGGTGACCCTCGGCGCGCTCAGTGTGCGAAAGGAATTAGCCAAGACCAAACGCCATCCCACTATTGAGGATCGGGTGGTCATTTATTCCGGTGCAACGATCCTCGGCGGTGATACGACAATCGGGCACGACAGCATCATCGGCGGTAATGTCTGGATCGTAAAAAGTGTAGCGCCACACTCACGGATTTATTATCGGCAAGAAGAAGAAATTTTTTAATTTGCGAATCTGCTGATTTACCGATAGCGAATTTCAACTTAATTACATCGGCAAAGGCACAAATCACTATATCTGCCTATCAAATGCAAAGTATTTTAAAACTCGTCGGCAATACGCCTTTAGTCGAAATCACCAAAGTTTTTTCTAAGCCCGGCATCTCCATTTACGGCAAGCTGGAAGGTAATAACCCCGGTGGTTCTGTGAAAGACAGAGCAGCCTATGGCATGATTAAAGGCGCTTTGGATCGCGGCGACATCCAGCCCGGCATGCGCCTCATCGAAGCGACCAGCGGCAATACGGGCATCGCATTGGCTATGATCGCGCGCTTATTTGGTTTGGATATCACGCTTCTGATGCCCAATAATTCTACAATCGAACGAGTTCAAACGATGCGTGCTTACGGTGCGGAGGTGATTCTCACTCCTGCCGAAAAAGGCGGAATTGAGTACTCTCGCGAATTGGCGGATGAAATGGTGGCGCAAGGCGGCTATTTTATGTTGAATCAGTTTGCTAATCCCGACAACTGGGGCATGCACTACCGAACTACAGGACCCGAAATCTGGCGCGATACCCAGGGCAAAGTCACTCATTTTATCTCTTCCATGGGTACTACCGGTACGATCATGGGCGTGTCGCGCTACTTGAAGGAGCAAAATCCAGCGGTACAAATCGTAGGCGTACAACCGACCGATGGTGCCAGTATTCCCGGCATTCGGCGCTGGTCACCTGCGTTTTTGCCCAAAATTTTCGAGCGCGAGCGGGTAGATCAGGTTATTGACGTTTCGGAGGAAGAAGCCACCACTATGATGCGACGCTTGGCGAAAGAAGACGCGATCTTCGCTGGGATGAGCAGCGGGGGCGCTGTAATGGCTGCCCAAAAACTTGCCCAAACAATTGATGAAGGGCTTATCGTGTGCATCATCTGCGACCGGGGCGACCGCTACCTTTCTTCGGGTATTTTTGAATAATTCTTTTTTCGCAATCGCATTTTCGTCATTTTACTGGCAAATATGCCGCAGACCTCCTATTTTTGTTCCCTCAAAAACAAGAAATTATGAAAATCCAAATAGCGGTATTCCTATTCTTTGCAATGTTGGTAAGCTTTCTGGCTTGCAAAAAAGATAACAACAAAGCCGATTCACAAGAAAAAATCGTAGCAGATGATGCTACCGCCCAGTTTTTTCAGCAGGGTGAACAGATCGCCGCTACCCTTACCGATGCCTGGAGCAGCCAGGTACAAAAAGTGCTTCAGCAAAATGATGTAGCAACGGCGCTACCTTATTGCACCACGAAAGGACTGGCAGTAGCCGATAGCCTGCAAAACCTGAACGGCATCGCCATTCGGCGCGTCAGCCAACGCCCGCGCAACCTCGAAAATCAGCCTAATACCATCGAATTGCTCCTCCTGCGGCAAGTCGTTGAAATTAAAAATTCGGGCATGGAACTAAAGCCAGTTCGCCACCAAATAGATGAATATACCGTTGCGCTGATGGTGCCTATTTTCGCTGAAAAAAACTGCCTGAGTTGCCACGGCAAAGTTGGCGAGGATATCAAATCGGAAGACTACGCTATTATCAAACAACAATATCCTCAAGATCAGGCTATTAATTACAAAGCAGGTGACATCATGGGCGGCTATTTCTTGTCGTTCAGAGGGCAATAAACCATAGGGGCAGGGGCATTGGAAATTCAGCCGTGGTAGTCTTACGACTTTTCATTTGGGGCTTCCTGCCTGCAATTTGAAATTTCAGTACAAAACGAAACAACTGAATGGTAGGTTTCTTCAATGTGATTCCAATTACAGAACCATTCCTAATTTTTCCGGATATTTGAAACTCAAAATGGTTGCTGTACCATGAAAATAAACCTCTTTAGCTTCTTTTTTGCAAGTGTGCTACTTGGACTGGGAGCATGCAATAACCAGCCAAAAGTATCTAACTGGGACGAGACCAAGTACCGCGAACGCGGGCTGGAAATAGTGGCTATGACCCAAGCAACGATGAGTACTCAGCTCAAAAAAGCATTGGAAAAAGGCGGGGTACCCAATGCTATACAATATTGCAATCTGGCTGCATACTCAATCACAGATAGTTTGTCAAACATTCATCGTGCTACGATTCGTCGGGTGACGGATAAGCCGCGCAATCCGAACAGTGCCATGCAGGCACAGGAGCAAGAAGTTTTCAATCAATTTCAGTCAAAATGGGATGGCAAGCAGCCGTTAGCGCCAATTGTCAAGCAATTGCAAAATGGCGAAATCGCTTTTTTTGCTCCAATCGGTGTGCAGGCTTTTTGTACTCAATGCCACGGCAAATTGGGAGAAACCCTTTCATCCGAAAACTATGCTGTCATTCAAAATTTATATCCAGCGGATAAAGCCATTGGCTACACAGAAGGCGATCTGAGAGGGATGTGGCATATCAGCATGCAAGCCAACTCGTCTGCATCGCCATCATTTTGAAACGGACTTGCTCCAAGTCATCAGTTGTTTGGCAGCCCAATTTCTGCATGAGCATCTTATTGAACTTTTTTGATGAAAAAATTGGTGCTGGGTCAAATGTAGGGATGTGATTTCGTAAATCTTTGAGATTTGCGAAAGCTGAATACAAAAAACTATTCCTGCCAATCAGAAAAATCAGTCAATCTCCCAAGCGCATCAGATTTTGCGAACAAAGCCGAAAGAATTTTTCTCAAAAAAAGCCGGAAGCCTCCACGACCTCCGGCATCAGAAAAATGCGGATAGTATTTTTTGTTGAAATGTTGAAGTGTTGATAACATTACTCCATCACGCCATTATTCCGGTATTTCATTACACCAAATCGGTATCTTTTTCAATCTTCGGCGGCAGTAGTTTGTACATCACTGGTGTGACCAATCTGGACAATAGCGTCGAACTAATCAAACCACCAATCAATACTAGCGCCAGCGGCGAGTACAGTGGACTGTATTCGATTACCAGCGGTATCAAACCTCCGATAGCAGTCATGGAAGTCAATAAAATCGGTACGAAACGAATCTCTCCGGCTTCCTGGATGGCCTCGATGAGGGACCTGCCTTGCTCGCGGAGTTGGTTGGTGAAGTCCACCAGCAGAATCGAGTTTTTCACTTCGATGCCTGCTAATGCGATCAGACCAATGGTGGCGGTAAAGGACAGTGTTTCACCGAAGATCAGCAGGATCAAAACTGCGCCAATAAAGCCCAGCGGTATCACTGATAATACGATCAATGTGCTTTTAAAGGTTTTGAATTCCAAAATCAGTACGCCAAACAAGCCGAAAACCGTGATCAAAATGATAATGCCGATGCCAGCAAAGCTCTCTTCCTGGCTTTCTACTTCGCCCGCTACTTTGTAGCTAAAACCTTCGGGGAACTCGAAATTGGCTAATTCCTCGGTCAGTTCGGCATTGATTTCACTGGTCAGGTAGCCTGATTGTACTAGCGCGGTCACGGTCACGTAGCGCTCCTTGTCGAAGTGGCGAATGGTGTTGGTGGAGGTCTTGAATTCTACATCGGCTACTTGCCGCAATGGAAGGGCTACTCCGGCTAAATTGTTGACGTACAGCTTATCAAATACGCTCATATCCTGCGCCTTGCCGGGTTTGGGCAGCGTCACCAGGATGTCGTATTCGTCCCCATCTTCGTTGCGAAATTTGCCAATATCCAATCCTGCGATACCCATGCGCACGGTGCGATCAATCTCCGCAATCGGCACACCCAAGGCGGCGGCTTTTTCTTTGTTGATATTGATTGCCAGGTCGGTTTTCTGGGTTTTGAGCGGATTGGTCACGTAGATCGTTCCTGCAGTATTGGTAATCATATCCTCTACTTGAGCAGCTACCGTGCGCAAGGTGTCGAGGTTTTCACCAAAAACGCGGATGGCAATCGGCGCTTCAATGGGTGGTCCCTGCTCGAAGTTTTGCACTACAATTTTCGCGTTTGGATAATATTTGAATTCCTGGCGCAACTCATCTATAAATGCTTCTTTTTCTTCGAGTTCTACTTCGTGCAGTTGTATAAAAATCTGAGCAATATTCTCGGCTTCTTCATTGGCAATCACATTATAATACACCCTCGGATTGCCACGACCTACGTTGGAAGCGTAGTATTTAATCAGTTCTTTTTCAGCTAATTTCTTCTCTACATCGCGCACTACGCGGTCGGTTTCGTACAAATTTGTCCCTTGTGGCGTTTCTACATTGATTAAAAACATAGGGCGGTCGGAGGCTGGAAACAGGCTAAAACCAACGGCTGGAATCAGCGCCAATGAAGCAATGAAAATCAACACAGCAATTACCAACGTGAACCAGGGATAGCGTAAGGCGCGCTTGAGCAGTGGTGCATAGCTGGCGTTGATACCTCTTTTAAAGGCGCGGAAAACGAAGTTTCCTTCAGGATTTTCATGGTTGCTCAAAATTCGGCTCGACAGGAAAGGAACAATCGTCAAAGATACTGCTAGTGAAGCAAGCACAGTCGAAACGACTGCCATCGGCAAGCTGCGAATAAAATCTCCGGCGTTGCCGGGCAAATAAAGCAAGGGCAAGAACGCCAACACCAGCGTAGCCGTACACCCCATTACCGCCAAGCCAATCTGCTTAGTGGCTTCAATCGCAGCTTTGCGTTTGGGGTAGCCCATGCGCAGGTAGCGCTCGATGTTTTCCACCACCACTATCGAGTCGTCCACGAGGATACCGAGCGCAACGATCATCCCTGCAATACTCAACTGGTTGAGGGTATAACCGAATAAATTCAGGAGGGTCAAGCCAATCGAAAGCGACAACGGGATGGAAATCATCACCACCAGCGAAGCCCGTGTGCCGAGTGGCAAAAGGGTAATCAACACCAAACAGATCGCAATGGCAAAGTCTTTGGCGAAGCGCGACAAGCGGTTTTTTACACTGGTCGGCTGGTCAAAAACTTTGTAAAAATCCATATTTTTCGGCAGTTGCGCTTCAAACTTATCGAATATGGGCTGCACTTGGTCGTTCACCGCAAAAATATCCTGCGCCGCTTTTTGCGAAACGGTGATAAAAACCGCGCGGTGTCCGTTCAGTCGTGTCAAGTGATTTTCATTCTGATAATCCATGCGCACCGTGCCGATGTCTTTGAGGTAAATTACCTGCCCGTTGCCAGAGTAAACGACTGTGTTTTCAATTTCCTCGAGGGTTTTGTAATTGCCGCTGGTTTTGACGTTGAATTTTTTGGTGCTGACGTTCACGTTGCCGCCAGGGATGTTCAAATTCTCGGTTTGGAGCACATTCATCACCGCATTGGTGGGAATGCGCATTTGCGCCATTTTTTCCAGGTTCAACTCTACGCGTACTTGTTGGTCGGGAAAACCCCAAGTATCAATGTTTTTGAGCGATCGAATCTTCTCCAGTTCGGTGGTCAGTTTTTCTGCTTCTTCTTCCAATTGTGCATAACTCGCTGTTTCGCTGATGATTGCCATTTGGAAAATATTCACATCTGCGGGCGAGATTTTCAATACATCTATTCGGTAAATATCTTGCGGCAAATCGCGCTGCAAGGAACTTACTTCGCGTATTACCTCCTGGTATTTTTCGTCCACATCCACGCCCCACTCGTATTCCACTCGAATCAGTGCAATGCCATCCGAGATGTCGGAAATGATTTGGTCAATGTCTTCAAATTCGTTGAAGCGCTTTTCCATTGGGTCCACCACTTGCTCTTCCATATCGCTCGGCGACGCGCCTGGATACACCACGATCACCGAAAAGCCCGGAAATACTGGCTCTGGGTCTTCGCCTTTGGGCATACTGAGCAAGGAAAAGATACCCAATGCCAATACACCGAGGAATATGACCAGCGTAAACTGGTAGTTTTTGACTGAGAATTCAGCGATTTTCATTTCTTGAGACTTTTAGATGTAAGATACCAGATGCCAGATCAACTCAATCACAGCAGGTGTTGTGCAAAAAAAATTGCTGCAAAAAGTCAGGCATCTCCAAATCTGGTATCCGACATTAATTTTTGAATGTAAAATGTAAAACCGCAAAAGGAGAAGCTTTTTATCTTTTGAATTTTACATTTTGCAGTTTTGCGGTTTAATTTATAATTTTAATAATGGACTCTTCCGTGAGATAAGCCGAACCATCGGTGATGATTTTTGCGCCAAGCTGTAAACCACTGGAGATCATTACCTTGTCGTTACGAATAAAGGCGACGCGTACGGGTACTTTCTGCACCTTGTTGCCATTAGGTACAAATACGAAGGCATTTGCGCCATTGCCTTCGATGATGGCATCTACAGGCACGCTGAGGTAAGAGCCGTTTTTTAAACCATCAATTTTCAGCGTTGCAAACATTCCATACGTAAATTTTTTACCCTGCGTATCAAATTTAAATTCAACCGGATACAAGCCACTCGTGGGGTCAGCGCTCTGAGGGAGTTCACTCACGCGGGCGGTAAAATTTTGGTTCGGATAAGCATCGAAAGTAAGCGTAGCGTGGTCGCCCACTTTTAAGCGCACAAAGTCCTTATCGGTCAGACCTGCCTTCACAACCCAATCACTGGGGCTGGCGGCGTGCATTATAAAAACGGGGTTACCGGGATTGGTGAGTTCACCTTCGTTCATCAGTTTTTTGAGGATTTTGCCTGTAATTGGGGCGCGGATTTCAGAATAACTCAAATTAAATTGGGCAATTTGTAAATTTTCTTTGGCAACATTCAAAGCGGTGGTCGCATTTTGCACTTGCTCTAAAGTTGCAACCGAGTCACGATAAAGATTTTGCGCACGTTGCAGATCGCGTTCTGCTTTTTTCACGCTTTCTTGCGCCTGCGTTACTTGCGCTTGGATTTCGGTGAGGTTCAGCTTCGCCAAAAGTTGTCCTTTTTTCACGCTCGCGCCTTCGTCCACGAGGATGCGGTCAATCACGCCACCGGTTTTGAACGAAAGCCGGGCTTCGGAGTCCGATTCGACTGAACCAGTGGCAGTGACTGCTTCTGATGATGTAGATTGTTCAACGGTGCTTACTTTCACGGGGATTTCTTCCTGTGTGTTGGGCGGTAATGCCTCTTCGGGTGCCTCTTTTTTGCTACAAGCCACAATGAACAGGAGTGCCGCCACAGCAATAGTCAAGGTGATTTGGATAATAGATTGAGTTTTCATTTTATTAGATATTAGATTTTTGATTTTTAAAATGAAAGTTGATAAGGTTGAGGGAGTTGAGGAGGTTGAGTTGTGGAAACTCAACCCTCTCCACTTTCCCCACTTTCATACTACTTCCCCAATGCTCTTTGCACTTCGGTCCACTTCTGCCAGACATTGGAAAGGTTGATGGATTGTTGCAATTCAGCATTCGTCAATTCGTTTCGAGCGTCGAGGTATTCGATGTAAAGTGCTTGCCCTTCGCGATATTGCTTGCTCACATCATCAAAATAGCGTTTTGCGAAAGCGACTTGTACTTGGCTGCTCTTGAAAATCTGCAAGGCGGACTGATAGTCTCGCACCGATGTATTCAATTGCAAAGCCAATTGGTCGGCGACTTGCTCGCGCTGCGTTTGCACCGTAGCGACGTCCATTTCTGCCATTTTGATTTTTTGCCTATTGCGGTTACCATTATAAATCGGCAGATCAATCGAAACCCCACCCAGGAGATAAAATGAGCCGTTGCCCACCTCAAAGTCAAAACCCTGCGAGCCGGCATCCACGAAAGCGTTCACCTTCGGGATTTGGTAGGATGCATTGAGTTTTAGCGCGGTTTGATTAAGCCCTTGAGCGACGGTCAGCTTGCGCAATTCGTCCCGATTCTCTGTCGAACCTTCAAAGCTGGTTTGAAAATCATAACCAATTTGCTTGAACGATTCATCTTCGGCGATCGGCGTGTCGAAAGGCTTATTGAGCAGGAAATTAAAATAAGCGGTGGCGTTTTGCACATTGTTTTGAGCTTCAGCTAATTGCGCTTCCACTTTGACAATTTCGCTCTCTGAGCGCGTCACTGCCGTTCGATTGATCATATCGTTTTCATACAGTTTTTGGTTCACCCGCAGGCTTTCGCGCAAAAGCGCCAGGGCATTCTGGTAGATTCGGGTGGCTTCGATAGCTTGCAAATAACGGAAATAGGCGAGCCGGATGTCTTTCGACAGTTCCTGTTTATAAATTTCAATATCCACTTGTTGCAAATCAATCATCTGTTCTTTGAGCTGCTTGTTGTATCTAATATCTTGGTTAACAATCGGATATGTGGCACGGATTTTTACATCATAGAAATTATTCGGATTGAAATTCTCGTTTACATTTTCGATTTGCGGGAAGCGATTCATACCCGTCAGTTCATTCAGGGTAGCGTACACCGGATTCATCAGATCGCCTACCGGAATGCTGATAGAACGACCACCTGCCGCCAGCGTGTAAGTACCGTTGAGATTGACCGAAGGCAGAAATAATCCTTTGGCTTCTTCCAGGGCGTAGAGGCTTTTTTGCAACTGGAAATTTTGCTGTTTGAGTACATCGCTGTTGGCGATTCCCTCCTGGATGTAGCCGTCGAGCAGCGTACTTTGCGCGCTACCATAAAAACGCCATCCAAGCAGCACGATGATGAAAAAAATGCGGATGATTCTCATAACATTAGTTGTTTATTTTATGAACGCTGTTTATTGTGCTTTTAAAATTTTTTGCTCTTCTGGCAATGCTCAATTATGTTGAATCATTTTAATCCATTCAATTAGAGCGCGTTGCATCATATCTTGATTTTCTTCGTCGCTTTGTTCCATCACACGCACGCGGCAACTGTTGTTCAGCATCACCAAGCCATGCAGAAAAGCCCAGGAATAAAAGGCATAATCTTTGGCAGAAGTAGCATGAATCATGCCTTTGTCTATGCACTCTTGCACTGTGTTTTCCAGAAAAGCAAATGCTTCCTCGCCGCTGTGCCAGGGCTTATGCTCTTCGAGTACCTCCATCGGTGCCATGAGCACGAACATCAGGTTGTAGTGCTGCGGATGCTCCATTGAAAAGCGCATGTACACTTCGCCGATGGCGTGGAGGCGTTCCAGCGGATTGGCAATGGCTTGTAAAGGGAACATTGCCTGGCGTAAAAGATCGAATCCAACCTTGTGGATAGCAAACAACACTTCGTTTTTATCCTTGAAATACAAGTAAATCGTGCCGGGGCTGTACTCGATGCGTTCTGCGATATTGCGAATGGAGGTTTTTTCGTAGCCTTCCTCCGCGAATACTTCGGTCGCCGCTTCGATGATGCGCTCGCGCATTTCCTGTTTTTCCCGCTCTTTCCGTTCTGCAATGCCCATTTTGAGGTACGAATTACGATTTTAGATTCGCGATTTTGATTTACAATGCAAATTTATTGAACGCTGTTCAGATAATCAACACTCTTTAATTATTTTTCGATAAATTTCTCTTTTTTATCGTTTATGATACAAATATTGAGGATATTTTTCCTGAAGACAAGCCCGAGTTTATTCAATTGGAAAACTAGAAAAATGAATTGTAAAAAATTGGGGATGAATTGTTTGATCCATGGCGCTTTTTTCAAAAAATCGGCTACCGGTATTTTGGTGCTCCAGAAAAAAACGTTTTGCGGTCGTAAAAATTTACACCTCTGTGCAAGCAAACAAGAGCCAAATACGCTTGAAAAAGATAGTTTAAAAGTACAGTATCTGCTATTTTTCAAATAAATTTATAAAAAAATTGCCTGCCTCAAAAAACGATAAGCGACGAACAAGCGTTGTTTACCTCGGTGAAGTTTTTTCGCTATAACAAATTCATAATCATGGTCACTGCCAATACCACTCAAGATCGGGTCATTCATTTGATCAGCGGCATCTGTCGTATACCCCATTCCAGCATTCATCCATTCACAAGCTTGAAAGATGACCTTTATTTGGATACTGTTGATATGCTACTTTTAATCGCCGCTATTGAAAATGATTTTAATGTATATTTGACGGAAGAAGAAGCCAATTCGATTGTAACGGTTAGAGATGCCAGCTATTACATCCAGCACCATGCAGCCTGAGCCCCAAAAAGTAAAAACCTTGAAGCGGACCTTGTCACTCGAAAGAGCAGCCTTTGAATTGAATATGCAATTCCATCTCAACGATGAATGGGGTTTGATTGAATTATTGCGAGATTTCAAACTTTTTAAAATCGGCGGCAGCAAAAAAATAACCAACGTCATCCACAAAAAAGATGACATGTTGGAAACAGAGGTAAATATTTTCGACTATCGCTACACCGTGAGCACGGGCAAAAGCGCCGCTACCTTCAAACAAACGGTTTTTTTTATGCACTCCAAGAAGTTGGGCTTACCTCACTTTTGGATGAAACCCGAAACAGTTTTTGATAAGTTAGGAGAATGGTTAGGCTTATCGAAAGATATTGATTTTGAAGCATTTCCGAAGTTTTCGGAGCACTATTGGCTGAAAGGTGAAGATAAGGAGTATATCCGCGCCACCATGAACGAAGATGTGTTGAAGTTTTTCACTGTGGAGCGGGAATGGTCGTTGGAGGGATGCAACTATTTTCTCATTTTTTACAAAGCCCAAACGCTCCTGCCATCAGAAACGATTAAAAGTTTTTACAAGAAAGGAATGAAAATTTGCGAAATGCTCAGCCAAACAATACAATAATATGCTGAGCCTTTATTGGGTAACTCACCAATATCATTGCATTTTTTCTATCAATTCCCATTCCAAGGAAAAGCAGCACATCCACTTTCAAAATCTTAATGACTATCTGATCCGATATATTTGAGCAGCTTGCGAGTGCATTTATTGTCGTACAGTACTTATCCTAATAAACGCAGAAAAAATGAGCCACGAAGTTGTTTTCAACTAAGTCTTTCTTTTTCTCCACACCTTTTGTTTAAAACTTTTCGTTTTCTTTTCAATCACTTTCCGTAACTTTATGTATAAAGCAGAGGGACAAGGGTAGCGGGAAATCACCCAATTACCCAATTCCCTCATCACCCAACTATGGAATTCGTACACTTACATTGCCACACACAATATTCATTGCTCGATGGTGCCTCCGATATCGGGGCGATGATGGACAAAGCTGCTGCGGATGGACAGAAGGGCGTAGCGCTCACCGACCACGGCAATATGTTTGGTGCTTTCAAGTTTGTTTCGGAGGCTAAAAAGCGAGACCTGAAGCCTATCGTCGGTTGTGAATTTTACCTTGTCGAAGACCGGCATCGCAAAACCTTTTTGCGCTCACGAGGGGAGGAGGACGTACGATACCACCAATTATTGTTGGCAAAAAACAAGCAAGGCTACGAAAACCTCTCCAAGCTCTGTTCCCTGGGCTTTATGGACGGTTTGTATGGCAAATATCCCAGGATTGATAAGGAATTGATTGAAAAATACCACGAGGGCTTGGTGGCAACGAGTTGCTGTATCGGGGCGGAAATTCCACAGGCAATTTTGCGCGGCAAACTCGATGAAGCGGAGGAAAAACTGCGCTGGTGGCTTGATTTGTTCGGCGAGGATTTTTATGTTGAGTTGCAACGCCATCGAGGCATGGAAAATATTGATGGCTTGGGTGTGAGCCAGGAGGATGTGAATCAGCAATTATTGAAATTTGCGAAAAAATATAATATCAAAGTCATCGCCACCAACGATTCGCATTATGTAAACGAAGAGGATTGGCAACCGCACGATATTCTCTTGTGTATCAACACTGCGGCGCTGCTGGAGGATGAAAAACGATTCCGTTTCCCGAGTGCGGATTTTTATTTTAAGACCCAAACCGAAATGAGCAATCTCTTCCGCGATGTGCCGCACGCAGTGGATGCCACGATGGAGATTTTTGATAAAATCGAAACCCTGAATTTGAGCCGCGACGTGCTGCTTCCGGCGTTTCCGATCCCACCAGGCTTTGATAGCCAGGATAGTTATCTGCGGCATCTCACTTTTGAGGGGGCGCGAAAACGCTACCGTACGATCACCCCGGACATCGAAGAGCGCTTGAATTTTGAGTTGCAGGTCATCGCCGATTCCGGTTATCCAGGCTATTTCCTGATTGTGCAAGACTTTACCAACACGGCGCGGCAGATGGGCGTTTCGGTTGGTCCAGGGCGGGGTTCGGCGGCGGGTTCGGCAGTGGCGTATTGTATTGGCATTACAAATGTGGATCCGATTAAATATGATTTGCTGTTTGAGCGATTTTTGAATCCTGAACGCGTGTCCATGCCCGATATTGATATTGATTTTGACGATGAAGGTCGCGATAAAGTCATTGATTATGTGATTGAAAAATATGGGCGCAACCAAGTGGCGCAAATTGTGACTTACGGCACGATGGCTGCCAAGTCTTCCCTGCGCGATGTAGGGCGCGTGATGAACATTCCGCTGCCTGAAGTGGACAAAGTTGCCAAAACTTTTCCTTCGCATCTGAAAGCAAGTTTGAAAAAAGTACTCGCTAAAGACGATGTGGATGATAAGCTAAAACAGGATTTGAATAGTGAAGAATTAGACAAAGCCTACAAATTCAGGCAGTTGGCAGCAGGCGATGATGAAATCGGGCACATGATTCGTACCGCCAAAAAACTCGAGGGCTCTATTCGCAATACCGGGATTCATGCTTGTGGGGTCGTTATTACACCGGATGAAATTACAAAATATGTTCCCGTAAAAGTGGATAAGGAAGCAGATATGCTCGTGACCCAATTCGATAACAGCGTTGCCGAAAGCGCTGGGCTATTGAAAATGGACTTCCTGGGCTTGAAAACCCTCACCATCATAAAAGATGCGGTGCAGATGATTGAAGAAAATCGTGGGGTAAAGCTTGATATGGATGCTGTTCCGCTCGATGACGAAAAAACCTATCAACTCTTCCAACGCGGCGAAACGGTGGCGATTTTCCAGTATGAAAGTTCAGGTATGCAGAAGTACATGAAAGAACTTGCACCTACGACCTTCGAGGATTTGATTGCTATGAATGCCTTATATCGCCCGGGACCATTGGAATACATCCCTAATTTCATCGCGCGCAAGCACGGGCGTGAGCCGATTACCTACGATTTGCCGGATATGGAAGAGTATTTGAAAGATACCTACGGAATTACTGTTTATCAGGAGCAAGTCATGTTGCTCTCGCAGAAGTTAGCGGGTTTTTCAAAAGGTCAAGCCGATAAACTGCGCAAAGCAATGGGTAAAAAACTCAAAGCAGAGTTGGACGCGATGTATCCAAAATTTATAGAAGGCGGCAAGAAAAATGGGCATCCGGAGAAAATTCTCGAAAAGGTCTGGAAAGACTGGGAAGCCTTTGCTTCATACGCTTTCAACAAGTCGCACTCCACTTGCTATGCCTTTGTCGCATTCCAAACCGCCTATTTAAAAGCGCATTATCCTGCAGAATACATGGCTTCGGTGCTTACACATAATAAAAATAACATATCTGATGTTACTTTCTTCTTACAAGAGTGCAAACGCATGGGCTTGGCGGTGCTTGGTCCCGACATTAATGAAAGTGTGTCGAATTTTTCGGTAAATAAAAAAGGGCAAATCCGCTTTGGTATGGCAGCGCTCAAGGGTGTAGGCGAAGGCCCAGTGGAAGCTATTCTGGAAGAACGCAAGAAAAATGGGCTATTCACCAGTATTTTTGATCTCACACGAAGATTGCCTTTGCAAGCCATCAACAAGCGCGTGCTGGAGAGTTTGGGCTACGGCGGGGCGTTTGATTGTTTTGAAAATGCCCATCGGGCGCAATATTTCGCTCCCAGCGAAAAATATGAATCCTTGATTGAACATGCCCTGAAATACGGCGCGGCTTATCAATCGCAAAAAGCATTTGCTTCGGTATCGCTATTTGGAGATGCCCAAGACGAAGTCATGCTCACAGAGCCTGCCTTGCCCGATTGTCAGCGCTGGAGCTTACTCGAAATGCTTGAAAAAGAACAAGAAGTGACGGGCATTTACATCACGGGGCATCCGCTGGATGATTATAAAGTTGAAATTGAAAACTTTATAACTTGTTCATTAGATGCGATAGAAGATTATAAAAGCAGACCTTCATTACAATTGGCAGGGCTTGTCATCAAAGCTCGGCACATGGTCAGTAAAAATGGCAATGGCTGGGGCATTTTTGAAATCCGAGATTACAATGGCAACCTGGAGTTTAAGCTTTTTGGCGAAGACTATCAAAAATTTAAACACTTGCTCGAAGAAGGCAAAGCCCTGTTTTTTAAAGGCAGCTTCAAACGCGGCTGGGGCGACAATGCCGATTTGGAATTCAAACCGACTGAAGTGAAACTCCTCGAAGGTGTCGGCGAAACCCTCACGCAATCCATCACCCTCAAGCTACAAGTAGAAACCCTCTCGGTAGAATTTATAGAAAAACTCGACGCACTCTGCCAACGCTACAAAGGGCAGCACCGCCTCAAAATGGAACTACTCGACAACACCCAGCGCCTCAAACTCAGCATGGCTGCCCGCGAACGCAAAGTGCTGGCTAACAACGATTTCGTAGCCGAACTGGTGAAAATGGGCGTGGCGTATCGGCTGAATTAGAGCAGGATTTCCTTTTGCACTTTTAATGCTAATCAAACCGATGAGTTTTAAAATTCATGGTTTTTTATTTCAATGCTGCAATGGCACGCTCCAGAATCGTATCCTTGCCTTTCTGACGATCACTTTCGCTCATATCCACCTTGATGTCGGGTGGGATGCCGCCTTCGATATTGAAACCATCCGGCGTGAAGGATTGGGTCGAAGAGTAGCGCACGATCCAGCCGTTAGGCAATTCACTGCTCACAGGGGTGCCGCCGCCGCCGCCGGTTTGGTCGCCAATGATTTTTACATTTGGAAAACTTTGCATCATAGCGACGAAGAAATTGGTAGCGCTGTAGCACATTCGATTGGTGAGGATGACCACTGGCTTAGTGAATTGGCGTTCGCCTCCGGGTTCTACATACACTTCTACTGGTTCAGAAAAATCATTATGTGCAGGGCCGTTTTTTACCACAAAAGTATAGCCCAGGCGTCGCTTGTCTGTAAAACGCGAGGCAAGTAGTAAGGGCAGATGGCTAAATCCGCCGCCATTGTCGCGCAAATCAAGGATGATGCCTTTTGCTTTTTCAAAACGAGCGATCACCAAATCAATCTGGCTTTCACTGATGCGCGAACCAAAACTGCCGTAACGCACATAACCAATTGTGCTGTCAATCACAGTGTGAACAAGTGCGCCCGTGTACCATTGCTCGTCTTTCCAGTAGTTGCGTTGCAGCAGGTCTTCGTCAAAATTGGGTGGATAGCCTAAAAACCACTCCCAGTTGCGCGAGCGATTGAAGCCCGCTTCGAGGTTGACGTGCCCGTCTCGCAAGGTAAAGAGCATATCCGACATGATCTCGTACAGTTCCAGCACGTTGGTATTCGACTTTACTTTCGGGCGATACACGTTGTAAACGCTGTCCCAATTGATATTTTTATACTCAAAAAAAGAATAGCCTTCGTCTATTTCTTTCCAGAGCGCCTCAAATGTAGCCACCGGATCGGTTTTGGGGTCATCTTCAAATAAAATGGCTTCGCAGGAAACAAAAGAGAAGGTAATAAAAAGCAAGATGATTGTATTTTTCATAATCTGGAAAGTTGAAAGTTTAGAGGGGTCAAGAGGTTAAAAAAGTAGAGAAGGTAGAGCGATTAACGTTCTCAACCGTATCCACCTGATTTAAAATTTAAAATGCAAATTAAATTGCACAGATTGCATTACTTGCTTCACCGTGTGTGGTTTTAGGTCAGATTTGAAAAAATCCCAATAATACATTATCCCCAGGCGATTGCCATTTTTTAAGGGATACGCCAATTCGATCTGCGATTTTACATTTTGCAAAATATTGAAAGAGCCAAACTGTGCGTCTTTCCAACCCTGAAAACCGTTTTCATCGGGTGGCGCTACTTCCAGCCCGGAATAATTCGGACGAACGCCGTAGGTGAGCGCCGGAATCGTGACTTGCCAATTGACGAGCCAATCGCGTTTGAAAAAACGGAATTCTCGTTCCACCATAGCCGAAGGCCCCAGCGAAAAAAATAAATCGTAGAAAAAATCAGAGTTAATCAAAGACAAATGCTCCCGAAAGCTGCCCCAGGTGGTAAGGGCTGCGCCTGCACGCCATTGCCAACGGGACTCTGTTGCGCTGATGCGATACAAATAGCTGCCGTTCACCGCAAAAGTATAGTTTTCCGTGGTGCCACCACTGGCGGCAGAAGTTTCGCCCAGCCAAAACAAGCCATCCATTCGGTATAAGCTTTTGGGGCGATGCCATTCTGCGGCAGCCTGAAAAGCGCCTTGTATTCCGTCGTACTGCAAAGGCGACATGGCATCGTCGCGCACTGTTTGCAAGCCAAAACCCCCACCCAGCTTGAGGTGAAAAGTATGTTGGGGTTCGGTAGCTTCTTGTGCGTATAAACAAGCAAATGATAAATGGAAAATGAGTAATCCAAGTGTCCAGCGCATGGTTTTTGTCTTTGCAGTAAAAATAAGGCAATCCACAAATAATTGCTGGATAAAATTTTGCAAAGCACGCAGCACTTGCTGCAATCCAGGTAGTCCACTTTTTTTGAAAAAATATTGCAGTATTTGAAAACCTTTAAAAAAGCTTTTTGTTACGAAATCGTAATTTTAGTTTTTTAAAAACTTCAAAATTAAAATAAACTTAACTCTTATTATCATGCGATTTCTAAACGCTCTTGTGAGCATCACCCTGTTTTTATTGATATTTTCATCGCTCTTTGCGCAAAGCGGCACGATCAAGGGGCGCATCACCAACAAAATCAATAACGAAGCCATTTTATTTGCCAATGTGCTGGTGGAAGGAACAGATAAAGGCGCTACCACTGATGAAAATGGCAGCTATGAAATCAGTGGGCTCAAGCCTGGTTTGTACAATGTGAAAGCAAGCTATATCGGCTTTAATGATGTGACAATCTACGAAATTCAGGTGACCAACAACCGCCCGGCGGAGGTCAACATTGAAATGGAAGTGTCTTCTCGAACCTTGCAAGAGATAGTGGTGCAGGCTTCGCCCTTCCGCAAAACCGAAGAAAGCCCAGTGTCTTTGCGTACCATTGGCGTGGCAGAAATCCAGCGCAACCCTGGCGCGAACCGCGATATTTCCAAAGTGGTACAATCCCTGCCTGGCGTAACCAGCACGGCTTCTTTTCGCAATGATTTGATTATCAGGGGCGGCGCACCAAATGAAAATCGCTTTTACTTAGATGAAGTGGAAGTACCAACCATCAATCACTTTGCTACACAGGGCGCATCGGGTGGTCCGGTGGGTTTGATCAATGTGAATTTTATCCGCGAAGTGGATTTTTTTAGTGGCGCTTTTCCAGCCAATCGGGGAAATTCGCTAAGTTCAGTGTTCAATTTCAGCCAGCGCGACGGGCGCGATGATCGTATCGGCGGCACTTTCATGGTAGGTGCGACGGATATCGGCTTGACGCTGGAAGGCCCCATTGGTGAAAAGGCGACCTTCCTGGTGTCGGCGCGGCGCTCATATTTACAATTTTTATTTCAACTGCTCGAATTGCCATTTCTACCAACCTACAATGATTTTCAAGCCAAAGTGAAGTATAAAATTGATAACAAAAACGAGCTGACCTTCATTGGCTTAGGCGCAATTGATCAGTTTGAATTGAACCTGGATGCGGATGAAACGGAAGATCAACGCTTTATACTCGAACAACTACCGGAAGCACCGCAATGGAATTACACCAACGGCTTGGTTTATAAACATTACAACACCAATGGCTACTGGACGGTGGTGCTCAGCCGCAGTATGCTCAACAACGAATCAGAGAAGTACCTCCGCAACGACAAAAGCTCGGAAGATAATTTGACGCTGCGCTACAAGTCGCAAGAAATCGAGAACAAACTCCGCATCGAAAATACCTTGCGCATGGGCGATTACAAATTGAACTACGGTGTGGGCTACGAATTCGCCAGATACAATAATCGTACCTTCAACCGCATTTTTACTTCGGCGGGTTCGCAAACCATAGATTATTTTTCGGAATTGGACATGAGTAAGTATGCGCTGTTTGCGCAGTTGAGCCGTAAATTTTTAGAAGAACGCCTCGTCATTTCTGCTGGATTACGCATGGATGCCAACGATTATTCGGCGGAGATGTCCAATCCGCTGGAGCAGTTTTCTCCGCGTTTGTCAGTGGCGTACGCTTTTTCTGAACGATTTTCCTTCAATTTCAACACCGGTATTTATTACCAATTGCCACCTTACACCATTTTGGGATATCAGGAAGACGGCGTTTTTGTAAATAAAAATAATAAGATTCAATACATTCGCAATCAGCACCTTGTAGCCGGATTTGAACTCAATACTGCCAGCAGTTCTAAAATTACGATAGAAGGCTATTACAAAAATTGGGGCAATTATCCATTTCTTTTGCGCGACAGCGTGAGCCTGGCGAATTTGGGCGGTAACTTTGGCGTGATCGGCAATGAACCGGCGGTGCCCACCTCGGAAGGGCGTAGCTACGGCTTGGAATTGTTGTTTCAGCAACGCTTGTACAAGGGTTTTTATGGCATTGCTGCTTACACGCTGGGTTGGAGCGAATTTCAGGATAAAAATGGCAAATTTGCACCCTCTTCCTGGGATGCGCGGCATATCCTAAGCCTGACCATGGGCAAAAAATTCAAAAGAGATTGGGAGGTAGGCATCAACTGGCGCGTGCAATCGGGGCTGCCCTTTACGCCATTTGCCGATGAATCAGCCTTGGTGGAAAACTGGGATGTGAATGGTCGTGGTATTCCTGATTATGATCGCTTGAACACTACCCGCCTGAATACCAGCAATTTTATTGATATACGGATAGATAAAAAATGGTTTTATAAAAAATGGAGCCTGAACGTCTATCTCGATATTGAAAATGCGCTCAATAGCGTAGTGAATATAGATCAACTCATCTTGGATCGTCCGTTGGATGAAAACAATCGCCCGATTGGCGAGGGGATCATCGTAAATCCAGATGCGCCGCGCAATCAGCAGCGCTACCTCCTCAAAACTATACAAGATCCACAGGGAACGGTTATTCCGAGCATAGGGCTGATGATCGAATATTGATATAACCCGCATTTTTTAGAATAAACTGCAGCGCGTCAAAGAGCAATTCTTTGGCGTTTTTTGTTTTGTAAGAAGCCTATTGGTATTTGCAATGACTTGATCTCGCCTTGTGATTTTGACGTACCAGTCAGTGACTTTTATCACTGAAACAGTTTCCGAATTGGGCTACCTTTGATTCAAAGTTTTAACAATGAAAATAAAAATCGCTAAATTCCTGCTGGTTTGTTTGCTCTGTTTGGCTATTGCCGTGGGAATTGGCTATTTGATACAATCATTTATACCATAAAAATTCTATTATCTATGAAAAAGAATATGAGTGTTACCGATCGCAGCGTACGCCTTTTGGTTGCAGCAGTGATCGCTGTGTTGTTTTTCACCAAAATCATCACCGGCGTGCTTGCTATCGTGCTACTGGTACTGGCGGGTATTTTTGTACTGACGAGCGTAGTGCGTTTTTGCCCACTGTATGCCTTGGTTGGCATCAGCACTTGTCCGGTAAATGAAAAACAGGCCTGATGATGGTGGAGCAGGAGGCATTTTCTTTCAACAGGAGACGTTTCTTACGCTTATAGAATCTGATTTGCTTTCAAAAAAGCGCTCAATTGCTGGGGTGATTCGAAGCGAATGGCGTGCAGCCCTACCGCCTTGGCACCTTCCACATTGTGAGGATTGTCATCAATAAAAATAGCGTGTTGTGGTTTTACATCGTAGCGATGGATCAAAAGCTCGTAGATGCGCCGGTCGGGCTTGATGAGTTTTTCTTCGCCGGATACCACAATGCCCTCAAACCAATGCAAAAAAGGGAATAAATCCAAGGCAGTAGGAAAAGTCTCATGCGACCAGTTGGTGAGCGCCAGCAAACGATGGGAGTTTTTTTTTCGCAGGGCCTCCAAAATTTCCACAGTTTCTTCGATGGCACCGCCGAGCATATTGCGCCACTGCCCGTAGTAAGTTCTTATTTGAGGCTCATAATCAGGAAATTGCGTCACCAGGAGCTCCGTGGCTTCTGCCAAAGGGCGACCCGCATCCTGCTGGATGTTCCACTCCGGCGAACAAACTTCTGTCAGGAAATAGTGCATTTCAGCTTCTTCTTCAAAAACTTCCCGAAATACATACACCGGATTCCAGTCTATCAGTACACCTCCCAGATCGAAGATGATCGTATCTATTTGCTTCATCTTGTCATTATTTTAGCAAAAAGGAAAAGGAATCGAAGAAGAAGCATCGCTCCATATTTCGATTCCTTATTTTGATTGCAATAATCTTATCAAAAAGCCATATATCAAAATCTGAGGGGCAATAAATTTTAGTGCCTGCCCCAGAGTTGTACTACGGCTTTTTTATTAGCATAGTTTTTTGTATCATACCAAAACACTACTTTTTGGATGATCCGATTGTTGCCGGGCAGGTCAATCACAGGAGAACTCCCACCGGCGGGTATTTTGGCATTTGCTTCGATTTCTTTGGTGTCGCCATTGCCAAAGTGAATGACAACCTTGTGCAGGTTGATTGCACCACCTTTTACGATAATTTTCAGGGCATCAAATAATCCTTCATTAGCGGTGACGATGATTTCATCTCTGTCCAGGGTGTAGTTTACTTTTTTAGCACCCAGTTTTTCCCATCTCGGTGGAAAATTCGCATCAGGGTTTGTAAAATTGGTAAGCGTAAAAATAGAGCTGAGGCAGACTGCAAGCGCCAGGAGGCTCGTCGTTGTTTTGATTTTCATATTGAATTGCTTTTTTGGTAAAAAATTATGTTGTTTGTTGATATAGACTGAAGGATAAAGATAGGGTTTAAGCAGAAAAATGTAAAAAAGGGTTTTTAACAAAATTTTAGCTCTTTGGGGCTCAAAAAAACAAGCGGCTACTTCAATGAAGGACGTAGCCGCAGGTTTTGAAGAATAGGCTATAAAGTAATTAATAGCAAATTTGAAAAGAGAAGGCGTAAATATTTTGGAATCCTATAAGTCTGGCACATTTTAGAAATGCGCCAGACCAGGTTATAAAATTTAATTCACAATATATTCAGTGCGCCCTCATCAATTAAAACGGGTATTATTTTGCCTTAGCAACTTGAATTTGTTGCATCAATTGCTGATCGTATTTCACTTTTACAAAGTACATGCCAGGGATGAAAGGTGAAATATTGAGTGTAGCACTTTCTGTACCGCCAGGGTATTGCCATTCTGTGAGGAGGCTGCCACTCATGTCATACATTTCTATGCTGATTCGCCCTGCATTTTGTGATCTTGGCAAGCTGATCATCAAGTCATCCGTGGTTGGGTTGGGGAAAGCATTTACATCTGTCCTGCTACAATCTTCTACTGTGACCACAGTGCCATTTATATCCAGTGCTGCGCAGATCGTCCCACCTCCCTGAATGAGCAGGGCATTTATCTCAGCACCAGTTGTTACACCAAACTGGATCGTATTCAAATCTAAAGTAGCAGGATTGTACACCAAAATATGCCCTCTGTAAATGCCGGGTCGTCTTACGGTAAAGTTCGGTGTGGCGTTGATTTGCTCGATCACTAAATTATCGCCGAAGGTCAATACAAACGCCACTGTATAACCAATTGGTATCGAAGGAGCTGCAGTTACAGTAAAATTAAAACGATTCGCGCCGCCAAAAATACAGATAGGTTCGCTCGGGCCCGCAAGGACACCTGCCACTGCTCCACAATCATCACAAGGTTGCACAATAAAACGAGCACCATCCAGGTCAAGCGCCGTACACAAGTCTTCGCCGCCTTGTGCGATCAGGGTATCCAATTCAGAAATGGTTGTTTCTCCAAGTACAATGCTGTCCAAACTCAAAGTACTTGGATTGTAAACAAAAGGATGAATCGTAAAATTATCAGCTCGATCCACCGTAAAGGAAAGCCCAGTGCCTATTTGTTCAATGACTTTGGCATCTCCTGCGCTAAGCAGATAAACCAAATCAAATCCTGAAGGCACAACAGGGGGAATAGCCTCGGCGGCTACTAAAAGCTGGGTTGATGCTGGCCGAATACAATTGACTCGCGTAGGGGAAATGATGCCGGCATCGGCTTTACAGTCGCAAGCTATGACGTGAAAACGAACGCCCATCAGGTCTAAGGATGCACAAATGCTGCCGCCGCCTTGCACCAAAAGCGTATCCAAATCCAGGGCTTCTGTAATACCAAATTCGATCAGGGTATCCAAATCAACCGAGGCGGAGTCATATACCAAAATATGAATTCTATAAACTCCCGTATCCTGTACCACAAAGGAAGGATAGTTTGCTATCGCTTCGATCACCAGGCTATCGCCGCTGGTGAGAATATACGCTGTTTGGTAGCCTTCGGGCGCTATCGGTGCCGTCCAGACTTCTGCAATGAGCGATACGTCTTCATTTCGCAAACAAGGATCTTCCTCATCGTATTTGGCCAGTTTACCCGGGAAAATGGGACAGTCACAATCCAACACAATAAAACGAGCGCCTTCCACATCTAATGCCGCACAGATCGCACCGCCGCCCTGCACCAGAAATCTATTCAACTCAGTGCCAGTGGTTTGTCCGGGTACGATCAGATTCAGATCCAGCGTAGCAGTGTCATACACCAGCGTGTGAATGGTGAAAATCCCCATCGTATCCACAGTGAAACTTGGAATGGTGTCCACTGCTTGGATAACAAGGGCATCGCCAGCAGTGAGCACGTACAACACTTGGTAGCCCTCTGGCACCGTAGGCGCGGTTTCCACCGTAGCGGTCAACAATACCGTACTGTCGTTTTCGATACAAATCCCTTCAGTAGCCAGCAGCGTACCGGCTTTGGCTGGGCAGAATTCCTCGCAAGTCATCAAATCATAAGTGGCACCCGCTACATCCAAAGCTGCACAGATTTCGCCGCCACCTTGCACCAAAAGGGCGTTGATATCAAAACCACTTGTTTGACCAATAAGGACGCTATCCAAATTGAGGGTAGTAGAATCGTACACCAAGGTGTGAATGGTAAAGCGCCCTGTGGTATCTACTGTAAAACTTGGGATGCTGTCTATCGCCTGGATGAGGAGGCTATCGCCCGAAGTGAGGATGTACAGTACTTGGAAGTTTTCCGGTACGGTAGGTTCCTCGTTTACGATGGCAGTCAGCGTGACGGTGCTATCTTCTAAACAGAGCCCTTCAACGGCGAGCAAAGTGCCTGCATTGGCGGGGCACTGCTCCTCGTCTTCACAGGTTGAAATATTAAACACGGCACCTTCCAGGTCTAATGCTGCACAAATAGTGCCACCCCCTTGCACGAGCAGCGCATTTACGTCGCTTCCGGTGGTCACCCCCAATTGGATTGAAGTCAAATTTAAAGTAGAATCGAATACGAGGGTATGAATGGTAAAGCGCCCGGTGGTATCCACGATAAAGCTTGGAATGCTATCAAGGGCTTGTATCACCAAATTGCTACCTGAAGTGAGCACATACGCCACTTGATACCCAGAGGGCAGGGTAGGGGCTTCGCCTTCAGTTGCCGTAAGCGCCACAGTGCCTGTGCTATCCAAGCAAGCTCCCGCATCAGCCACGAGCGTACCTGCATCAATGGGGCAAGGGTTCTCCTCTTCGCAAGCTGAAATATTAAAAACAGCCCCTTCTACATCTAATGCCGCACAAATCTCTCCGCCACCTTGCACCAGCAAGTCATTTATATCGAATCCGGTTGTCACGCCGAGTTGCACGAGGCTCAAATCCAAAGTGGAATCGTACACTAAAGTATGAATAGCAAAACGCCCGGTAGTATCCACCGAAAAACTTGGCACCGTATCAAGGGTTTGAATCACCAAGCTATCTCCTGTGGTTAGTACATAAGCTATCTGGTAGCCATTGGGCACTGTTGGCATTTCGCCCACTGTAGCAGTCAAGACGATAGCGCTATCTCCCAAACAAACGCTATCTGCTGCCACCAGCGTACCTGCTTCAGCAAGGCAGTTCGGTGTGGGTTCACAGCCACCGAATCGGAATTTTACGCCAGTCACATCAAGTGATCCACAGATATTGCCGCCGCCTTGTACCAATAGGGCATTGACATCGCTGCCGGTGGTCGTACCAAGCTGGATCGTACTCAAATTCAGCGTAGCAGTATCGAATACCAGCGTATGGATCGTATAAAGCCCACTTGGCATACTTTCAATATCAAAAGCTGCTTCCGTATTGACTTGCTCGATCACCAGTGCTTCACCGGAGGTCAGTACATAGCGCACCTGAAAAGAATCGGGCACTATGGCATCCCCTTTGGGCGTGGCAGTGAGCGTCACTTTTGTGCTTTGAAAGCAAATCTGTTGCCCTACGAGGCTGCCTGCATCGGCAGTACAATTTTGACTAAAAACATGTAGTGGTAGATTCAACAAGAGCGCAAGAAGTAGCAAAAAAACTGCCCGAAAGGAGCAATCGGATTTTGGGTAGAATAAGCATTTCATCATAAGGAAAACGAATTGTTTTGTGTTATAAGAAAGTTCATAAGCCATTAAAAATTAACCATTGATCATTTTGAAATATTCTGAAAACCAATGATTTGTGGTAAACAATTGCATTGTGAATTTAGTTATGGAATAAAGATTTTGTAGCCAAATAAGTCTAGCACATTTTAGAAATGCGCCAGACAGTATTATGCATAATATATTCAATACCTTATTTCACAATCCGTAGCGAAACGAGGACGCTTCGGGTCGAATTACCGAAAAACAATTCATGCAAAAGGGGCTTTGTGTGATAAAAGTTTTTGAAAAAAAGACTGGGGAAGGACTGGAACAATAACGAAAGATTCTTTACAAAGATACAACTATTGCGGCAGAAAAAGTACTAAAATGTTTAATTTTGTAGGAGAAAATCAATAAAAGCAGCGGTAGCCATTTTTGGGGGTAGCCAATTCTTAGCACTGAAGCGACAATACCACTAATTTTATAGGATATTATATTTATAAAATCATTATTTTTAATCTATTAAATTAAATTAGATAGCAAGATAAGCCCAACTCACCTGCCCACTCTTATCCGTTCTTGCTATTGTTGATTTGAGAAGAGACAACGAACGCTAATTGTCAGAGCGCAGTTCAATTTTTTTGCGCAGGATTTTGAAATCCCAGAAGCTATTAAAAACAAAGAGAAGGGCAGAATTGCTGTAAGTTAATGTGCTGATGTTATTACAATAAGCAGTTAATCAGCATTCTATTTAAAACCGAGAAAAAATAAAAGCCCCTTTCAAAAATATACTTTGAAAGAGGCTTTGCTGCAGTATAAATCTATAAAAGATTAATATCTGTTTCGGTTGTAACCACCGCCGCCGCCATAGTTGCCGCCACCTCTGCGGTCTCCGCCGCTACGATTAAAACCACCGCCACCGCGATTTTCACGAGGTTCTGCTTTTTTCACTACGATGGTATTGCCATCTAAACTACTTTGGTCCAGTTCTTCAATCGCTTTCAGTGCTTCGTCGTCGTTAGGCATTTCTACAAAACCAAAGCCTTTGGATTTGCCAGAAAATTGATCGGTTATAACTTTTGCGGAATCTACTATGCCGTAGGCTTCGAAGACTTCCTGTAGATCAGCAGATTGTGTGCTGAAATTCAACTTTGCAACAAAAATATTCATTAGAAAAAATTAAAAAGTGAAAAAAATAAAAAAATGCTCTTATGATGATCAGGCAAGCGTAGCGAAGAATTCTTAAAGTCTTACAAAGAAAGGCTAAAAAAACAGGTCTGCTAAACTGACTTGATACAGCTTCATTAACTATACCACAAAGGTAAGTAAAAAATTAATATAAAGCAACTTGACATGGTCTAAAAAAAGCGGGCAGTAAAGTTCATGAACTTTACAAGGTGGATCATTAGAGAAATAGGCGTAAATATAATAGCGCCTTAGTACCCTTCCCCTAATCTTAAAGTAGAGTCTGTGATTAATTTGCTCTAATTCATCCGGAGTCAAATAGTCGATAGAACTATGAGGTCGGAGGCTAAGTTCAATAAACTGTGTCATTTTTTCTTTTCAACAGCAAGGTTGTCATTTTCAATGCTCAGGTCAAGTTTAAGACGCCCTTCAAAATGGATGGCAAGTTGCTGGACGACCAAGGCCCAATTGGACAGGGGCATGGTCCACTTTGCCATGATATTTCGAGCCACCAGGAATACGAGCTTCAGCACCGCTGTATCCGAAGGCATTACGCCCTTGGATTTAGTGATTTTACGAATTTGTCGGTTGAAGCCTTCCACCGTATTGGTGGTGTAAATGAGCCGACGGATCTGAGCCGGGTACTTAAAATACTGACTCAAGCGCTGCCAATGGGTGCGCCAGGATAGGATGACCACCGGATATTTTTCACCCCATTGCTTTTCTAATTCGTCCAGGTAATATTCGGCTGATTCCTTGCTGGAAGCCTGATAGACCTTTTTCAAATCCTTCAAGAATGTTTTTTCGTCCCCGGAAGTGATATAGCGCAAGGAATTGCGGATTTGATGCACGATGCACAACTGCACCTCAGTTTTGGGTAAAATGCTTTCAATGGCATCCCCAAAGCCCGTCAGATTATCAATACAAGCAATCAAAATATCCTGAACGCCCCGGTTTTGCAAATCTGTCAACACTTGCAGCCAAAATCGAGCGCCTTTATTTTCCGACAGGTATAAGCCTTGCTGACGGTTGGTTTTCAAGTGGTCCGCACGGCAGTAGCCAAGCCGGTGGAGCGTTTAAAGAGTGAATAATCTTATTATCGTACTTTAGCTAACCTTTTGACAAAATAAACCTGCTTAAAGTTTTTATTATCAATTTTTTATCTTGTGAAAAACCATAAGCAAAAAGCACTATAAATTACTGTAGGAGTTACGCAGTTTACAGATTTTAATTGATAATCAATACTTTATGTTAGACTCGATTTTTTGGATTAAAACGCATAGCCGCTGATGTCCAATAAATTAAACATTAAATAATATTAACATTTTGGATAAATCGTCTATTTTGCGTAACTCCTATACTATATACATTTCTGAAAAAACATAAGTAAGTGAGTAAAGTTAAAGTATGATATTCTTTACATGCTTGCATCAAAGCCGAATAATAACGAACAATGCTCACCTACTTCCTTTTTCCGCGAAAC
>CAZGJN010000022.1:0-61054 GCA_964526645.1 uncultured Saprospiraceae bacterium
AGGGTTATCCGAAACTGGAAGTGGTACGTATTCTGTGGGCGGAGTGCATTGGCGCTGATCATCCCGAATTTGAGCAGCGGGTACAACAGACTTATACCCTTTTCAGAACGATTTTGGAAAAGCATTATCAGGAGCACCCTGTATTGCCTACCGAAGGAGCGCTGGAACTATTTCACTGGCTGCGAAGCCAGGGCATCAAGATTGCCCTGACGACGGGGTTTTATCGAAAAGTGACCAATATCATTCTGAGCCGCCTGGGCTGGAATCAGGGACTTGATGCAGAATACCGAGGTGGCGCCGATTCTATTATTGACCTTTCGCTCACACCCGATGAAACCGAACGTGGTCGCCCCCATCCCGATATGATTTTGAAAGCCATGGAAATACTGGGCATAAGCAATCCCCAGGAAGTAATTAACATAGGGGATACGCCGGCGGATTTGCAGGCAGGCAAAGCGGCTCAGTGCCTGCGTGCGCTGGCTGTGACCAATGGTACACACGAACGGGCTGCGCTGGCAGCTTTTGAAAATGATGGATTGCTTGAAAATATCTTACAGTTGCGTGAGCTCATTCTGCAGTTGTCTGAAAATAAAATACCTGTAGAAGTTTGATGTAAAAAACCGCCGCGCTATTATCCAACCATTGAAATAAGTCATACCGCACTGATGATAATCGTCACTTCTGTGCAGCGGGATAATTTATACCTTGAGAATGGTAAAATCCCTATTGTTCAAAATTAAAAACACAGAAGATGAAACACAGCATTTTGTTGGGGATAGCAGCTTTGATGATTGCTGCGACAGTGGGGGCACAGGTAACAAAAAGCGGCAACTTTATCGTGGGCAGCACTGTAGGATTCTCCACTGCAAATTCTACCATTATACAAGAAGCAACAGGAGGCATTAAAAGCGAGGAAAGCCCCTATTCAACGCAAATCAACATTGCACCATCGGTGGGGTATTTTCTGTTCGATAATTTCGGCTTGGGCATTCGCATGGATTACACTTTGAACAGAGTAGAGGAGGCGAATAATGAATTTACAGAGGATAGCGACGTGTTGTTTGGCCCTTTTGCACGGTACTACCTGCCCGTTTCAGGAAGCAATGATATGTTTTTGTTTTTGGAAGCAGGGTTTGGTTTTGGTAATGCCCGCGACATACAAGAGCTGCCGACAGGCAACCAACGGATCAATACAAATCTTTTCGCTTTTGGGGCAGGTCCTGGCATCACGGTTATTGCAAGTAACTCAATTGGATTGGAAGCTGTGGTCAAGTATAACTACGCTCGAAGTGAATTTGACACACAGATCGCAGGTATAGAAGCCAATACAATTACCAAAACTAACCAAATTGGTATTTCACTGGGCTTGCAGTTCTATTTCTCTGGCTTCAAGCCAGCCAATAGATGATGCTACTACTACAGGGGTAAAGCCTGCTGGAGGCGTTGCACAATTTCAAAAGCAGCCGGGCAAATTTCAGTGTTTTTGAGCGTGAGGGCTGCTATTTGATAAAGTTGTTTCCGATCCGTATGCGGATAGGCGCGGCAGGCCTTGGGGCGTACTTCATAGATGGAGCAGTAATTGTCATTCCCCAGAAAAGGGCAAGGGGCACCATTGTGAACATAATCGCCCTCTTCATCCAGGTGCAAAAATTTTTCTACAAAAACAGCCGGGCGCATGCCTAAATACGAGGCAATGCGCTCGATGTCTTTGTCCCGAAAGATAGGGCTGGTTGTTTTGCAGCAGTTGGCGCAGTGCAGACAGTCTATTTCTTCAAAAACGGTTTCGTGTATCTCCAAAGCAATCTCATCCAAACCCTTGGGTTTTCGTTGTGCCAATTTTTGAAAATACTTTTTATTGGCAGGGTATGCTTCGCGCGCCCGCGCCGGCAGTTGGCTCAGTGTTGCTTCCAATTTTTTTTTTGCTACAAAAATAAACCTTTTGCCTCCAATTTTTTCTTCCGATATTCCATTCTGGAAAGTGTTCCTTAGTTTTGGCATCAAAATTGCACGATGAAACATCTGAAGCTCCTTATTTCAGGCAAAGTACAAGGCGTGCGGTATCGTGCCGCTGCGCAAGAAAAAGCGATAGCGCTGGAGCTAAAAGGTTTTGTCCGGAATGAAGCCAATGGCGCTGTCTATGTTGAGGTAGAGGGGCATCCGGCAGCGCTGGCAGCGTTTGCGAGTTGGTGTGAGGAAGGACCGCCTTCGGCAGAAGTAGATACCGTGACCGTGATCGAAGCCGACTGGTGCGGGTTCAGCAATTTTGAAATAAAAAGATAAGGCTCGGAAATTTTTGTAAAATCAGAAATGCGATACCCATGAGTATTTTGATTAGAAAAGCAATCAAGTCGGACTTACCTGCTATCCATGAACTGGTTCGGGAGTTGGCAATTTACGAACGGGCAGAAGATGCCTTCACTGCTACGCTGGCTGATTATGAGGCAGATTTTGAAGCAGGCATTTACGAAGCACTGGTAGCAGAGGTGGCGGGTGAAATACGCGGCATGGCGCTTTACTACATGGCTTATTCTACCTGGAAGGGGCGCATGCTCTACCTCGAGGATTTTGTGGTGCGCCAGACGCAACGCCGCGCCGGGCTGGGGCAATTGTTATTCGAAGCATTTGTGGAAGAAGCCAAAAGGAAAGGCTGCCGGCTTATAAAATGGCAAGTATTGGACTGGAACGAGCCCGCCCTGGCGTTCTATCGAAAAAATGATGCAATTATTGAAACGGAAT
Organism: uncultured Saprospiraceae bacterium; assembly: GCA_964526645.1. Lineage (GTDB taxonomy): Bacteria > Bacteroidota > Bacteroidia > Chitinophagales > Saprospiraceae > JADJNW01. Next base: position 2,737 of record CAZGJN010000022.1, read on the forward strand.
GGTGGAATGGAAAAATCTTTCTACAATAGTGCAGCTTGCTTAAGAAAGTGAAAATTAACAAGTTTGAAAAAATTATTTGTGGAAAATTAAATAAATTATTAATTTTAGCGATATATTCGCTGTGAATTTTCTTACCGACCAACATTCTTGTTGAAAGATAAATATAGTGTTTCATAGTGTGAGGGGTTATCTGCTTAGGTAGGTGCCCCTTTTTCATCGCAAGCCGGCTAAAAATCCCGATTGACCAACTCATCCGCGAGGGCTGCCAGCAAATCCTTTGAGGTAGCGTCCCCTTTTATGAAGTTTAGCCTTGCCATCGCGGCTTGTTGGTAAGCTTGTTTTGCAGCTTCTACCTTGTCTTTTATGCCTATCCGATTCAAAATGGCGGTGATCGCTTCTATTTTAGGTTGCTCCTCCACAGGCGATACCCCCATCCAATACAGCAACTCCTGCCGGGTTGAGGAATCGGTAATTTCTAAAGCTTTGATAATCAAGTAGGTTTTTTTGTTTTGAGCAATATCGCCGCCCACTTTTTTACCAAATTTTTGAGGATCGCCAAAGGTATCGAGTAAATCATCCTGCAACTGAAAAGCAATGCCCATATTCCGCCCAAAAGCTGCCAGGTGTAGCGCATCCTCCGCAGAAGCACCACCCACCATAGCCCCCAGGTGCAGCGCACCACCAATTAAAGCCGCCGTTTTGAGTTCGATCATTTTCAAGTACTCTTGCAAACTTACATTGCTGCATTGCTCAAAGTTCATGTCCAGTTGTTGCCCTTCGCATACTTCAATCGAAACACGGTTAAAGACCTTTACCAATTCTGGGATCAGCGCGGTCACCTGTATTTTTGTCAGAAATTCATAAGCATAAATCAGCATCACATCCCCCGATAGAATACCGGTATTCACAGTGTATTTTGTATGCACCGTGGGTTTACCCCGCCGCAGCGGCGCTTGATCCATGATATCATCGTGTACCAAGCTAAAATTGTGAAATATTTCCACCGCATAAGCTACCGGCAGTGCTTTTTCAATATCCTTGTCAAAAATTTGGCAGCCCAAAAGCGTCAGTACCGGGCGGAGGCGTTTGCCCCCTAAACTCAAGATGTAATTGACGGGTTCGTACAATTCCGCAGGTTGCTGATGAAAAGTACAAGCTTCCAAATACTCATTAAACAAATGCTGAATTTGTGCAAAGCTTCGCATATCTTTTTATATATTTGTAATGCCATTTTACAAAGAGAATAAATTGCACCAAAAGTAAACATTCTTTTGAGTGTGCAGGTGCAATATTACAAAAACATACTTAGTGAAGAACGTGAAAACACACTATCGCATTCTGCTGGTGGAAGATAACCCTGCGGATGTACAACTCACTGTGGAGGCTTTCAAGGAGTGTAAATCCAGTGTGCAGCTGGAGGCAATATCCAGTGCCTTTGAAGCCTTGGCTTTTTTGAAAATGGGTGAGAAGCTGCCTGATTTGATCCTTCTGGATCTGAACCTCCCTGGATGGGATGGCAAAAAATTTCTTCGGGAAATTAAATCGGATGAAAAATTAAAGGGAATCCCCATCATAGTCCTAACGACTTCAAACAATTATCAAGATGTAAAAGACAGCTACGAGTTGCAAGCGAGTTGTTATATCGTAAAACCTATTGATATAGATCACTTTTTTGAGGTGGTAAAAAGAATCGAAGAATTCTGGCTAACAACAGCTTTATTGCCTGATGGAACCTAAAAAGTACTCGACAGTTGGGATAACAAAAACAGTTTACACAGTGGAACATATCCTTCTTATTGAAGACAATCCTGCCGATATTGAAATCATTACCCAGTACCTTCGAGAAGCATCTTTTACTTACCAGCTCCATTCAACGCGTTCTCTGCAAGAGGGTTTAGAGATCATTCGGCACCATCCTATTAGTATCGTCTTACTCGATTTACAACTGGAAGATGCGCATGGCATCCATACGCTGAGAGCATACATGGAAGAGGCATACGCCACGCCCGTCGTTGTGCTCACTGGTACCCGAAAAGAATCCGCTGCTATACAAGTTTTTAACGAAGGGGCGCAAGACTTTCTCATCAAGGGGCATTTTGATGAAAAGCAATTAGTGCGAACCATTCGGCACACGATTGAGCGGTTTAAGGCCACTGTTAGTTTTAAACAGGAGCACCGGCAGCTTCTCATAAGGGATAAGCGGCAGGGCTTGATCCATGAAATGTCAAAATTTGGCTATTGGGAAATGGACATTCTCAGCCAAATAATGACCTGGACACCTGAAATGTATCGCATTTTGGATATAATGCCCACTGCGGAGACCCCCGAAAAACTAACCGACTACCTCAAGCAAGTTCATTTTGAGGATAAACAAAAAGTGGAGCAATTTTTTGAAGACGTTGTTAAAAACGGCGCTCCAGCAGAATTGCAGCACCGCATTATCATTGGCAATCGAACCATCAAATATCTAAATTTATACGCTCAAGTCACAATTGATGAACTATCTGAAAAAATTTTGCTGATTGGGGGGATCAAAGAAATAAGCGAGCGCCAGCATGCTCAGCGAGCACCCGAGATTAGCCAATCACTCAATAGCATTACCAAGTTCTTTATGGAAGCGAGTTTTGCCTGGACGATACCGCTTATCACTATGGCTTACCTCGTTCGCCAAATGGAAGAAACCCTTACCTCTGCAGCACAGCGGGAATTACTGCAGTCCTTCAAAGTGGGCATGGGCGGTATCACAGGGCTCATGCGCCGGCAGATGAACGCCGCTTTGGTGGCTCACCAGGAGGTAAAAGCAAAGAAGGAGGTCTGGCAATTGATTGATTGGAAACTCATTTTTGAGCATTTGGCGCAGTGGCGGGAGTTAAACGTCGCACTGAATTGGAATTTTGGGGATGATCCGCCCATCAAAGAAAAAGTTCTGGCGGATGGTACCCTGCTGGTGCTCTTGCTGTTTGGTACCCACGACTATCTGTCGGAGTGCTTCGGGCACAAAGAACAAGTAGCGCTTACGTTTAGTGGCAAAAAAATAATAGAAAATGGCATTTATGAAGTGACCATTCTGTTTGAACCCAAGTCCACAAATATCCAGCCGGAAAAGGCCATGCAATGGAAGCAGCGCTTGCAAGACGCTCTCCAGCGGGAGTTGTATTACATTTCTGATGATTATTCATTGACCACCGTCTTCGTTATCACCAAAATTGTGAAATTGCTGAATGCTACGTTGGAAATAAAAGATACGCTCTCTATAGAAATCAAATTGCCTCTGGAAATTCACCAACACCAGCCTGTACCAAAAAAAGAGCATCCCGACAGCCCCGTACATATCCTCATCGTAGATGATAATTCGATCACTCGCTTGGCTTTGCGCAACGCCCTGCAGGCTTGGTCTGAACAGATAACAATTACATCTGCTGAAAATGGAATGGAGGGTTTGAAGAGTTTTTCTAGGAATGCCTTCGACCTCGTGCTATTGGACACCCAAATGCCTATAATGGATGGACTGGAGACCCTCCGCAAAATGCGGATTGTAAAACCAACGCCTATCGTGATGCTCCTGCCACAGGCATCTATTCAGGATCAAAAAACATACGCAGAAGCAGGTGCTAATGCTTTTCTGGTCAAGCCGATCAACGAAACTGAAATGTTTAATACCATTTTGCAATTGGTTGCGACCTAAGCTGTTTGGGCAATTTTAAATAAATCGCTCCAATTCATTGCCCACGATGGTACGCACTGCTGCCAGTGCTAATGCTTTAGCATCATCTGCGCTCATGCCTTTATCCATAAAATAATCTTCCAGGCGCACTAAGGATTGGAAATATGCCAGCTTGAAAGCCGTCACAATCTGTTTATTGATCGGATCACGAGTCGCCCAGCCATTTAGCCCCGTCCAGAGTTTGTCTTGCCAGGTTTGAAGTTCTTTGTAGGCAGCAGCATCTACTGACTGCGGGCGCAAATAAAGTAGAATACGGAGGGAAGCAGCCTGTGCAGATAATTGTGGTGCTATCTTTTGATTTGCATTTAGATCAACAGCAATGGCATGTGCTACTCCGATTTCTTCCCAACTCAGAAACTGGTCGCAGCCTCTCAGCGGAAAGGTATTACTTGCAATACTCGCATAACGCTCGTACACCCGCGCCATTTCATTGGGGTGGCGCTGAAAAAGCCAGCAAGGCGCTACGATGTCATTGCCAGGAGCGCTGTGAATATAATGAATATGCAATAACAATTGCTCGATATTGTCGTAGGAATAAGTCGCCCGATGGTCGAAGGGTGGCGCAGCAGCTAATTTTCCGCCGTAAGCTTCTCGAAGTGCCGCGTTCATCAAGCTGTTGACCGCTTTACCTGCCCCAAGTGTATTGAACATAAGATATGCCTGATATGCTTTGGCTATCGGCGTTTTAGCATTTTCTATGATATTTGTAGAAGAAGGATCGTCCGGCAAATCATTAATTGCCTGCTGCAATTGGCTGTTGGAGGTAGAAAGCCCTACCGGTTGTAAGCTTTGGGATAACAGTAAATATTTATGCCATTCCCGATTGCCATTTTTCATAGCATCGTAAGCTTTTACGGTGCCCGCGCCGTAGTAGCCGTCCAAGCTACCGGCATAAAACTTTTCAGCTTTCAATACCTTTTGCAATTCCAATACAGAACGGCGTTTTACATTGCTCCTAATTTTGGGCACATAAGAAACCGCCGTAGCGCTTTTTTTAAGTGTAGGGCTGGCGGGATTGGGGGTCTTGATCGTCAGAACTTCGTCGTAAGGGCGCGGTGTAATCTGGTCGTAGGACTGGGGAGCGTCTGTGTTCTGGCTTGTATTGGAATTTAATTCTAATGGTATCAATGCTTTTTTCTCTCCTGTTTCAAATGCAGAAAGCCGGTGCAAGGCAATGGTATTTACATTTTTTACAAAAGCATCTTTAAACCCGGCTTTGCGAAGCGCTTCCAATGATTGCTTTGCAGCATCCGAATTAGCAAAAACGCCCACTACCAACTTGATATTATCATTGTTAATCAAGGCAAATAACTCGCCTGCCTCCATAAATTTTTCCCATTCTATTGGTTTGGAAGCACTTTTAGTAGCAATTTGTATAACTGATACGAGTTCCCCCTCGCTATTGTAGCGCTCCTGGATGAAAGCATTAAGGTATCCCTTGGCACGCACTTGGGCCCATGCTTTTTCTGCTGCCGCTCGATTATCGTATCCGCCCAGATAAATAGTGTAAAGATTTTCATTTACTTTGTCAGCATGTACAAATCCAACAGCCTGGAGTGCGGCAAAGTCTGCGGGCTTAGCATCTACGAAAGTACCTACTTGGATGGTGTAATAATCCTGCGCATGCAAGCACAGCGAAACCGTTATCAAAAGCAGAGAAAACGCCAGTTTTTTCATATGCAAGGTTCAGCTTTTTTTGGATAACAACGTAAATATAAGCACAAATGATACATTCATTTCACTTTTTTGATGAAAATACGCAAGAGAGGCGCAGGTTTTCATTGATTTTAAACTTTGTTTAACAAATAGCTATTTTACGAAGTAACAACAGTTAAAATTCAAACAAATCATTTTTAAGCCTTTGATTTTCAATTAAATATAACTTAGAGCTATTAACTTTCAAGCTGCCCAACTACTTAATAATTAAAAAAGCGATAAGATGGATCCGAAAAATGTTGTCAAAGAATACACCAATGGGGAGGTCACGATTGTCTGGAAATCAGGGCTTTGTATCCATAGCGCCAATTGTGTGAATGGTTTGCCAGCGGTTTTTGATGTGAAGGCAAGCCCCTGGATCAATGCTCAGGGAGCGACTACGGAGCGTATCATCGAGCAAGTAAAAAAATGCCCTTCAGGTGCCTTGTCTTTCTATTTGAATGAGCCATCATCGGATGCTAAGGTCTGACGCCGCTGCTCTATTGGCTTCGTGCAGTTTTCTATTTTATTACAAAATAATTTTACTGACGTTTTTGCAGCTTTCGCCAAATTGGCAGCACAAAACAATACGGTGCAGTTTTTGTGCCAAATTTAATGTTTAAACTTTGAACGAAATGAAACCAAGAAGCATCGCTCATATCCTAAAAGGAGAGCAATTAAACGTAGGCAAAGCAATCGTAAAGCAGCCGCTACCCACAGCAAACGTTGACCAGATTAGCCCATTTTTGTTATTGCACCACTTTGGACCGAGTGCAGCCGCCCCCGGAGAAGACCCCCTCGATGTGGGGCCGCACCCGCACCGGGGCTTTGAGCCTGTCACCTTTTTGTACAGCGGCGGTATTCATCATAAAGATAGCCGGGGCAACGAAGGCATCCTCAGCGCTGGTGATGTGCAATGGATGACCGCAGGCATGGGCATTATTCATAGCGAAAGAGCTTCCAAAAGCTTTGTGGAAAATGGCGGTGTGATGGAAGGTATTCAGCTTTGGATCAACCTGCCAAAACAATTCAAAATGGTAGCACCGCGTTATCAAGATATCAAATTCGAGGCTTTTCCAGTCATCGAGGAAGCTGGCGGCAAAGTGTGCCTCAGCTTGGTAGCAGGCGAATTTCGGGGACAAACAGGGCCGGCCCAAACGTATTCTCCTATCTTAGCGATCAAAGCTGACTTAAAGGCAGGTGGAACAACTTTTATCGAAATACCAGCCACCTTTAATGCAATGGCATACATTTTGAAGGGGACTGTAAAGCTCAGTAGCAGCTTTGAGTATGAACAGGAAACGTTGCTGCATTTCAAAAATGACGGGGATGGTTTTTCGATCACCGCTAATGCAGATAGCCATTTGCTCCTCCTCGCTGGTGCGCCCATTGACGAACCGGTGGCACAGTGGGGCCCTTTTGTGATGAATACTCAAACCGAGATCATGGAAGCCATGCGCGACTATCAAAAAGGCAAAATGGGCTTTTTTGTAGATTAATGTTTTGTTAATGCTGCAACTTTTGTCTATTTTCAGGCATTTTTAAATGAAAATAATATCACGATTGTATGAGAAAAGCATTTATGATTGAATTGGAATTGCCGGAATCGCCCTCGGAGGAGTTTTTTGCCCTGATTCCAAGACAACGCTATGTGATCAACAATATGCTGGCTGAAGGCAGGGTGAAATCCTACTCCCTCTCACTGGATCGCTCGCGCCTGTGGGTGGTAGCGCTGGCAGCTTCTGAATTTGAAGCCCTGGAACTGATCTCAGAGATGCCCCTCAGTAATTATATGACACCTTTCGTATCGGAATTGATGTTCCATAATGCTGCTGATCAGGTGCTGGCTTTCTCGCTGAATTAACACTCAATTGATGATAAAAGCCTATCTTCGCAGCATTTCAATGGTAAAAAAACGCTGCCAATGAAACGTATCGCTGTTGATATGGACGAAGTAATAGCCGATGTAAGTCCGAAATTCCTTGATTTGTACGAAAGGGAATTTGGCCTGCGCCTCCAAAAAGAGGACTACTGGGGCAAAAAAATATATCAAATCGGAGGAGCGGAGCACATCCGCTCTTTTTTATTTGACAAGGGTTTCTTCGCTGACCTACCTGTGATGCCCGATAGCCAGCAGGTGCTTCAGGAACTGATGGCAGCCGGTTATGAAATTTTTATCACGACTGCCGCTATGGAATTCCGCGCTTCTTTGGAAGATAAATACGATTGGCTGCTGCTTCATTTCCCTTTTATTCATTGGAAAAACTTTGTGTTTTGTGGTGATAAGAGCGTCATTTACGCTGATTACATGATTGACGACCATGTTTTCAACCTGAGAACCTTCAAAGGGAAAGGCTTGCTCTACACCGCTTCGCACAATATTGATGAAACAGAATTTACCCGCGTGAACAATTGGGCGGAAATCCGCGCTTTTTTCTTAGATGAAAAAACATGGGGAAAATAAGGCATACCGCTATTGTCTAAAAGCTGTAATTCATACGAAATTTTATGCCGGCAACATGATAACCCAGGGCTATGAGCGCATTAAAAAAACAACCACTTTGTTCGCAAAATTTGCTGCAGCAGGAGCAATGGCTTCTGTGGTCAATTTTATAGTTTTTAATGTGTTAATTTACCTGGTTTTTTCGCTTGATCGAACAGATATGAGCGCCGTTGAATCAAAGTGGAAAACGGTCTTTTCGGATATGGCGGCGTACGCCAGCGGGGTTTTATTCAACTATGTTTTGCACAAGCGATATATTTTTGAGCAAAAGCGCAGCCCTTCAGCGACATTCGCGCTGTACCTTCTCGTTTCAGTCATCGGGATGGCGCTGAGTGCAAGCTTGACCTGGTTGTTTGTCAAAATTCCCTTTTTTGCGAAGTACCCCTACCTCATGAAAATTATGACAATGGGGCTCGTATTCATTTATAATTTCTTTTCAAAAAGATTTGCCTTTGAAAAACGCTTTTTTTCTTCATGATTTATCGGTACAGTACCGCTAATATGCTATAATGTTATGAATAAAATTTTTACTACTTTTTACTTCGTGATGATCGCGGTGCTTGCATTCGGGCAAGAGCCGCTCAGCCTTGTACAGGCAATTGAAATTGGGCTGAAAAACAATTATCAGATACAAATTGCCGACCGCAACCTGGAAATCGCCCAAAATAGCAACGATTGGAGCATCGCCGGGCGCTACCCCAATGTGAATGCTACCCTCAACTGGAATAACAACTTTATAAAATCGGACAATCCCGCCAGCTTCTTTCCAGAGAATACCTCCCTCAGTTCTGGTATTGTACCCGGCGTGGAAGTCACCTGGACGCTCTACAACGGCTCGCGCGTACAGCTAACCAAGCAACAATTGGAGCAATTGCAGCGGCTCAGCGAAGGGGATGTACAAATTGCCGTAGAAAATAACATTCAAGGAATCATCCTGGCTTATTACCAGGCATTGGTACAGCAAGAACAGCTGCGCGTGCGTGCGGAAGTACTCAAGTTATCTCGTGACCGGCTGGATTATGCGCGGATACGCCTCGAATTTGGGCAGGCGGCTTCTTTTGATGTATTGCAATCCCAGGATGCCTATTTGAATGACTCCACTAATTACCTTATTCAAAAAAACGCTTTTGAAAATGCGCTCCGCAGCCTGAATGTCTCGATGGGTATAGATGATCTGAGCAAAGGGTATCAATTGACAGACCAGTTGGAATTTGTGGCTCAGGATTATACCTTAGAAAACCTCAAAACGCAAATGGCTTCCAATAATCGCACTTTACAAAACTTGTTTATTGCGCGCGAACTGGCAGCCATCGGCAGCCGTATTGAGGAAGCAGCCCTTCGCCCTCAGGTGAATCTTCGCCTCGGCATCTCAGATAATATCAATTACAACCTCATTTCAAAACAGATCAATATCAATGGCGATGAGCGCGACTTTGGCGGCGTACGCACCAATGCTTTTAATACAAACCTGGGAATTTCGCTGGTGTATAATGTTTTTGACTGGGGCCTGCGCAAACGCAACATCCAAAACGCCAGGCTCGGAGAGGTAGTCGCCCAACTCAACATTGAGGATCAAAAACGCGCCTTGAATGGGCAGCTAGAAAATACATTTGCTACTTTCAATAACCAACGCCAGCTCGTAGAAGTGACCAACCAACTGGTTGCCAATGCGCAGCGCAGCCTTACGATTGCTGAAGATCGCCTGGAAGCTGGTCTGATTAATGTGTTTGATTATCGGGTGGTGCAGTTGTCGTATATCAGCGCGGTGCAGTCCCGCTTGACGGCTATTTATAATTTAAAAAACACAGAAACGGACTTAATCCGATTGGTCGGGGGCTTGGTGCGCTAAGGGATTCATTCGGCAATAGGCTTACTGTGAAAAAATTCAACCGTTTTCAGCTAATGTTTGAAGGATTTTGGGTGTTTTGAATCGCTGCCCGTAGGTAGATTCATAAATTTTGCACTTTGCTACAAATTGTACCACGCCGTAATCTGTTATGTATTGAATCACTCCACCTTTGAAAGCAGGAAAGCCCCACCCGTAGATACTACCCAAATTGGCGGCCGCAATGGAATGGATCACTTTTTCCTGCATGCACCATACCGCTTCAATGACCTGTGTAAAAAGAAAGCGTTCGATGATTTCGTCACGATCATAAGTATCCAGGCGTGTAGGAAAATACTCCTTTAAACCTTGCCACAACTGCCGCTCTCCGCTATCATGGTATTCATAAAATCCTGCCCGCTTGGCCTTGCCCGTGCGTTGCAACTCGGCTATCATTTTATTCAAAACTTGCACAGCGGGGTGTTGGATATATTTTGTCCCATAATGTTCAGCTGCTTGATTTTCATAGCGCAAAATGAGATCCAAGCCTAAATCATCTGCCAATTCGAGTGCCCCTTTGGGCATACCGGCCTGTTTGCTCAGGTTATCAATCAGTGCTGGGGCATATCCCTCTTGGAGCATCGTGATACCTTCCAAAATAAAAGTGTTTTGTACCCTCGCCGCATAAAACCCCCAGTCGTCTTTCACAATAATAGGTATCTTCTGGATAGCTCTTACAAAATCAAAAGCTCGTGCGATCGTTTCTTCGGAAGTTTTGTTACCCTTTACCACTTCTACCAGGGGGACTTCCTCTGCCGGGTGGAAAAAATGAAGACCAACGTAGTTTTCGGGGCGGGCAGCCGTCTGTGCCAATTTGGTGATGGGAATAGACACCGTATTGCTCCCAAAAATGGAATATTCGTCTATAAACGCTTCTGCCTCTTTTAATACCTTTTGCTTGACGTTTTGGTTTTCAAAAACGGCTTCGATGACTAAATCACAGGTTTCAAAGTCTTTAGAATTATCGGTGGTATGAATGCGATTCAATATCTCCTTTTTATTTTCCAAACTTAGCTGCCCGGCTTGAATAAAATCATCCATCCTGTTCCCGATAAATGCCCTGCCTCGTTCGGCAATAGACGTAGAGACATCTTTGAGCACGACCTCCAAACCATGAAGCGCACAAGCCAGCGCTATACCAGTCCCCATTTGACCTGCGCCGATAATACCAATTTTTTTAGGGCGGAATTTACCAAACCCCTTGGGCCGATTTTTGCCTTCTGCTATAAAATGTTGATCATACCAAAAGGCTTTTATCATGTTTTTGCAGGGGCGGCTCTGGAGCAATGCCGTGTAATAACGGCTTTCGATACGACAAGCCGTATCAAAGTCCACCTTGGAACCTTCCACCAACACGTTTAGAATGGCTTTGGGTGCTGGAAAATGATCCCTTCCAGCAAGATAGGCAGCCAGGTGCTGAATTTTTTGGGCAACAGCGGGGGTATCGGCGGTGCCATAGGGGATCTGTCGCTCCGGGCGATCCCAGGGGCGGCGGCCTTCTTTGGTCTGCAGAAGCCATAGCTTCGCCTTTTCGAGCATTTCCTTGCGGTCTTTCGCCAATTCATCCACGATTCCTTCTTCTAATGCCTCTTGTGGGGTGTATTTTTTGCCGCTGGTGAGGATTTGGTATGCTTTTTCAATTCCTAACAACCACATCAGGCGGATGATAGCTCCTGCGCCGGGGATCAACCCCATGAGGATTTCCGGTAAGCCAACATGGGTTTGGGATCCATCCACTAGAATCCGATGATGACAGCCCAGCGCTACCTCAAAGCCCGTACCCAGCGCAGCCCCATTGATGGCAGCCACTACTGGCACACCTGGGCTTTCCAGATCGCGCAAAAACTTTTTCAATTTCTCCGTAAAATCAAATATCTCTTGTGCGTCTTGTGCCTGGTACAGGTATTCAAAATCACCTCCAGAAAGAAATGTTTTTTTGGCAGAAGTAAAAATCACGCCGCGTAGCCTGCCGCTGGCTTTTTCAGCTTTGAGGTGCTGTAGCACAGGCAAGAAAAAATCACCGATCTCATGGTTGATCACATTTTCGGCTCGCCCTGCCATGTCCAATGTAAGCGTGACAATATTGTCGGTATCTTTTTGATACTTAATCATAGGAGTGATGGCTGCTGTTTAAACGATTGCCACCAAAGTTATGATTTTAGGGTAGAAAATAGTGCTGTTCAAAAATAAAAAAAGTTGAGTCTTCCAAAAATCAAGCACAAGCTCCTGAAAATTAATTTTAATTGATAATAGCCCATTGAAGCTTAGATAAAAAATTGATTTACAATTGTTTAATCTTTCAAATTTGGTGTAAGCCACTTTCCGTGAAAAGTTTTGAAAAGAAAAAACCTCCGAAAACGGCATTTTCTTCGGAGGTTTTGCGGCGCAATGTTTTACCATTTCAACATCTTTGCGCTTGCGGTGCGCTCCCCATCTGATAATACCACGAGGTAATTACCAGCTGGCATATTTTCTACAGCAATAGACTCCATATTTTCGCCAGCAATGAGCTCAATGAATTCACTTTGCCGTTCTCTGCCATCCAAATCGAATACCCGAAGGGCGTACCGGCCACTCTCTTTGATTTGAATAGAAAGGTTCAAACGATCCCGCACAGGGTTAGGATAGATTTTTACTGTAGCGGGTAATAATTTTGCAGCAAAAATACTACTGGTAGCCTTTTCTGCAATCGTTAGCGGCATATTACCCAAAGAAGTAGGGGAATCACCTGAAGTAGAGCCATTAAAGTTCACAGCATTACCCGCTGCATAAAAACGTACTGCCCCTGAGCCAGCAACAGGTGCCTTCCATTTGATTTCAAGCACATTGGAGGTTCTTGCAGAATTATGCTCTACATATTGCCGGTTGCTAATGTTGGTCAAGCGGAAGCCACTGGGCGGGCTATCCCAAGTACCTGCATTGGCATTTTGAGCGCCCTGAAGCGCTACTGCCTGGAATCCATATCGTTCAGGAGGGTTGCTGGTGTTGATCGTCAAGCGGAACGTATAATCTTCTCCTGGCTCGTATTCAGTGATCGGTGCCCCATCTTCGAGTAATTGAGCTGTTAGCGTTGCCGCAAAATTCCCACCGCCATGGCAGGTACTGCAGTCTCCAGGGCTTAGCGGCGACTTCGTGCGGTCCACTCCCTGTACCGCACCTGCGCCCCCACTATTTCCTAAAAATATAACGCTAATTAAAACACAAAAAAATAAGGCGTAGGTAGCTTTAATTTTCATAAAGTTGAATTTTGATGATATGAAATGGAAAATTTAATCTTTTTTGGGTGCCGGCTCAAATCAAAGAATCAGCTTTCACAAAGCTTGGTGCTTCACGAGAACGGATAGACAAATCAACCAGCTCGAACCAATATTTTGTTTTGAATGAAGATGAGGTATGTCATGGATATTTGACAATACAAAAGTAAAAAGGTTTAAAATGAAATTAGTGTTAAAACAATGATATGTCATTTTTTTGCCAATTGTGCTTTTACACAAAAAAAGTAGCAAGTTCGATGTAAGTGTCGCGCTCCGAACAGTAGCATCAAGTTAGTAACTGCAGCTTGCTGCTGTTTCAACTTTTGCGGCTATCCTACGTTTGTAAAAATAAAAATCCATGCGTATTGTAGCCTTATCCTTGCTTGTATCGCTGACAGGCTTCGCTTGTAATAGCGGTAGTCGTTCTTCTATTGCTCAAACCAATAACCCTGAAGCCTCAACCCTTGCAATTATAGACACTTCGGGGCTTTCGGAGGCGGTGTTCGCCGGTGGTTGTTTTTGGTGCGTGGAAGGTGTATTCGAAAGTGCCATTGGTGTTGCGGAGGCTATTTCAGGGTATGCCGGAGGAAATACTGAAAATCCTACTTATCAGGCGGTTGGAACAGGCAAAACAGGTCATGCCGAAGCGGTCTTGGTGTATTACGACTCAACGATTATAAATTTTCCAACTTTATTGAAGGTTTTTGTCGCTTCTACTGATGTGACGCAGGTCAATGGGCAGGGTCCTGATCACGGCACAGCATATCGTACTGTCTTGTTTTACAAAAACCAAACGGAGCGGCAACAGATCAACGCTTTGATAGAAAAGCTTAATAAAGGTGGGGAATACAGCAAGCCCCTCGCCATCGAGGTGCAAGCGCTGAAAGTGTTTTGGCCTGCCGAGGATTATCATCAGGACTATATCCAGCACAATCCAAACAATCCCTACGTTCAGCATGAGTCCATCCCGCGCATCAAGCGGTTTCAACGCAAATACCCGGAGTTGGTCAAGCCCGAAAAAAATATTTTGAAATAAGCTTTAGGCATGTCTTCGGGTTGAACAGCCGCAAAGCTTGTTTTATCTGAAGCAAATAAAAAGCGACCCGTGGCAGGCTGGTCCCGCATTTTTTATTCTTACCAAGTTCCTGGAAGAAGATTGTAAAATGCAGCATCAGCCTTCTTGCTTAACCCCTACTCCAGGAAGTTCCCTCCTTACCGTCTTTGAGCTGAATATCCAGGTCTTTCAAAGCATCCCTGATTTTGTCCGAAGTTGCCCAGTCTTTGTTGGCACGCGCCCCCTGGCGTAACTCAATAATCAGTTGCATCAACCCATCTATGACACCATTATCTTTGCTGCCAGCAGCATCTTCATCCAATAAGCCAAAAATGGTGTAGATAAAATCGTGGAAAGCACGCTGTAGCTGCCGAAACGTAGCTTCTGAAACATCCGACAAAGAAAGCTGTCCGCCTTTCAACGCATTTATTTTGGTTGCCAATTCAAACAATCGAGACAGCGCCCTGGGTGTGTTAAAATCATCATTCATATCTTCATACGCCAGTTCAATTTGCTTTGTAAGCGCTGCATCCAGCGCGCCTGCCTGGTTGCCTGGTATTGCTTGTAAGCCCTGCAACGTTTTGTTGGCTTCCATGAGTCGGCGGTAGCCCTTTTCAGCTGCTTGCAGCGCCTCATCCGTCAAATCGAGGGTGCTGCCATAGTGGGATTGCAACATAAAAAAGCGCACCACCATTGGGCTATATCCTTTACTAATGTGTGGACTATCACCGGTGAACAGTTGCGTAGGCGAAATGGTATTGCCATCGCTTTTGGACATCTTCCTGCCGTTCATCAATAACATATTGGTATGAATCCAGTAGCGAGCGGGGGTGCAGCCGCAAGCGCCATAATTTTGGGCAATTTCATTTTCGTGGTGCGGAAACTTCAAGTCATTGCCCCCTCCGTGAATATCAAAAGTTTGACCTAAGTACTTGGTACTCATCGCAGAACATTCTAAGTGCCAACCTGGAAAACCCTCCGACCAGGGGGCATTCCAACGCATGATGTGCTCTGGGGATGCCTTCATCCAGATGGCAAAATCTGCCGGATGGTTCTTCTCGTCCTGATTTTTTAAATTATCCCTGGATTCCGAGATCAGTTCTTCGATTACCCTGCCCGACAACTGTCCGTACACGCCGTTTTCTTTTGCAAATTTCATTGTATCGAAATACACGGAGCCATTTTTTTCGTAAGCGTAGCCGTTTTTTAAGATTTCTTGTACCATTTCGATCTGCTCCAGAATGTGCTGGGTAGCGCGTGGCTCGATACTGGGCGGCAATACATTGAATACCCGCATCATATCGTGAAAGCCATTGGTGTATTTTTGTACGATTTCCATGGGTTCCAATTGCTCTAAGCGAGCGCGTTTGGAGATTTTATCCTCGGCACCGCTATCGGCATCGCCTTCCAGATGCCCCACGTCTGTGATATTGCGCAAGTACCTGACCTTATAGCCCAGATATTGAAAATATCGGAAGATCACATCGAAACTGATAAAAGTGCGGCAATTGCCCAAGTGCACATCATTGTACACGGTTGGTCCGCAGACGTACATACCGACATGCCCTTCGTGTAGGGGTGCAAAAACTTCCTTCGCGCGGGTCAAGCTATTATAAATATATAAAGGCTTCTGGCTCATGGTCTGAAAAAATTTCGCCGCAAAAATAAGAACCTCCAGTAGGAAAGCAAATTAAAGATTCGCTGTATTCTTCCAAAACTATACTTTTACAAGTACGTTTGAAATATAGAATTGATTCCATTAGGGCTTTTATTTTTAAAAATATTGGCGCTAAGTGATTTTAATTGCAAGTTGGACCAATTGTTATACATTTTTCAAGACCCAAAACACCAAAGGCTTTAGTTTCATAAAAATTAGTTGCGCCGTAGGCACGTGCAAAACTTGTCCTGTTAAATAGCCGGATCATTTTATATTGAATCAAAATACTTCATTTTCAATGTTAGCAAAACGGATTGTCCCTTGTTTGGATATTAAAGACGGGCGCACTGTGAAGGGCATTAATTTTGAAAACCTTCGCGACGCGGGCGATCCCGTTGAATTGGGGGCTTTGTACAGCCAGCAAGGTGCAGATGAATTAGTTTTTCTTGATATTACAGCTACCCACGAAAAGCGCAAAACGATGGCTGCCCTGGCGCGCAATATTGCCAAACACCTCAATATTCCTTTTACGATCGGTGGGGGTATCAATTCTTTGGAGGACGCAGATATTCTGCTTTCCTGTGGGGCAGACAAAATTTCTATCAACTCTGCTGCTGTGCGCGATCCTCAGCTCATCGCCGATATGGCAAATAGCTTCGGTAGCCAGTTTGTTGTGTTAGCAGTAGATGCCAAAGAAATCAATGGCAATTGGTATGTACACCTGAATGGTGGTCGTATTCCTACGGATATTAAGTTGTTGGATTGGGTAAAGGATGCTGAAAACCTGGGAGCAGGAGAAATTTTATTTACTTCAATGAATCACGATGGCGTGAAGCAAGGCTTCGCCTGTGAGATCACAGCCAAAGTTTCTGAAGCGGTTTCCATTCCGGTGATTGCCTCTGGTGGCGCTGGCTCGATGTCGCACTTCCAGGAGGTTTTTACTATTGGCAAAGCAGATGCTGCCCTGGCAGCGAGCATCTTTCACTTTCGGGAGATCAGCATTGGGGCATTGAAGCAGTATTTGAATGAAAACGGGATTGTGGTAAGGATGTGAAGGCTGCTGGTCGTTTGTCAAGTGGGATGAGGCTATTTTTCAATAACTCGACTTTTTCTTTTTCAACAAGTTTGCAAAATACCATGAGCTTGGATATAAAAAAAATAGACTTCGACAAAACGCAGGGACTTATTCCGGCTATCGTACAGGATGCCGCAACGCACAAAGTTCTCATGTTGGGCTTTATGAACGAAGCAGCCTTGCAAAAAACATTAGCAGAACAGGTGGTGACTTTTTTTAGCCGTAGCAAAAACAGGCTTTGGACAAAGGGAGAAACATCAGGTCATTTTTTACGGGTGGTGGAGGTCATTGCCGATTGTGACCAGGATACCTTACTGATCAAAGCGCGCCCAGAGGGTCCGACCTGCCATACGGGTGCCGATACTTGTTTTGATGAAACGAATCAGCCCGATAATTTTTTGTGGAAGCTCGAAAAACTCATTCAGGATCGCAAAGCCAACCCAAAAGAGGGGTCTTACACTACTTCCCTTTTCAACAGTGGCATGAATAAAGTAGCCCAAAAAGTAGGCGAAGAGGCGGTCGAATTGGTCATTGAAGCCAAAGATGACAACGAGGCGCTGTTTTTGGGAGAAGCAGCAGATTTGCTTTACCACTACTTGATTTTGCTTACCGCCAAAGGCTTTCAGTTGCAAGATGTGATTGACACATTGGAAAAAAGGCATCGCTAAAAATGCTTGTTTCATTTTAAACTTTCGGTGCTGGAGCGTGTCCAAATGGATAAAACCTAAAAAGATGCTGATTTTTATTTTTGCTATTTTTGCTTGCACTCAAGCCGTATTCACTACAATTCAGACACCTGCGGCACTCAAGCCGGGCAGAAACGAAGTGACTATCATGCATCAAAATCGAAAGCGAACAGCAGTGGTGTTTATACCAACTGTAAAAAATGCTCCATCAGATGGATTGCCGCTGGTGATGATGTTGCATGGTGCAGGCGGCTCTACTGCCAATGTGATAGAAAGTACTGGCTGGAATGAAGTAGGCGAAAGAGAGGGATTTATTACTGTTTTTCCGAATGGCACTCCCAAAAAAGAAGGTAAGAAAGAAAATTTCAGAAAAAATCCGCAAACATGGAATAGCGGCGCGGGATCGAGCCTGGCAGCAGGGAATGAATCCGCTATTGCCAAAAATGTGGATGATGTAGGGTTTTTATCTGCTTTGCTGGCGTACGTACAGCAGCACACTCCAGTCAACCGTAAAAAAATCTACGTTTGTGGGCACTCCAACGGCGCAGGCATGGCGTACCGTTTCGCGTTGGAGAGGAGCGACTTGGTAGCGGGTGTTGGTGCTATGGCGGGGCACTTTTTCCAAGAAGCTTCCAAAATAGAATACCCTGTGCCATTGTTACAAATCATTGGAGATCAAGACCCTTTTGTGCCGATGCAAGGTGGTATGGCTGGTGTTGGGCGCAATAAAATGGAAGTACCTCCGGCATTAGACAGCCCGGAGCGTTGGGCAAAGTTGCAAGGCATCAGTAGGGCTGCTAAAATTGTAAAAGATGACGAAAAAGTCACGGAACGCTTATGGGGCCCCAGCAGTTGCGGTGCAGAGGTGAAATCAATCGTGGTGAAAGGGCATGGGCACACCTACCTCTGGCAATCCAAGGGCAAGCTACCGGCGTTTCTGGTCGGCCCAACCGTCCATTCTATCAATGCTACGGAAACCTTCTGGGCTTTTTTTAAAAAATATACCAAATTGGATAAGTGTTAGGCAAAAAGAAAAAGCTTGCTTTAACTAAATCTTAACCATTTACCTACCCAACCCTTTGAGACTTCAGACTTGTCTTGCCATTTGCTCGAGTTGACAAGGACATAAGGCTATTGGCTTAAAATCACCCGACAATACATTTTTATCAATCAAAAAAACTGTTATTATGAAGGCAATCCAGTCTTTAAGCCTGTTTTCAATGGCTTTTCTTTTCTTTTTTACCGCTTGTAAAAATGAAGACGAGGAAGAAAATTTTCTCCGATTTGATTACAATTTCGCAACCAGTCAGAATGGCTGGACAGGAGATTTCGCGGATTATCCGGTGGGCGAAGAGGCGTTTTATGAATTGAGTTTTTCGCATGATACCCTACCTGCTCCCTTGAATAAAACTAAGAAAGCCCTGAAAATCAATGGAAACAATCACAGTGACGATCTTTTTATGTTTGCCAAAAGGCAAATCACGGGCTTGCCACCCAACACGGAGTTCCAGGTCGAGTTTGAATTTGAATTGGCATCG
Source organism: uncultured Saprospiraceae bacterium (assembly GCA_964526645.1). GTDB lineage: Bacteria > Bacteroidota > Bacteroidia > Chitinophagales > Saprospiraceae > JADJNW01. The sequence goes on from CAZGJN010000022.1 coordinate 21,808, forward strand.
CAGTATCCAGAAAATTCAGTTGGTATTGGTGGTGGCCCAGGGTCAGGCAACTATATCAAAGCAGGGGCAAGCGCCATCGAACCCCAAAAGCTTGCCGTGGAGGGTTTCTATGAATTGAATCTCGAAAAAGGAAACCAATCGCAGGTAGGCAAAAATGCTATTTTAATTGGTACCCTGGGGATTAGTGGTGATGAATTTGTGTACAAACTGATCACGCGCAGCAGCGAAGGAAAAACATTTAAAGCCACCTCCAACGCTGAAGGTAAGCTATGGGTGTACGTAGGCGTGGACTCCGCCTATGAGGGCATCACTACTTTCTACATCACTAAGGCAAGTATTGTGCTCAAGTGACAATTTTTTTTGAGAACAGACAGAATGCGTAATCGGCGGCTATCTTACGAACTTGAGGTAGCCGTTTTTCTTTTATTGCAACAAGGCGGCCCTTCCATTTTTATTTGTGCCAAAAAATTCCTACATTGGTACTGATTTATAATGGGATCATCATGCTTTCTAAAGCTTACCTCACTTCGCCTTTAGGCTGTTTTGAAATCATTGGTAGCGAGCTCGGGGTTACTTCCGTCAAACTCTCCGACCAGAAGCCTTGCCCGGATGCGCCGATACCGGCTGTTTTGGAAGATGTGGTCCGGCAGCTTGAGGCGTATTTTCAAGGCAAGCGGCAAACTTTTGATTTGAAATTGGATTGGGGAGGCGCACCAGCATTCAACAAAGCAGTATGGTCGGAGTTGCTCAAAATTCCATACGGTCGTACCACTTCTTATTCCGCCATCGCGGAAAAAATTGGCAACCCTAATGCGGTAAGGGCAGTTGGCTTAGCCAATCGCAACAATCCCATCGCTATCATTGTGCCTTGTCACCGCGTCATCGCCAAAAACGGTGATTTGCAAGGCTATTTCTATGGCTTGGACATGAAACGGAAGCTCTTGGAATTGGAAAACCCCCTGAGCTTTGCCGAACAGGGAAGTTTGTTTTAAAAGATAGATGTGAAATTTGAAACATGCCTGTAGCCGTCTTTCTTAGCCCGATAAGCCACTACATCTTTTCCAATACCTCAATCTGTTTTTTGAAACTATACTTTGGCGTGTCAGCATATAATTCCCGATAGAGGGCGAGTGCTTTGTCTTTATGCGCCTTATCGGCTGATATCTTAAATAACTCTACATACACGGCAGCTTGCTGGGCTTTTTGTAAACTTTTTTCAAGTAATTCATTCAAGATAGCTTGCACGGCACTTACTTCATTCAGTAAATAATGCTTCCGCGCAGAAAGTATTTTTGCTTCAAAGAGCAAATCGGGATTCTTCAGTTCATAAGCAATAGATAAGGCTTCTTCTACGACTTTTGCCAGTTCTTCTAAGTCTCCCATTTCGATTAGTACTGCCCCTTTTTCCGTCAGGCTAAAGCCCAGCACCAGCTTGTTGCCAATATTTCGAGTGACATTGATCGCCTCGTTGTAAGCCTTCAGCGAACGGTCGTACTGTTGAGTGAAATAAAACACATCGCCCAGCGTATTTTGGGCTTTTGCAATGCCTTTTTGGTAACCTAATTCTTCACTCAGCATCAGATCACTCTGCAAGTAATCTATGGCTTTGAAAAACGCCCCTTTAAAGCTGAGCAATTCACCGATAAGCCCCAAAGCAATAGCCTTGCCCTGTTTGTCGCCCAGTTCTTTGCACAATTCCAGATCACGCTCAAAATGTTCCATCGCCTTTTCGTAATCCCCTTTGCGCTCATACACGCTGCCGATACAACCTGTGGCAATAGCGGTCAACTGCTTGTTGCCCAGTTCTTCGCTTATCTGTAAACCTTTTTCGTAATTTTCGAGCGCGGAGTCATATTCTCCCTTTTCAAAATAAACAATACCAATTTTGGTGTACAAATCAGCCATTCCAGGCTTATCGTTTATTCGTTTGCTAAATTCCAGTTGCGCTTGCTGGCAGCGGATCGCTTCGTCGTAGTTGCCCTGATTCATGTACGTCAAGCCTAAGTGCGCCACGATCTGTGCTCCGGGCATTTCACCAGCTGCCTCGCTGAGTTCGATGCTTTGAGAGAAGTAAGATTTGGCTTCTTCGTACTTGCCTTGCCGGAAATACAAATTGCCCAGGTTACCGTACACCTTTGCTATGCCCGATTTCTCTTCTATCAGATCAAATAGCTGTGCTGCGTTTTGCAAATAAGTTTTGGCATGGGCATAATCGCCTTTGAGCACCAACAAGCGCCCCATATTATTGTTGCATTGCCCGATGAGTAGCACGTCTCTTGTCTTTTTAGCCAATTTTAAAGCTTTGGCATAAGCCTCTTCGCATTCCTCCCAGTGCCCAATGAGTTCGAGCACTTTCCCCTTTTGCAAATAGGTTTTGATCTGACGCTCTTGGTCGTGCTGGCTACCCAGTTTTTTGAGCAATTTTTCATAGTATTCCAAAGCTAATTGATTTTGATAATTGCGGCGTGCGTAGTCGGCTGCCTTTCGGAGGTACTCAGCGGTTTTATCAAAAACGGCGGCTTGTTCGTAGTGGAAAGCCAGATCAAAATAGCGTTCCTCCAGGCGATCAGCATACAATCGCTCGATTGCCTCCGCAATTAGCTTGTGCAATTGCTTGAGGCGGGTGCGCAACTGCATGGTGTAGGCGGCTTCGCGAAGCAAAGAATGCCTGAAAATGTAGCGCAGTTCATTCATAGCATGCCAGATCTGCCCGCGCTCGGCTACCATTACCTGTTCGCGCAGGAGGCTCAGGGCATTGCCATTGCGGCTGGCGAATTCCTCCTGCTCTTTCATGACCTCTGAGAGAATGGGAATTTCAAATTCCCGCCCAATCACAGCGGCTGCTTTTACTGTTTCTTTCACCAAGGAAGAAAGCCGGTCAATACGCGCTGTAAGGATTGCGTTGATAGAACCCGATAATCGGATATTTTTATCTTTGATGTGCCATTCGTTTTGGTGAAATTCCAGCAAATGACTTTCAGAAAAATATTCCAGAATTTGTTCTACATAAAAAGGGTTGCTGTTGGTTGTGCGCAGCAAAAGTTCATAAAACTCCTCGCTGATAGGACCTTGCAGGTAAGATTCCGCAAAACGCCTGACCGTTTCGGGTTCTAATATGTTCAAGTTGATGTCTACCTTCGGGATATTATTTTCTGCAAGGGTTTGTTCTTCAAAAAGAGGCGGTGGAGTGCCATCATCCCTAAAACGAGCAGTGACGAGCATCAGGACAGGGTAGCGGCCGAGGTATCGCGTGAGTTCATGGAGCAGTTCCAGGGAGTTATCGTCCAGCCAGTGTGCGTCTTCCAGGGCAATTACCGTGGGTTGCAGGAGGGATTCAGCTATCAATATGGTCAAAATCGCTTGTATGCTGTTCTGATAACGCCCCTTGGCATCCAGTTGTTCCCAAAGCGAATTTTCATAAAACACCCCCACTAAAGCACCGAGCACCGACTGGAGGCGGTTGAGTTCTTTGCCTATAAAATCCGATTCGGCGAAATGTTTTTCTAAAATTTTGGCGTGGAGTTGTGCTATTTTTGATTCAAACAAGTGTTGATTTATCTCTGACTCATTCTCAGGTGATTGCTCAAAATAATTGCGCAAAAAGTAAATAAAAGGATTAAAAGGCTTTCGGAGAATTTGATCCGTTTGGCAGGTGAACCACTGTATCTTTTCGCTTTTTTGCAAGACTTCTTTCAGTTCATGGATGAGGCGGCTTTTGCCAATGCCCGCTTCGCCAAAAATACAGGCAATCCCCGTTGGTTGATGTGCAAAAATTGGATTTGACAACTGCAGCAGCTGCTGGAGTTCCTTGTCGCGCCCCACCATTTGCGCCGCAAATACCGTGAGGGTTTTCTGATTGCGGCTGAGCAACTTGTAAGTTGGTACATTGCCCTTGATCCCTTTGTACTTGATGTCGCCGCGGTGCTGGAAATTGAATCGCTTGCTTTTTTGTATTTCTGCATCAACCAGCACTTCGTCCCACTCGGCATAAGTCATCAAGCGGGCAGCCAAATTGACCCGATTGCCCACAGCGGCGTATTGGCATCTTTCTTTTCCGCCCACGATGCCAGTATAGGCGGTGCCTACGGTCATTCCAATCCGAAATTGTAGCGTTGAATGCTGCTCCATTTCCCAAAGCTCTTCGCGAAGCACACATACAAACTCCAGGGCCCTGTCAATATTGTCTTCAAAAGAAATAGGTGCTCCGAAGAAGCAAGTGAGGACACCGCCTTTGTCGCCGAAATCAATTTCTTTGAAATAACCTGCGTAATTATTAACTTTTTCGAGCACGATACCCGCAAAATGGTCTAAATCTTTATAATCATGAGGACCTTCGAAAGAGAGAAAAACCGATAGCACCGAGCGGAATTCTCCATCGCCGCTATACGTCAGGAGGGATTCTGGTAAAAATTGCCGAGCAACCGCTTCTTCAATTTCGACGATGGGGTTGGCGTTTTTGCCATTCCAGGCTCTAATCGTTGGGTGTTTTTTGATGCGATAGAAGTGCGGTTCTACTTCTTCCAGCTCATAGGCAGTCTGCTTGATCAATTGGCGGAGGGCTTCGTCCAGCACGATGTCTTTGTCGTGCGCTCTCACCTGGCATTCGGCGCAGTGCTCAATAGGGACACCTCTGAAATAAAATGCCTTTTGCTTTTTGCCGACGATCCCCCATTCCACCCTGCCCCAGGATAATCCGATCTTTAGTCCGATGGAAAAATCACCAAACCGGAAAGCTCTATTTTGAAAAAACTGGCGTACCTGAAGGGCAGTATGCAAAAATTCTTGCGGTGTGAGCACCGTTTGTTGCACCGGAAAAATAGCCGTGAAAGCATCCCCTGCAAAGTATGGAATAAAGCCCCCTTTGGCATACACTAAGCTCACCAGGGGTGAAAAAATATCATTGAGGATGATAGACAATTCCTCTGCTCCGCGATTTCCCCTTACCATAAGCGCCTCCGTGAGCGGCGTAAAGCCCGATAGATCAATAAACATGGTAAAGGCTTGCAGATGCCCGTTGGATTTCCCTACAACTTGCTGTTCCTGAATAAAATGTGGTATAAGGTTCTTCACTAAGTATATCAATTCTTCAAAAGCAGAGTGAATTTAGAAATTTTAGCTGAGGTGACAGCAGTTTTTTCGGCATAAATTACGTTTCGGGAGATATGTTTATTGTATGCACAAAATGATCGGGCTTGAAAAATAAAATGCTACCCGCTGCAACCCTTGAAAAAATACCTTGTCTTTCACTGAAGTTCGCGTATTGGGTGATAAAAAAAAGACCTATGTGTAATTTTTTCTACACGCTGGAGTATGTATTTATGGATGTAAGTTTTTGAAACTAAAAGAAATCACCCGATGAAACAAATCGCCTTAGCCTTATTGCTATGCACCTTTGTCGGTGCCACTTTTGCACAACCAATCAATCTGAATGCTTCCAAAAAGCAATTGCAAGCCCTCCGATCGGAAAAAAGTATTGTGATTGACGGTATCTTGAATGAAGAAGCCTGGAATGACGCGATTCCTGCCTCCAACTTTGTTCAGCATCTTCCCGTTTTTGGCGGAGCGCCAGCTCAACCCACAGATGTAAAGGTTCTGTACAACGACGCTGGCTTGTACATCAGTGCCATACTGCACGACAGCAAGCCGGATAGCATCCTGCAAGAATTGACGCAGCGCGATAATCTCGGTAATACCGATTGGTTTGGCATTTTTATTGATGCTTACCGCGATGGCATCAATGGCGTGTTTTTTATTGTAACGCCCGCCAACGTTCAGTTGGATGGAAAAATTTCGGCGCTTTCGAATAACAACAATGGCAACACCATCATCACCCGAGGCGAAGATATTTCCTGGGATGCGGTTTGGGAAAGTAAAACCCAGCTTACACCTTCGGGCTGGATCGTAGAGATGAAAATTCCCTACGCGGCGCTTCGTTTTCCGAAAGCGGAAGAACAAACCTGGCATGTCAACTTTGCAAGGGGTATCAGGCGCTACCAGCAGCGCAATTACTGGAATGCGGTTGATCCGCAGCAAGATGGCTTTTTTAACCAAGCAGGTTATCTCGCTGGTATCAAAAATATTAAAGCGCCCATCCGTTTGCAGGCTACGCCTTTTGTAGCGATCTATGGCGAGCAATATCACGATAAGAATAGCAGCCCGAAGAATAGCTATGGTCGCTCTTTTAATGGTGGCATGGATATTAAGTACGGTATCAATGATGCTTTCACGCTGGATATGACCCTGATCCCTGATTTTGGCGAAGCGCAATCCGACAACCAGGTCTTGAACCTCTCTCCTTTTGAAGTACAATTTGCAGAAAACAGGCAGTTCTTCACGGAAGGCACAGAATTGTTTAATAAAGGCGGCTTGTTCTACTCTCGGCGCGTAGGCGGAACGCCCCTGCGCTATTGGGACGTGGAGGGGCAGCTTCAGGAAGGAGAGGAAATTGTGGAAAACCCAGTCCAGGGTCAATTGTACAACGCTACCAAAATTTCCGGCAGAACAGCCAAAGGCTTGGGCATTGGCTTATTTAATGCTACCTCCGGCAGAACTTTCGCTACCATCAGGAATGCCGCTGGGGAAGAAAGAAAAATAGAAACCGACCCATTGACCAACTTTAACGTTTTTGTACTGGATCAAAACCTTAAAAATAACTCCTTTCTCTCTTTAGTCAATACGACCGTCCTGCGTAGCGGCGCTGATTATGATGCCAACGTGACGGGCACGGTATTTACCCTTCGTGACAAAGCAAACGCTTATTCGCTGAGCGGCAAGGCTGTTTTGAGCCAAAAATATTTCGCAGCAGACACAGAATTGGGGCACACTTTCAATCTTGTTTTTAGAAAAACCAGTGGCAAGTTAGTTGGAGGCGCTGGCTACAACGAAGAAAGCAATACCTACGATATCAACGACCTGGGCTTTTTGTTCAACAACAACAGCCGTAATGCTTTCGCCTACATCGAATACAATTTATTCAAACCTTTTTGGAAATTCAACCGCGGTGGCTTGGGCGTAGAGCAAAATTATAGCTGGCTATACAAACCCACCGTTTTTCAAAATTATTCTATCAATTTCTGGAGTTGGGCGGAAACCAAATCCTTCTGGAATTTTAATCTTTGGACGTACCACGAGCCTTTTATCAACTACGATTTTTTTGAACCACGCACCCCCGGAAGGTATTATCGCTTTCCGACCAATAACAATGTGGGCTTTTGGATGGGCACGGATAGCCGCAAACGGATCCGCCTTTCGGGCAATACCAATTTCCGAACCTTTGGAGAAAAAGGCAGGTATAATTACAACTGGAACATTTCTCCTCGATTTCGGGCGAGCGATAAGCTGAGCTTCGCTTTTACTTTCGGCAGGTTCCTCAACGCCAAGGATGTCGGTTTTGTCAACAATATCAATCATCCAGAAACCGGAGAGGCACAAATTATCTTTGGTGTGCGCGATCGCGAAACCTTTGAAAATGTGTTTAATACTTCTTATAATTTTAATCAAAATATGGCGCTCACCTTCCGAATGCGGCATTATTGGTCAAAAGTGAAGTACGAGCGTTTTCAGTTGCTCCAAAACGACGGCACCCTAAGCATTACGGACTATCAGCGCAATCACGATACCAATTTTGATGCCTTTAATATTGATATGATCTTCCGATGGCGATTTGCGCCAGGCAGCGATCTATTTTTTATCTGGAAAAATGCAGTTTTTGACTTTGATGAATACGCCAATCTCGATTATTTCGAAGATTTGGAAACGCTTTTTCAATCACCTCAAAGCAATAGCCTTTCTCTAAAAATCATCTATTTTATTGATTACAACAATGTTGTGAGCGCAAGGAGAAAATAACTTTTTGAATACGCATCATTTAAAAGCCGTTTGATTTTGTAAAATCAGATGGCTTTTTTATTTTACTCACTTATGAAAAAACTCATTTTTCCACATAAGGTCCGATTTTTTTATGAAAAAATACTGTCTAACATTAATAACATGCCTGCTTATGGAGAGTAGCATTGCTTTTGCACAGCAGGAACTAAGTTACCAAATGCCGCCTAAAGTGATTGCTGATCTGGTAGATGCGCCTAACACGCCAAACGTAAATATCAGCCCCAATCAGGAGTGGATGCTATTGCTGAATCAACCCAGCCTGCCTTCCATCGAAGAAGTGGCGCAGGAGGAATTGCGCATTGCAGGCATTCGGATTAACCCTAAAACAAACGGTGGCAGCCGTTCTTTCTATTTTGATGGGATGAGCCTGCAATCTATCGCAAGCAGTAAAGTAAAAACCCTCAGCGGATTGCCACAGCGAGCGCGCATTGAAAACGTGAGATGGTCTCCTGATGGTACTAAAATTGCTTTTATCAATGATACCAACGAAGCTTTGGAATTGTGGGTAGTGGATGTAGCTACGGCTACTGCCAAAAAATGTGGCGATGCGAAAGTCAATGGTGTCTTGGGCAATGCCTTTGTCTGGTTGTCCGATAGCAAAACCATCCTGTTTAAATCCATACCAACTGCACGCGGTGAAGTGCCCAAAGCGCCCAGCGTCCCCAAAGGACCAACTGTCCAGTCGAATGATGGCACCGTAGCGGCAGTGCGCACGTACCAGGATTTATTGAATAACAAATACGACGAGGCGCTTTTTGAGTATTATGCCACCAGCCAATTGATGATGGTAGATGCCAATACAGGCAAAGCCAATCAGTTTGGACAAGCTGCTATGATTTGGGGCTTGAATCCTTCCCCCGATGCGAATTATTTTTTGGTATCCACGATTCAAAAACCTTTTTCCTATCTGGTGCCTTTTTCACAATTTCCGCAGGAATACGCCATTTACAACAAAAAAGGGAACAAAGTTCAAACGGTTGCCAATATTCCTCTTTCAGAGAATATCCCTAAGGGATTTGATGCTGTACGCCAGGGCCCGCGTAGTTTCAGTTGGCGAGCAGATACACCAGCTACGCTTTATTGGGTGGAGGCACAAGATGGGGGCGATCCTCGGAAAGAAGCCGCCATTCGCGATAAAATGTTCTACCTGGAAGCGCCTTTTAATGGCAAACCAAAAGAAGGAATTTCTTTTCGGTTGCGATATGCTGGGGTCACTTGGGGTAATGGCGCTTTAGCTTTAGCAAATGAATCTTGGTGGCAAAACCGACGCATGATTACCAGCCAATGGAGTCCTGACGATGCCGCAGGTAGTAAAGCTACAATTTTCGACCGATCTTATGAAGACCGTTATAACGATCCGGGTAGCTTTCGAACAACCTACAACCAGTACGGCGAAGAGGTGCTATTGGTCGCTGATGAAGGTAAAACCCTTTATTTGTTTGGGCAGGGCGCTTCCGCTGAGGGTAATCGCCCTTTTGTAGATGAATTTAGCCTTGAAAATAAAACGACCAAGCGGCTTTGGCGCGCTGAAGCACCGCACTACGAAGCACCCATTTCTATATTGGATGTAAAAAAGAAAACACTCCTGACGCGGCGGGAATCGGTAAGCCAACCGGCAAACTATTTTATTCGCAATCTGCAAAATGGGCAATTATCGCAGCTTACACACTTCGAGAATCCTTACAAAGCTCTGGAAGGAGTAAAAAAAGAACTGGTTAAATACAAACGGGCGGATGGCATCGAACTATCGGGCACGCTTTATTTGCCGGTAGGTTATGACAAAGCAAAAGACGGAACACTCCCTGTTTTTATGTGGGCATACCCGCGGGAATACAAAAGTGCCGATGCTGCCAGCCAAATCAGTGGCTCTCCTTACGAATTTACCCGACTGAGCTGGGGTTCTCCGATTTATTGGGTAACTCAGGGCTATGCCGTGTTTGATAATTTTAGTATGCCAATTTTGGGAGAAGGCGACAAAGAGCCCAATGAGTCCTTTGTTAATCAATTGCAAATGAATGCCGAAGCGGCTGTAAATACATTGGTGGAGATGGGCATTGCAGACCGTAACCGCATCGGTGTGGGTGGGCATTCTTACGGTGCATTTATGACAGCCAACCTGATGGCGCATACCGATCTGTTTGCGGCGGGCATTGCCCGAAGTGGGGCATACAATCGCACGCTCACACCGTTCGGTTTCCAAAGCGAGGAGCGCACCTTCTGGGAAGCCCCCGAAGTGTACAACACGATGTCGCCTTTTATGTATGCCGATAGAATCAAAGAGCCACTTCTACTTATACATGGAGAAGCGGACAATAATTCGGGGACTTTTCCCATTCAAAGCGAACGATTTTATGCTGCGCTAAAGGGGCATGGCGCTACAACGCGCCTGATAATGCTGCCACACGAAAGTCACGGCTATCGCGCGCGCGAATCCGTCATGCACATGCTCTGGGAGATGACATCCTGGCTGGATAAGCATGTGAAAAACAAAGGTAAAGGCGGTAATAATATCAAGCCATAATCCAGATGTGACAGGTGTCTTCAAAGACCTGTCACGTCTAACACTCGCGCCCGAATATCCCCCGCGTCATATCTATTTGTCAAGCTTCCTCCAGCGCGCGCTTTGCCGTTTCCGAATCGTCAGAATCGAGAAATTGTCAGCTTTTTGCAGGAGTTGATTGATTTTGGCGGCTTTCCGTGTTTTATCTGCTGTTGCCGTGTTTTCTCACAACGTTTGGCTTCGAGCTGTATTTCTAGTTCATTTCCCGCTCCGTACTCGGCAGGTTTGAGCTTGTCAAGCTGGCTGCAGTAGTAGGCTTAATATACATGGGCAATGTCGGGCGGCTCGTCGGCTTGCCATTGTTGTCTCGGTCGCGGATGCGCTCATTGACGACTTCGTTTTCAGTGTACTAACAGAGAATTTGGAGTTGGAAAGCTGCTGCCCCTCTCCGAACCTCCGCTTGGGGAGGAAAGTGCCCTTTATCCATTTTTTGATGATGGGAGCAGCAAATTCCTGAATGATTTTATCTAAAGCTGCTGGCTTGTAATCAAAAGACAGAGACAAAAAAGAGTAGAGAGAAGGACTTATCTTCTTCGATTGCCATAAGTAGGGCAACGCAAATCCCCAAAATAATACACCAAACTAACCCCCATCATCAGGTACGTATCGTTATTACTGCTATTGCCTCGCTGCCGCCCAGCAACACCGATTTGCCCGTCATTTACCCCAGGTATCAGAATCGAACGATCAGACAAAGCCGCGGCAAGCTCTCCACGCGCCTGCGCGAGGTCATCAATATCGGGATAAATCGTGCTCACATCATCCAGATAGTCGGTAAACAATTCTCGCGCACCAATTTCTATGTTGATACTCCACTCATAGCTCAGATCAAATTTGAAGCCGCCGCCCCACAATAGTGAGCTGCTTACCGCAAAATACTCTTCTCCCCTGAACTGCCCTTCTGTACCCAAGGGGCGGAGCTCTACCCATTGATCTTTGTACAAAGCCTTTGGATTAAAGTGAAATACGGAGAATCCTGCAAAAAGGTAAGGCGTAAAAAATTCCTCTCGGCTACCATGCACATAAGGTAGGAAATTGAATTCCAGCTGTGCTGCACCCTCGATGATATTGGATTTAAAACTCAGGTTTCTAGCACGCTCAAATGTGTTTTTAGAAAGCGCATCATCCGCTTGCACCGTGCCTGCATTGCCAGAAAGCTTGAATGCTACCCGATTGTTGAAATTAAATCGAGCGACAATACCACCTGCCAAGCCTGGCATACTCAGGTTGTAATTGGTGTTCAGATCACCCAAGTAGTAAGAGGCACCCAACCATCCGCCGGCTTCCCAGCCTCTTTGGGCATGCACAAACTGTGATATGTTGATGAGGATTACAAATACAACAAGTTTCTTCACAAGACACATTTTTTTTGAATTATCGCTGGGATCTGCAAAGTTACATTCTAACGGAAAAAAAAGTCTTTGTTGTATCTGAACAAATAATTTTAGCGAAACTTAAGCTCGAAGCTTGCATAAAACTTTAAGCTTTGCGAAAGCTGAAAAGTAATTTCAAACTGCTTCTCCGATCAAGCCAATGATCTCTTCTATGATCTGGCGATGATTGGCAAGGCGTGGCACTTTGTGCTGCCCACCGAATTTGCCTTTGGATCGGAGCCAATTATGAAAAGTGCCGGTAGGTACCACGCGCAACCGAAGCCGCTCTAATGCAATATTTTTGGAGCGTTTCGCCTCATAGTCAGAGTTGACTTTCTGAAGGTTCAAATCTAATAGTGCTGTAAAAGCTTCCAGATTTTTAGGTGGCTTTTCAAACTCTACCAGCCATTCGTGCCCGCCTTTGCCCGTATTGCCAAAATAAACAGGCGCGACAGTATATTCTGCCACAACGGCGCTGATCGTTTGGCAGGTTTCTACAAGCGCCCGGTCGGTGTTTTCTACGATCACTTCTTCGCCAAAGGCATTTACAAACTGCTTGGTGCGCCCGGTAATTCTTATTTTGTAAGGATTTGTAGCAGTGAACACCACGGTATCGCCAGGTGCATAACGCCACAAGCCGGAGTTGGTGCTGATCACCAGGGCATAGTTTTTATCTTTCTGTACTTCCCAAAGCGGAATAGACCTGGGATAGTCTTTGCCCCACTCTTCCATGGGCAAAAATTCGTAGTAAACTCCATTATCGAGCAACAGCAGCATATCATCTGTTTGGAAATCATTTTGCACCGCAAAATAGCCTTCGGACGCATTGTAAATCTCCTGGTAACTCACCTGCTCACTGGGGAAAAAAGATTCAAACTGTTTTTTGTAAGGCATAAAACTCACGCCACCATGGATATAGACCTGAAAGTGAGGCCATACCTCCAGCATGTTTGATTTGCCTGTGATTTCTAAAATTCGGCGCAGCAGCACCAGGGTCCAGGTTGGCACCCCGCCGATCATCACGATATTGGGGTCATGCCCGACTTTTTGAACCAGTAGCTCCAGTTTTTCTTCCCAATCGGCAAGCATAGCCGTTTTTCGGTCGGGTGTAAAAAAGGGCCGCCCTATGAGTGGCATGTGCTGAATCATAATAGCAGAGACATCCCCGATCATCGTCCTGGGGTATGGTTCAAAACGAGTAAGGCTTCCCCCCATGATCATGCTTTTGAGCTCAAACTGGCGCGCATCTGGGCGGTTGTGATAAAAAAGAGTCATCGTATCCCAAGTGCCTTTGATGTGGCATTCTTTGAGATTTTGAGTAGAAACAGGAATAAATTTGCTTTTGTCGCTGGTGGTGCCGGAAGATTTGGAAAACCAGCGCACCTGCCCTCCCCAAAGGATGTCCTTTTCGCCGTACATCATTCGATTGATATAAGGCTTCAGGCTATCGTAATCCTGCACAGGAATACGCTCGGCAAAAGTCTGTGTGTTTTTGATACTTTTATAATCGTACAACCTACCCCATTCGGTGTGCTTGGTGGCAGCTATCAATTGTTTCCAAACAGCTACCTGCGCGGCTTGCGGGCGCTGCATGAAGCGCTGAATGTCTTTGTAGCGTTGGGCATGATACCATCGAAAAAAGCGATTGACTAACTTCCTCATAGATACGAGAGGTTTGCTCTTAGTCTTAAAAGTACAAAAAAAATGAGATTTGTTACAAAATTCAAGATTTGTGAGGATAAAGACTGATTTTATAAACCTATGAAGTCCGCCGCCGCCTTCCTAAATCGAAGCTATTTCTACATTTCTGTCTTACCAAATATTTTACCGTTTGAGCTTTTGCAAAGAAGGTCCTAATTTCGGTTGTTGCCAATTGCTTCATATAAGAAAAATATTGGATAAGGTATAAAAAAATATTATGCCTTCGCGCTTTTGGTACTTATTATGGCAGCTTTTGGAGTACCTATTACTGATCTGGAATATGAAGCCGAGATCAAAAAAATGGTACACGGCGCGTATTGCCTCGCCACAAAGCAAAACCGGCTGGCTCAACCTCACGGGTTTATTACAGAATAAAACTTATTTTTATATTTTTACGCAAAAAACAAATCATGAAATCTACACTCTTATTGCTAATCACTGTGGCAACCCTACTATTTAGCGCTTGTCAATCTGATCAGAAAACAAATACCAGACCGCCAGTGCCTGTACCTCCGGCTACGCAGCCTTCCAATACACCGGTGGCAACTGCAGGCGTACAGCATTATATTTGCCCCAAAAACTGTGCAGGCAGCGGGTCTTCGCAGCAGGGTGCTTGTCCGGTATGTGGGTCTCAGTATGTGCACAATGCAGCTTATCATACACAGACGACCAACACAACACCCAACCCCACTACGGCACCATCGCCTATCATCACCAATCCATCTACTACAACTCAGCCCCAGGACGTGCAAGTACCACAAACACAAGAGCCTGCACAAAATGCTGCAGGTGTATGGCATTATGTGTGTAGCAAAGGGTGTGCAGGGGGCAGTGGCACGAGGGGGTATTGCTCAAAGTGTAACGCAGGCTTGGTACACAATGCGGCTTATCATCAATAATTTTTTGGGAAATAAACGTAAAGACAGAAGAGAAAGCTTATAGCAATAAATTCAAAATACATGAAGCTCGATCATTTTGTCGCAAGAATTGCGCTTGTTGATTGCCGAAGGTGAAACACAAAAGACAATCGAATGCTTATTGGACATTTATAACCAGACGAAAGGAGAGTATTACGATGAACTTATCGTGATAGCGAGCCATCATAAATTACCTCGCGATAAAGTTCTCGCGGGCGCATTGGGTGAAGATGATGCCAGCATTCAAACCAACGCCATTAATCATTCTTTGCTGCAATTGATTGATCACTTGGCGCAAGACAAACATTTGCTTCGGCATTTCAAGATGAATAGAGGTGAGGCATCGGTAACATTGCCTGATTTTAAAGCATCTTTTTCATCTAAGAAGCGCAATTTATACCTGGGCGTTGGCATTGTGGCTGTCGTAGGGGGCTTGGTGCTTGTTTTTTCATTAGGGCAATACATACTATCTTCGTATCACAGGTAAATTGCAAACACAGGGCTTATGTCAATTAAAAGCTGAGAGCAAAGAACAGTAATCGCAACAGGGCTTCTATTTTTTGCTCACCATTGCCTCAAAGGGTTTGTTTTGAACTTTGCTTTCCAGCCAGGATGTAAAATCGAAATATTCAAACGCTTTCCGCTCAAATTCATGCGCTTTCAGCGCCTCCATTTCTCTCAATAACTCATTGAATCCCTTTGCCTTTTCCCTTTGCGTAGTCCACTTCGGATACCGGCGCATCAGCTTGAGCATAATAGATTCTACTTTAAAAAGACGCTGCCGCCTCGACAAAAATCGGGAAGTGGACTCCACAATGTACTCAAGTAGTTGGTCATTACCCAATTCGTAGTGAATGATGAGGTTTAAAATCCTGCCAAAGCAATGAATATCCTCGCGAGTTTTTAGGTCAGGGTCTTGCAAAAGCAGGTTGATCCAGTCGAGTGCGTGATCGTACTGAGCTGCCCCGAAGTAAAGATAAGCGAGATTGTAGTAAACGCCAAGGCGCTGTTGGCGATCAATCGTATCCCGATAATCCTGAAATTGTTGCTCTAAGCTGCTGATTTGCTGCACCCCCTTAGAGAATTGCCCGGAGCTGAGGTAAAAATTCACTTCCAGATTGAAAATCCGCACAAAAAGCCGCCGCTTTTGGTCAGGAGACTCCGTTGGTATCTGGCGCAACTTCTCCAAAGTTTGTGGCATTTCATCAAACAGGCGCAGGCGTTGCTGCACAATATACAGATTGATCAAAGCACTGATAAAATATCGCAGGTTTTTCCCTTTGATTCGCTGCGGATCGAGGCTTTCAAAATGCGCTACTAATTGTCGGGCATATTCATAACTTTCGGCGATTTCATCCAGCATGAAATGGTAGAGAAAACGGGCATTGAAGTAAAAATAACGAGCATTGGAGGATTGCGCAAAATGAGCGTTTTGAAAATGCGGTTTTTGGAATAATTGCTCCAGCAGGACTTTTTCTGTTTCGCTCCGAATCGCCCCTTTTTTCCAATAAGGAATGAGCACTTGGTCGTTGAGGGCCTGAAAATCAAGAAAGTTTCGGTATTTTTCGATCAAATCAAACTCTTCGCTGATGCCATTGGACACATACTGCTCCAGCCCATCAAAATCATTGCGGCTATGGGCGATCTGATGCTCCCAGCGGTACACCTCCAGCAGTTGCAAGAAACGCTCGTTTTCTACCGCCCATTTTTTGGCTTTGTCCAATACTTTTTCACTTTGCTGGTATAGCCCTTTGTTGAACAATAATTCCGCATGGCGCATCCAGATGTAAAATTTATCTTCCGAATTACTTTCGTGAAAATGGCGCAAGCTGTTGAGGATGATTTGATACAGATAGTTTTTGGCAACGTGCAATTGCTTTACAAATGCTTCTTTTTTAAATTGCTCCTTGATCGCGGCTTCATCATATACCTGCTGCTGGTCAATGGCATCAAACAAAAGGACGTATTTGTTCTGCTCGTCAATGACATGGCGGGTGGCATACAATTTGAAGTAGCGTTTTTCCTGCCTATTGAGTGAGTGTATCAACTGGAAGAGGTCATCCGATGGTGTCTTCATTTGCTATACAATAATAGATTTCTGATAATACTGAATCGTGATTGTGTAGCTTATTTTTTTATTTATTTGAAAATCAAAACATTACAATCTACTGGTTGTGTGCCATTACCTGCATATTAACACAAATGCAGAATCGAAAACAATTTACAAAAATGATTGGATTTCTACGTTTTGAAAGAAAATGATTTAATTAAATAAATCCTTTCGGCTAATTTTATTACTAAAATCCCAATTACGACTGCTACAACAAGTTGTACCCATGAATGTACGCATACTTAACAATCGCCTTTTTTATTTTCGCAAAAAACACCGGTGGATGCGACCTATCTTTTTGTTTGCACTTTTGCTGCTGTTGAGGCAAGGTATTGCTCAAAATACCGACCCTACTAGCAATTGCTTTCCACTGACTGCCAGTGTGAAAATGCCCAGTTGTGCGGGTTTTAATGATGGACAAATCGTCGTGAACCTCGCTTCTCCCAATGCCGCGGTGACCTACGAATGGCTGAACGCGCCCAGTCTTTCTACTACAAATGCCATATCCAATCTGCCGAAAGGCGAATATAAACTTGTGATTTCTGATGGTGTTTGTAAAGATACGCTGACTTTTCCGCTCAACGAGCCACCCAAACTCGAAGCTTTAATAGCGGATACGGCAATTTGTGCCAAAAGGGGCTTTGTCAACCTCGCACGCAATGTACGTGGGGGCACGGGTGCCTACCAAATCACGGCAAATTCTGTCTTTGGCACACCTTATAATTGTAATAATTGCCCTTCAACACAGACCCTGGCGCTGGTGGATACGACCAGTTTTTTGAAAATGCAGGTAAAGGACCAAAATGGCTGCATCGCCGAGCGAAATATTTTTGTAGAATTGTTGGACTCCCTGAAAACCAACTTCTTCGTCAAAGACGAAACCTGTACCCGCAACGGCGCTATTACCGTGCGCGCCACGGGTGGTTCTGGCAATTATCTGTACGCGTTGAACAGCAATGCTACGCTTCAGCAATCTCCTGTTTTTCGGGAGTTAAAGGGCGACAGCACCTACATTGTGAATATAAAAGACCTGAAAGGCTGCCCGATGACCGATACCATCTTGGTAAAATATCGCCCAGAGTTTACGCCGGCTACCTTGCGGGTGCGCAACGTCACTTGCAAAGGATTTAATGATGGATTAATAGAAATTCAGACTCCTACGGATGAAAACATCACGGGTTATGCCTTGAGTGGAAATGGCTTGGAATATCCCTTGCAGAATGCTGCTGTTTTTACCAATCTCTTGCCTGGCAATTACAAAGCACGAGTACAGGAAGGTGAGGATTGTTATGTTGTTTATCCTTTTGTTATAAAAGAGCCAGCACAATTGCAGTTGAGCACCAGTAGCAGCGATGCGAATTGCCCGGGCAGCTCGGATGGCAGCGTGGAAATGTCTGCACAAGGTGGAAATGGAGGCTATCAATACTCGATTGATGGCACTACTTTTCAGGCGCGCAGGGTGTTTTTCAATCTCTCGGCACGCCCCTTTCCCTATGTGGCAATCGTTCGGGATAGCCTGGGTTGTACTACCACCAGCTTCTTTTTGATCAATGAACCAGAAGCCCCTCCTATTAGTGCAGACGTGACTGCCAGCTGCCCCGAAATGAGGAGCGGCTCGATTGTGATTTTGGAAGGTGGCAAACTGCTGTACGGCGATTACGAGTTTTCTTTGGATAGTATCAACTGGCAGCAGGAAAATTTGTTTGAGGGCTTGGCTTCGGGTACTTACACCGTTTTTGTGCGCTACCCTGATGGCTGTGTTTATAAAGTGACGGCTATTGTCCCAGAAGTCGAAGCGCCAGGTGTGTTTTTTAGAATACAAGATGTGTCTTGCCCTGGTGGTACCGATGGTGCAATTGTGGTGGAGATCACCATGGGCGGCGAAACCGATGATTATGAATACTCTTTGGATGGTGAAAATTTTATTGAAAAAAATGGATTTAAAAACCTTTCAGCAGGCGCGTATTCGATTTTTCTGCGCGATTCGCTTGGTTGTATTTTTGTATATCCCTTTACGATAAACGAACCTGAGGCACCTGAACTGGATTTTAACATCCGAAACGTCAGTTGTTTTGGTGACAAAGACGGGCAAGTTGTCATCATTCCTGAGGGTGGGTTGCCTCCTTTTTCTTATGCACTGGGCGGAATTGCCTTTGTGGATAACCCTGTTTTTCGGAACCTCGGTGCGGGTACTTACCTCTCGCTTGTGCGGGATGCCAATGGCTGTATCTACGCTGATACCGTGGTCTTGCAGCAGCCCGAAGCAATGCAAGTGGCTTTTGAAATTATTGACGAAACCTGTGGTAACGACAACGGCTTTGCTTTTTGTATCCCAAATGGTGGCACAGCGCCTTATCATTATTTTTGGAGCAATGGCGAAACCACTCCGTTGGTGAAAGGGCTCTCAGTAGGGGCATACACTGTGACCGTCGTGGATAAAAATGGCTGTAAGCTGGCTTCAGAGGTGGCTGTAAAAAACCTGCCAGGACCAGTCCTGCTGGCCGAACTAACCGAAATACCCTGCAACGGAACGGAGACTGGTGCAATCAACCTTACAGTGCTTGGGGGTTCACCGCCGCTTTTTTACAAGTGGTCGAACGGGTCACGCTCAGAGGATATTTATCAACTCTCGGCAGGGGATTATTCCGTCACGGTGCAGGATGCCAATCAATGCTGGAGTACAAAAGCTTTTAATCTGAATGAGCCGGCACCCATCAGCCTCCAGTCGCAAACCGGCACTTTTGAGGGGCTTTGGTTTATTAATCTCACTGTAGAAGGCGGCATTTTACCATATCAATTCCAATGGTCGAATGGGGCAACTTCCGAAGATTTATTCAACCTTTTGCCAGGAGAATACACCGTGACCGTGACTGATGGGGAGGATTGTTCCGCAGTGAAAACCATCAATGCAGGGGCTACCGGCGCGCCTGAACCAGGCAAAGAAGCATTCATAGAGCTTTTTCCGAATCCTACAATTGATCAGTTGCAAATCATAGTTAACTCCCCCGAATTAAGCGAGACCAAAGCGACCGTCTTTGCTGTGAATGGGCAATTGGTACTCCCAACCCTCATTTTCCAGGAAAATCGAGGGCAGCTTGATTTGCGCAACTTGCCCGCGGCAGTTTATTTTGTCAAAATTGAACGCGAATCGGCGGTATTTTTCAAGAAAGTGGTGAAACAGTGATGTTCAAATAAAAAAACTCATCTATTCAGGCTTCTTTTTTACCGACAAAAAATTCTACCTTTAAACGGACAAAAAAACGGTAGTGGTTCAACCCGGTTGAGATGTTGTGCTGCTTTCACAAAGCTTTAGTTTACGAAAGCGCATTCACCTATTTTGAGCCGGCACTAAAAAAATTTCTCTTTTTTTATGAAAGTACTACATATTAGCGCGGAGTGTTATCCAGCGGCTAAAGCAGGTGGTTTGGGCGATGTGGTAGGCGCTTTGCCGAAGTACCTTTCACAAGCAGGCCTTTCTGCCGGCGTGGTCATCCCGAAGTACAGCCTCCGGTGGATCAACGAACACCAATTTATGCCTGTATATCAGGGCGCAGTGCGCTTGCACAACAGCTACATACCTTTTGCCATCGAGCAGGAAGTGCACCATACGCTGGGCTTTCCTTTTTTTGTAGTCAATATACCTGGTTTGTTTGATCGCCCTGGTATTTACGCCGATCCCAATGGTTGGGGCTATGGCGATGAAGTAGAGCGCTACCTTTGTTTTCAGCAGGCAGTGTTGCAATGGATCGTTAATTCTCCTGGCAGGCCAGCGATTTTGCACTGCCACGACCACCACACGGGTTTGATTCCTTTTATGATCAAATATTGCCCGGAATACCAGTCGCTATCCAATCTGCCTACGGTTTTTACCATCCACAATGGCATGTATCACGGCGCCTTTAGCTGGTCGAAATTATACCTGATGCCATTTTTTGTAGCAGAAGCCAGAGGGCTTTTGGATTGGGCGGATACGATTTGCCCTTTGGCAGCAGGTATCAAATGCGCCTGGCGGGTCACAACAGTTTCACCAAGTTACCTGGAAGAGCTGAAATACAGCTCCAACGGTATGGAGTGGCTTTTTCAACACGAGCAACATAAATCCCTGGGTATTATCAATGGTATTGATGCACAGGTTTGGAATCCAACCAATGATAGATACATCGCAAAAAACTTAAATGGCGACATCCCTGCCTACAAGTCTGCCAACAAGCGTGTTTTGCTACAACGATTCCGGGTAGACGTGGGCCTGCCAATTATCACTTTTATTGGGCGCTTGGTCGGCGAAAAAGGAGCGGACCTGTTGCCTGATTTGTTCGCCAGTGTATTAAAAAGTGGCATGCGCGTCAATTTTATTGTACTCGGCACCGGAGACCCCCGCGTAATGGATGCTTTTAGGCAAATGCGGCATCATTTTCAGGGGCGTTTTGATGCCTCTTTGGAATATAATGAAGGGCTGGCGCACCAGTTGTACGCGGGTTCTGATTTTCTGATCATGCCCTCCAGGGTAGAGCCCTGCGGTTTGAACCAGCTGTACTCAATGCGTTATGGTACTTTGCCCATTGTACGATCCATTGGTGGTTTGAAAGATACAGTACCCGACATTGGCGAGCCTGATGGAAGCGGCAGAGGTATTCGATTCAACAATTTTGATCTCAATGATGGTCAAGTAGCGATCTATCGGGCTGCAGATTTGTATTTTAACCACCCTGAAAGTTTTGAGCGCATTCGGCAAAAAATCATGCAAATTGACTTTTCTTGGGAAAAATCAGCCCAATCTTACATCGAAATGTATGAACAAATGTTTTAATAAAGAAGGTGTTGACTAAGGAAAGGGACAATTCTAAATTTAACAACTTATTTTTAAATCATTAATTTTCAAAAATCATAAATTTTACACTGTTACTTTTAACTGTCCAACTACTTAAAGGAGCTAATCTGTGTGTTTTTCTACCAACAGAAGCTTTCAAGCTAACACCTGGACTATTATCGGATGCCAAAATTTGGTAAGGAATCTCTTCAAAAAACATTAGCAACAAATATCAATAAAACCCAAGCGTATGTCCAGTAAAATTAAAATGATTGCCTTGATTTTAGGAGGCGGAGCGGGCACTCGATTACACCCGCTCACGAGCCAACGGTCTAAACCCGCTGTTCCTATTGGAGGGAAATATAGATTGATAGACATTCCGATTTCCAATTGCCTGAATTCAGGCGTAGTGCGCATGTTTGTACTCACACAATTCAATTCTGCTTCTTTAAATCAGCACATCAAAAATACTTATCATTTTGATATTTTCAATCGAGGATTTGTGGATATTCTGGCAGCAGAGCAAACACCAGGCAACCCCAATTGGTTTCAGGGCACAGCTGATGCTGTTCGCCAAACCATGCACCACCTGCGCAATCACGATTATGATTACTTGTTAATTCTTTCGGGCGATCAGTTATATCAAATGAATTTTGAGACAGTTGCTACTTATCATGTTGAGAAAAAAGCAGCACTCACCATTGCTACTATTCCTGTTACACACTATGACGCGCCTGGTTTTGGTATTATGAAAGTGAATGAAACAGGTGCTATTGAAAAGTTTATTGAAAAACCCAAACCGGAAATATTGCCAGAATGGGAGTCGGCAGTGCCAGACGAGTACAGGCGAGAGGGCAAGATCTATTTGGCCTCCATGGGTATTTATATTTTTAATCGAAATTTATTAGAAAAAATATTTGAAGAAGATACAGAAGCCGTTGATTTTGGTAAAGAAATCATACCTAATGCCATTGAATCAGGTATGCGGGTATTTAGTTTTTCTTATAACGGCTATTGGACAGATATTGGGACGATTCGATCTTTTTATGAAGCCAACATTGCGCTGACAGACCCCGTTCCCAAGTTTAATTTGTTTGACAATCAAAAATTGATATACACCCGCCCGCGTATGCTTGCGCCTTCCAAAATTTTTGGTACTTGGTTCAACCAGGCTGTTATTGCCGAGGGGTCTATCATTCACGCTAAAAAAATTGAGCGTTCGGTTATTGGTATTCGCTCCCGGATAGGGGATAATACAGAATTGACAAAATCCATCATCATGGGTAATGATTACTTTGAATCATTAGAACAAATTGTAAAAAATGAGGAAATACCGATGGGAATCGGGAATAACTGTTATATAGAAAATGCCATTTTGGATAAAAATTGTAGAGTTGGGAATAATGTCATCATAAGAGGAAGTGTCGCTTTACAAAACGAAGAGACCGAGAGCTATTCCATTCGGGATGGCATTGTAGTCGTAAAGAAGGGCGCTCAGATTCCAGATGGGGCTAAGATTGGGCTGGTATGAGGTGAATAAAGACATCACTAAAACGCTCTTTATTATATCAATATGACTAAGACAAAGCCCCCTTTGAAAAGACAAAGAGGGCTGTATTGTTTTGTGTTTATGATTGTTTACTTTACACTTTGGGCATCAGCACTACCTTTTTTGATAATGCTTTGTCACCTTGCTGTACCGTCAGGATGTAAGTGCCAGGCGTAGTGCCATTTAAGTTTAGCTGCTGATCATAGTATCCGTCAAACTGATTGAGTGCTTGGCGGTAAATTACCTTGCCCGAAAGATCAGTTATCTGCAGGCTTGTTGGCACAGCTTCCCCCTGAAACTTTACGTTGAGCAAGCCGAAAGTTGGGTTGGGGTACATGCTCCAGGCATCCAACTTAAGTTGGGTATCCAAGTTCAGATTAGGCGTTGCTTCTTGCGCAGGTGCTGCCTCTTCTTTTTCTTCCACCACGACCACTTCTTCTACGGGCATTTTGTCTTCCTGAACTGACTGGTCGCAGGATTTGAATTGCGCTTCAATTTCCAGGTAAATACCATTTCGCATAACAGAAAGGGTGAACAACTCCCCTGGCTTGTGCTTATCGCGCTCTTGGCGCAGTTCCAGATGATTATTGACTGATACATCGTCCAAGGCTAAAATGACATCACCAGCCAATACGCCACTCTGCTTTGCAGGCGTATTTTCTATGATGCCCGTCACAAGCACACCCTGCCCATCAACACCTCTATCAGAAGTATAAACACCAATAAATACAGCACAAGGATCGCGTTCCACATTCCAGCTGTAGATGCTCCGATCTGCACTGAGGCTCACTATCGCTGTTGCAGGGCTGCCATTGCGCAGGTATTGCACGGTTACTTTGTCGCCAGGTTTAAAAGCGGAGAGCGCATTGCGAAGCGCGAGGGCATTTGCTATCGGTTTTCCTTCCACTGCAGTAATGACATCCCCGCTTTTCAAGCCCGCTGCTGCTGCGCCTTTGTCTGCACTTACATCACTGATAGCTAAACCTTTTGCCTCTGAAAATTCATCCACATAAATGCCAAGAATCGGGCGCTCCGAGCGTTGTGCCGCGCCTTGTTCAATTTTGACAAGCCCTTCTCTGCGTTGCTCCATCAAATAGCGCATGTTTTCCATTTTGGTTTGCATTTCTGCAAGTTTTGCTTCCTGCTGCGCTCGTGTTTTTTGAATTTCTTCTTCGCTACATTCCTTGAATTGGGCATTGATCGTCATGGTATCTCCATCGCGCAGGATGGTGAGTTGGAAGGCATCTCCAGGTTGGTGTTTATTGCGTTCGCGCAGCAATTCAGGTTGTGAATTGACTGGCACATCATCCAGCGCCAGGATAATATCACCTGCCTGCACGCCAGAAGCCGTTGCGGGGGTGTTTTCTACGGTGTAATTTACCCGCAGCCCTTTGCTTTCCTCGCTGGCATCCGTAGTACCTACGCCGATAAATACCCTACAGGGATCCCGCCCATCCATTGGAGCGGTGCTCGCTTTGTCGTGCCAAAGCATCCGAAATTTCTCCAAGTCAGTTTTTACTTTCGAGGTATCTTCGCCCTTGGGACTGGCACTGCGGATAAAAATCAAAGTTTCCCCTTCCCCTTCTATATTCACATCTTCTCCGCTTGCATCCATCAAGTGGATTTCCATTTCTTTGCCATCTGTGGATTGCAACTTTTTAAAATGCGAGATCAGATCCTCTTGGTCTGTCAGCTCTTTTTTTTCAATAGAGGTGCTACCATCCTCGCGGATAATTTTTTTTACAACCGCAACATTGGCAGCTTTTTTTTCCTGGGCAGAAAGCAGCAAGGTGCCACAAAGCAAGCATAGTGCTACTATCCACCATTTTTGCAGGGTAAAATTCTTCATGAGCAAATTTTTTAGGTGATAAATCTGTAAAGAAAGACTTTTGAAAAAGGAAAAAGTTGCACAATGCGCCGCGAAGTTTTGTTATTATTCCAAAAAAGAAGTACCTGATGCAATAAGCAGGAAGAATTATTGGCTGTATCCAAATTTTATTAATTTCACTTTTCGGATACAACAACGCTTTCTAAATTTTTCAAACGATTCTGACTATGAGGTATTTAAACAAGCTGTCAGCCTTATTACTTTTTGCTTTGATCGGCTTTGCTTGCCAACCGACACCCAAGGCGGACTCCTCCGCTGAAAAGTGTGATTATCTTGATTTTAAAACACCCGGCAATTATCAATCGGCTGGTGTTCAAATGATTAACATTGATGGCGGCTATAAAGTATGGACGAAACGATTTGGCAAAAACGACCACATCAAGGTGTTGCTGCTGCATGGTGGCCCGGCTATGACCCACGAATACATGGAGTGCTTCGAAAGTTTTTTTCCGCAGGCTAATATTGAATTTTATGAATATGACCAGTTGGGGTCTTATTATTCCGATCAACCTACGGATACAAGTCTTTGGACAATTGGACGATTTGTGGAGGAGGTGGAGCAGGTGCGAATAGCATTGGGGATGACACCCGACAATTTTTTCCTACTGGGCAATTCCTGGGGTGGCCTATTGGCGATGGAATACGCCCTGAAGTATCAAGATAAGCTCAAAGGTTTGATTGTTTGCAATATGACTGCCGATTTTGGCAAATATGAAGCATACAATAACCTGTTGCGCAACCAACTGCGCCCTTCGCTACTCGACTCCCTCAAGGCGTTTGAAGATAAAGAGGATT
Organism: uncultured Saprospiraceae bacterium; assembly: GCA_964526645.1. Taxonomy (GTDB): domain Bacteria; phylum Bacteroidota; class Bacteroidia; order Chitinophagales; family Saprospiraceae; genus JADJNW01. The sequence continues at coordinate 47,395 of CAZGJN010000022.1, forward strand.
ATTTCAATCCGGCTTATGCCGAATTGGTCATCAAAGAATATTATGCCCAGCATATTTGTCGGATTCCTCTGGAGCAATGGCCCGATGGCTGGAATCGCGCCCTCAAACACCTAAATGCCAATGTGTATGTGTACATGCAAGGTCCGAGTGAATTTGTACCTGGCGGTATTCTAAAAGGCTGGTCGGTATGGGATCGTTTGCGAGAAATAAAAGTACCCACGCTCACCGTAGGTGCCAAATACGATACGATGAATCCTGCCGAAATGGAAGAAATGAGTAAGTTAGTACAAAATGGACGCTATCTTTATTGCCCGAATGGCAGCCACCTGGCAATGTGGGACGACCAGGAGGTATTTATGAATGGGGTGATTCAGTTTATTCAAGATGTGGATCGGGGCAGCTTCCCCAATAAATGAAATACCTTATGGGCATAAAAATACCTGAGAAACTTTTGCTGGAAAGAATTACCCTCCTGAAAAGCATCACGGACGGTATTCTTGCTCAGCTCAACCTTGAAAAGGGCTTGGGCTACACCATTAAAAAAATGACTATTTCTCCGGGAGAAGTGGTGCAGGAGTACTTGTTCGAGGACAGAAGCCGCCTTACCAAGCCGCTGGCGCTTGTGCTGTTGGTGGTTGCTATTGCCACCCGAAACGGTGCTGCAAGAGCAAGTCCTGAATAGCTCGGTGCCAGCTTCTTTCCAACCCACGTTGATCTTGTTTTTAAAACTATCAAAACAATACTTTAACCCCCTGCTAATGAGTAGTTTGCCTGCCTTGAGCTTTGGAAATTATTTTAATATTTCAGGAAAAGGACTACACTATGCGGAGCATTTGGTGCTGAATATGTACACTTTTGCTATGCAAACACTTGTCCAATTGCCTTTTATGCCTTTTTTTACAACCGTGCCCTGGCTTGCCGTGCTATTAACCTTTGTCAATATAGCTTATTATCTGTACGCTTTTGTGGATATTTTTCAAACGTCTTGGAAATTAGTCATTTTAAAAACTGTAGCGATTTATTTGGTTACACAATTCTTTCAAGGTATTTTATTCGGAATATTACTCTTTTTTATTTGGTTATTTTTATAAAATATGGATTCTATCATGCTTCAGGCAGATCGTTTTTTGCTTCGCCCCTGGCAGCAGAAGGATTTGCCAGCCTTAGTGAAATATGCTAACAATAAAAAAATTGCAGATCGGTTACGCGATGCTTTCCCGCATCCCTACACCGCATCCGATGGCAAAGCCTTTATCAAGTCTTGTATGAAAGCCAAGCCGACGAATGTTTTTGCGATAGAAATCAACGGGGAAGCCGCTGGCGCTATTGGTTATTTTCGGCAAACCGATGTACATCGCCTCAACGCTGAAATTGGCTACTGGCTGGGAGAACCCCACTGGGGGCAGGGTATCATAGCAGAAGCTATCCAGTTGCTGGCGCACTATATTTTTGAAAATCAAGAAATTGTCCGGTTGTATGCTATGGCTTTTGGCACCAACATCGCTTCTCAGCGAGTACTCGAAAAAGCCGGCTTCGTTAGGGAGGCTGTCCTGAAAAATAGTATCATCAAAAATGGAAATTTGGAAAACGAGGTCATCTACGCCCTTCTGAAAACGCCATAGGTGGCACTAAAATATTGCTTACAAAATTGCAACCTTTCCAGTTTTTTTTCGTAGCACTTAGGGCAGCTAAGATTAAGATACTTATGTTTAACGACAAACAGTTTTGATAAATGCCTAAAGTGTTAATAACGGATGATGAAGGCAGCATTCGCCGCACGCTGAAAGAGATTCTGCAATTTGAAAAATATGAAGTGGATGAAGCCGCAGATGGGCTGGAATGCCTCGCCAAACTTAAACAAACGGCTTACGACGTTATTCTACTTGACATTAAAATGCCCAAAATGGACGGCATGGAAACCCTGGAGCGCATCCAAGAGGTAGCCCCTGATCTGCCGGTCATCATGATTTCTGGGCATGGCACTATTGATACCGCAGTGGAAGCTGTCAAAAAAGGTGCTTTTGATTTTATAGCGAAACCGCCTGATCTGAATCGCTTGCTGATCACCATCCGCAATGCCTTGGACAAGTCCAACCTCGTGATCGAAACCAAAGTGCTCAAGCAGAAGATTTCCAAATCCAAAGTGCAGGAAATAATCGGGAATTCCAGCGTTATTGCACAAATCAAAGAAACCATAGCGCGCGTAGCACCAACAGACGCGCGAGTGTTGATCATGGGGCAAAATGGCTCAGGCAAAGAACTCGTGGCGCGATGGTTGCACGAGAAAAGTCAACGCGCTGCTGCTGCTATTGTAGAAGTAAACTGTGCAGCCATTCCTTCAGAATTGATTGAAAGTGAGCTATTTGGGCATGAAAAAGGAGCTTTTACCTCTGCCATCAAGCAGCGTATCGGCAAATTTGAACAAGCCCATGGCGGCACCCTGTTTTTGGATGAAATCGGCGATATGAGCCTATCTGCGCAAGCCAAAGTATTGCGGGCTTTGCAGGAGCACAAGATCACTCGCGTTGGTGGCGATAAAGACATCAGCGTGGATGTCCGCGTGCTAGCTGCTACCAACAAAGACCTGCGCAAGGAGATTGAAGCAGGGCGCTTTCGCGAAGACCTTTACCATCGCTTGGCAGTCATTATTATACAGGTGCCTTCCCTCAACGAACGCCGAGATGATATCCCCCTACTGATCGAACATTTTAACGCTCAAATTTGTAATGAATATGGTATTGCACCAAAAAAAGTGGAAGCAGAAGCGCTTGCATTGTTACAGGCTATTAATTGGACGGGCAATATCCGAGAGTTGCGCAATGTAGTAGAACGATTGATTATTCTGAGTGGCAATGAAGTGACGGCAGGGGATGTACAGCGGTATGTGATGCCTTCAACTGTTGCAACACAGCAAAAACTGAGGGATGTATTCGAGCAATTTAGCAATATAGAAGACCTTCAGCAATTTATTGAGCAAGAATTTGAGCATTTTAAGCGAAATTAATTACTTTTCTGCATCTTAAAAAAGGCCTGTCCGTGGTTGTAACGGGCAGGCTTTTTGCGCCTAATACTGAGATAGAAAAAAATAACTTATGAGTGAAAATCATGTAAAAATGGCCCAACGTCACAAAATGAAGCAGTGGGGCCGAAGCGTAGAAGGCGAAAACTCCTGGACAATGTTCAAAGTACTGTCGGAATTTGTAGAAGGATTTGAAACGATGAATGAAATCGGTCCTTGTGTGTCCGTTTTTGGATCAGCACGCACCAAACCGGAGCATCCGACGTACCAGTTGGCCGTAAATATTGCTCAAAAACTCACGGAGGCAGGTTATGGTGTCATCACTGGGGGCGGCCCCGGCATCATGGAAGCAGCCAATAAAGGCGCTGCTTTGGCAGGTGGCAAATCCGTCGGCTTGAACATCAACCTCCCTTTTGAGCAGCACAACAACCCTTTTATAGACAGTGATAAAAAGCTGAATTTCAGGTATTTCTTTGTTCGGAAAGTGATGTTTGTGAAATACGCCCAAGCCTTTGTCGCATTGCCTGGCGGCTTCGGTACCATGGATGAATTATTCGAGGTGCTCACGCTGGTACAAACAGGTAAAATCTCCAAGGTGCCAATTGTACTGGTGGGTAGCTCGTTCTGGGCAGGTTTAAAAAATTGGATTAACGAAACCATGCTCGAAAACGCTCACAACATCAATCAACAGGATCTGGATTTATTGCCCATCGTGGATGAGCCGGCGGATGTTATCCGAATTATTGATGAGTTTTATGACCAAAAGGAAAAAGAACTGGGCCCGAATTATAGTTTGTAATGATCCAAGCGCAGCATCCCACTGTTTGAATCATTTGCACTTTCGTTTTCAAAAGGGAATGGCATATTGGTGCGATCTGCGGTAGTGTTGCTAATCTTCAAAAGATCACAAAACATTCCGAAACCTCTTGACGATCTCGGTCGCTGTTTTGACCATAGCCGGATCATAGCGATTGCCCAGCATGACCATCACAAACCCGCATTCCGGATCAATGACCAATACCCCATACCCGCCCATAGCAGTGCCCGTGTGGGCATAGTACTTGGAGCCGTCTTCAGCGGTTTTTACACCAATGCCGAAGGCATATTTCACCGAAGTGCTATCTTTTTTAGTAAAACTGGTGAAGTACTTTTCCACAGTTTGGGGCTGAAGCAATTTCCCTTTAAGCAGGGCTTGGTAGAGTCCTAACAGATCAGCGGCGGTACCCACATAGCCGCCTCCACCAAATTTGCAACTATTATCCACTTTGGGCGCTTCTTTGCCTCGATTTTTATACACATTCCAATATTCGTAGAATTTCACCGGTTGGATTTTCGCAATAGGCGATTGATCTAAGCCGATGGTTTCCAGCCCCAGGGGATCTATGAAGTTTTGGTGGATATACTCGTCATAAGGAATGCCACTTACTTTCTCCAGTACATAACAGAGCAACACATACCCAAATGACGTATAAGTATAGCCCGTACCAGGCTCAAATTCTAAGGGATCGTCCAAAAAGACAGGCAAAGCCATCGCCACACTATCGCAATGATAGCGGCTTATCTTTTGCCATTCTGATTTTTTATAATGGCGAACACCGGCGGTATGGCTCAATAATTGGGCAACGCTTACATTGCAATACTGCTCTGGCAAATCCGGAAGGTACGTTGTGATAGCAGTATCAATATCCAGCTTGCCTTCTTCCATTAATTTGGCAGCCGCCAAGCCTGCTATAGATTTTGACAAGCTATAATAGCGGAATTGATGCGCCGGAGTAGCATTGATTCCATTTTCGGCATCCGCCCAGCCAAAGGCTTCTTTCCACACCACCTGATCGTTAATACCGACTGCAATAGAAATCCCCGGAAATTTATCGAGCAGCTGGCTAATCAAAAACCGACCGCCTTCAATTTGGTAGTAAAACCGACTGTTCGGTTTGGGGTTGCTTGCACTGTGGCTACGAAAAGAAGCGTATTGCAAGACAGAAAATAGCAACACCAATGCAAATAATCGCAATTGCGATTTAATCATGACCCCAGAGTGCTTTTAATAGTAAGATACAGCCAGAAGATACTTTTAATCCACTCCTTTTAGCCTTATTTTCGGAATGGTGTCTCAAAGATATTTTCCTTTTTGATGTTGCGCAAGCTTTTTTCAATCCCATTTTTAGCCACTCATCCCACATCACTTGCCTTTTTGTCGCTTTTTCAATTTATTTGCACGATGAAGTTTAAAAAAAATTGCCACTACCATGTTAGGCATTCATCTTCATTGGCAGCTTGCCGGTGGGTATTTTTCACGAAATGAGTACCAATATCCTTTGGTTAGCGCCATTGCATTTGCTTGATATTGAGAAAGTTACGACGGAAGCCGTCCACTATGTACTGGGCAGTTTTGCCCCTTCCATTATTAGCCAGTTGATCGAATGTTGACTTTTGTTTTTCATTTTTGCAGCAATTGATGATTATTATAAAGTGCTTAAAAACAAACAATTAGAGCTAATGACACTGGAGAACCAACTATCCAAGGCCAAATCGAATGCCTTTCGGCTGCAATCGCACCCGCACTTTTTATTTTTTATTTAATACCCTGCACGCCGTCTCCTCCTTGACGAAAATCAATATATTAAGCAAAAAATTATGTATTTTGTTTTAGAATGGAATAAAATATTAACTTATCTTTGTCTTCGTATTACGCTTTTTGTTGAAACTCCAGTACGCACACATTACCTATCCAATATACACAGAAAACTACTATAAGGCACGCATTTACTGAAGTGTAAGTTATCGTTGTTTTTGAATTACTTTAGGGGAGTAGCTAGTAGCATCACAAGATAGATAGAAAACGGGCGCATGTGGCTTGACTAAATAAAAAAAAGCATCAAGCACACTGCCCGGTGGTGATGCTGCTTGATGCAATTGCCATTTTTTACGCAGAGAATAAAAAAAACATAATTAGGGAAGAACGGCTTTTTTGGCGTTCTAATCACAAACTCACGATACAAAGATCGTGTGCCAAATCACTCAAGTCAAACACAGAAAACACATTTTTTTAGCAAGCAGAATTCTTATTTTTTTACAAAAAATAAGAATCAAATAATTGATAATCAGTTCGTTGACATCTTGAACCATCACTTTTTTTGCACAATAATCTATACTTAATACCTTTCTTCTACTTCTTGCTTGTATAGATACCAATAGAACTTAGAGCTGCACAATAAAACGCTAAATGCAGCCTAAACGGCACAAACAAGCTTTAGTTTAACACCAGTGAGCTGATAGCATCACTACCTCAAGCAGTTTCTATCAAACAACGCTTTTTACTTAGACTGCATACTGCTGATACGCTTCTAAAAATATAGGGTATAGCTAACGATGCAATAAGCCAAAACTCATTAGGAAATTTTAAATGTAATAACCAGAATTTGATCTGACAATTTGGTTGATTTAGGAAGTAACAACTTCTTACAACTCGCATTCCCTTTCCCAAGCCCTACAGATCGTTGCTTAAGAGGGTTTAGTAAAGAGAATGCTCATCAGATATTTGTCAGATTATCTTTCGACTGATAATAACTGTCTGATGTCTGAAAGATTAAATCTTGGTTATTTCATTTTAAAATTCCTATTAAAACGAATTGTGGTGCTTGTTATTTAGTTTAAAAACTAACCACCTTCCCAATCCTCAGCGCCTATATTATTTGTTCCAAATCCGCCCCCATTGTTATTGATCGTTGTAGTTTCACCATTGGTAGCAGAAGTATCATCTACTGCGGTAGTGAAAACAGAAAAAGCCATCAAAAATGCAATTACGATACCCATAGTTTTAAACTTTTTTAAATTTTAGTTTAAAACTATGGGCTTTTGAGGAATAATACTTAAACTTTTTTTCCTATTTTAAACCTAATAGATTTCGCTCATTTTACAAATTTATCTTTTTATCTTTTTGCAAATCAGTTGTTTGAATTTTTAAAAGAATAAGTTATTTTTACTAAAAAAAAAACAAATTTTCACCATGAAAGATTTAATTGCATTGGTAGAAGTAGTCTCCAAAAATAAAATCAAGCAAATAGATATTATAGGTATAGGCAGCCCCAACGGCAATGGTACTCAATTACAAAAGCTATATGAAGGTATTCACGCAGGTAGGCTAAAAACCGAACAGGATGTGATGCAGGTTTTGTTTGCCGAAACCAAAAACGCAGCACTAAATGCCAGCCGCTTAAAAGCGCAATTGAGAGAGAGACTTATAAATACTTTATTCTTTATTGATCTCACACAACCAGGTTTTAATGATTATAACCGAGCCTATTATACTTGCTATAAAATGGCAGCAGCAGTTAGAATTCTATTGGCTCGCAATGCACGTAATGCCGCAGCCCCAATAGCAGAAAAAGCATTAAATATTGCTCTTCAATTTGATCTTACTGATGTTGCTTTTTTCTTGGCACGAGTATTACGAACGCACTACGGGGCTCGAAAAGGCTCTCGTGACAAATACGAGGTTATGGATAAAATACTGGAACGTCAATTTGAAACTCTTCTTGCGGAAATTAAAGCTGAAAAGTATATGACGGACTTGGTAGTCAATTTTGCGAAAACGAAGGCATCAAAGCCAGAATTAAAAAATAAGGCGCAAGAATATGCGGAAGAATTAAAGCGCCTTTCCCAAAATATTCATTCTTTTCAATTTAACTATTTAGCTTTCTTGGTTAGAGTAACAGTATTAGAGATAGCTAATGACTATAAAAATTTAATAATTGTTTGTAAAGAAGCTTTAGCTTACTTTGACACTAAACAAAGCATGGTGCCCACTGTGGTACAGTTTTCTTTTACCTATCGGCAACTGATAAGTTATATTCAACTAAAAAAATATCAAGAAGCTCGAGAGACAGCTCGCATTTGTCTTGATTTGGCTCCTGAAGGCACCAACAACTGGTTTTTGGCGCTCAACTACCACATACTGCTGGCATTTCACACTGAAAATTTTCAGGAGGCATACCAAATCAGTCAGAAGGCGCTCAGCCATCCGAAGTTGAAGAACCAGGTAGAACAGATCGTGGAGTATTGGAAGATACTGGAAGCTTACATTTACTACCTCATTTCGATCAAAAAAATCACACCGGATGCAGATAATCCTGTGAAAAAATTTCGGATCAATAAGTTTGTCAACGAGGTGGTGATTTATAAAAAAGACAAGAGCGGTGCCAACATAGCGGTGTTGATACTCCAGATTCTGTTTTTACTCAATGAGCAAAAATACAACGGCATAATAGATCGAACGGAGGCGCTCAAATCCTACCAGCAGCGCTACCTGCGCAATGACGAGACCTTCCGCAGCCAGTGTTTTATACGGATGTTGATCTTGATGTCGGAGTGTAGTTTCAATAAAAAAGCGACCCTGCGAAAGACGGAAAAATTATGGACCAAACTGCAAAGCAAGCCCATCAACATAGCAGAACAGAGTGCCGACATCGAACCCATCCCTTATGAAACACTCTGGGGCTTTGTGCTGGATGCGCTGGATGAAAAATGGCACTGAGGAAGAAAGGGGGCGCTGCCATCTTGAAAAGCGCCACACCTAATGCCTCAACCAGTTGCAAAAGCCTCTGTATATCTTTGTTAAAAAGCGGTGATGTAAATGTTTTAAAGCCTGAAACCCACCTCTATTCCTGCTGTAAACCACCCGTTTTGGTCAAAGCCATGATTCCAGGCAAGCCTGAAACTCAATGGTGTTTTCCAGTGTTGAAAAGTTTGATAACTCACAGATATATAAGGACCTATATCCAGATAGCGTACATGGTAGGGGATTGTCCAATCGCCTACCCAAGGATCGCCCCGAAATTCAAATTGTATGTCATAAATAGTTGCAGCTATATAAGTTTTATTGACATAAGTACCGTATATCCCTCCTCCAATTTGAAGTCGGTTTTTTTTCATTATTTTCTGATAATTATATCCAAATTTAACTGCTGTTTGTATCGTAGTAGAAGTTTTAGGATTTAAACTGATTAAGTAGTCTGACGACAGTATAGACCATGCCGGAAAACTCTGATAAGGAGGAAAGTAATTTTTACTTTCAAAATTGTATGTATTTATGTTCTTTATGTCAATATTCCTGTTTCCTTCTGCGAAACCAAGCTCAAAATTAATTACAAACTGATGGTTCGAGTTGCCTATTAAAGCACCTGTATTAACATAAATTCCATTCAATTTACTATGCTGCATATAGCCATAGTGCATGCCTATATTAAGTTGACTATTTTGAGCAGTTAGAGTTATTGAAAAAATGGACAATAACGTTATAAGAAGCATGTATTTATTCTTCATATTATTTTAAAATTTTATTCCAAAAATAGCACTGATTTGAACAGTTGTACCACCTGAATTTGGGTAGTAATTTATTATACCGTCAATACCAACTAAAAAATTTTGTTTAATTATATAAGACATGGAAAGGTTACCTGAAATCCCCAATTCCAATCCGCGGCGATATGCTTTTTGTAACATTGCAGTTTCAATTTCACCGAAGCGATTATCCGTAATCTTGTAATAATCAAACACTACCATCGCTTGAAAAGAACCATACTCAATGGTACCGCCTCCAAAAACGGAAACAAAGACTTTTTCATTCATTGGAATATGATAACCTAAAGCCAAATTCAACCTTGAATATATGTCTAACAAATCCCTTTCTTCAAGCTGTTGGATACCCAAATAAATATTATCATGATCAATGATATCTTCAAAGGTGAACTTTCTACTAGGTAACACGTTCAATAAGTTGCCGTTGTAGTCTACACTCGTCCCTAATGACTGCTCTTCCCAATAAAATTGTGCTCTAGCATACCATGAAAAATTGCTATGGTATTTTTTTGTATATTGTAAATGAAAAGAATGCCCAAATGCTCCTAAGGGTTTTCCATAACCCATTGCAATATAATTATCCGAGGGCTTCTGGGATAAAGCTAATAAGGGGAGGAGCAATAATAAAATAATAAGGTTTGATGTTTTCATATCAGGATTTTAAATTTTGGAGAAAATGAAATTCATTCTCTCCAGAATATATAAAATTAATTTTCTTGTTCTTTAATCCAAAAATTCATTTTACCTGTTATATATTTTGTGCCCTCGCCATTTGCAGGGTCACAATAATATATCAAATCTCCACCCAATACTTCATCTGTTTTTGTATATTCACTATTAATTTTAAGTAATGCATCAAATATAACTTCTTGCCCCAAAATCTTAAAGGTTATTTTGGGAGGGAATGAAAAACTATAGCTGTTTTTTTGCCCTACCCTAGGGTTTTTTCCAATAAAAAACATACTATAAGGATCTCCATGATTGCCTTGAAGATATTCCCATTTATACATTGGGAGATTACACTTAAATATTTTATCTTGCTTCATCTTGGATCTATCTCCATTAATAAACTTGACAGGAGGAGAATTTAAAATCACATTTGCACCTGCAGATACTGCAAAGGACTGTTTAGCTTCTATACTGCATTTTTTGCGACCCCATTTACAAAATCTTCTTAAATAGGAATTATCAACTTGTATTTTTACAATTTCTTCTCTATTTTCCCTATTATCTCTATGACATGAGCCCCCAGAGGATGGATCAGAGTCCCCTTGATCTGTCCCACATAATTCATTATACTTTTCATACAGGGCATACAAGCTAATAAGCGCTACTTCATAATCGGGGTTCAAGAAAAAGGTTTCACCAATAAAAATATCAGGGTAAATCATATCCAAATTGGCAGCTTCTTCTTCAATTTGTTCTTGCAACTCCATACACTGATCTAAAACCAAGTATTGAAAGATGGTTTGGTTCGTATTTGTAGTTCGTAACGTAGATAATTTCACGGGTAAAAAAGCCGTATTGTCTTCTACCACAAGCAGTGGTTCTTGTGGATCGTCCTGATTATTAAACCAATAAGACTGAGACACGGACTGAAGAGGGGCGAAAGCCCTCACCGCTACTAAATCAGGACCTTGTGCTTCCTCGGTCATAAAAGCTACTTTTAATAAGCTCATGGAACTCCATTCACTTACGGGAGTATCGCTTGGTCCAGTATATACAGTGATTGCCAAATTGGGAATAGCTCTTAGCACATCCTCTCTGAAAAAAGATGCTGGTCGGTTGATACCGGCTATAACTGCCCCATCAGCAATCATTTGTGAAAAGGTTTTACCATCCGTAATGATTTGGTCTCTTACGAGTCCATACAACACAACGTTTTCTTGACCAATTTGTAATTTTGCCTGCTGCAGCAAAAAGCTTCTAAAGGCAGCATTTAATTCAGCTTTTGCTACGCCCTTCGCTATGATTTCCTTATACAAATTTAAGGTGTCGGCAGGATATTGTTGCCCTTGCGCTACGCCATCCCTACTCTGCACATAAGGATCGGTTATCCCTACTTCATCATTATCAAAATCATCTTGACATCCTATAAGGACACCAAAATCAATGATATAAAAAAGCGACTACTTCTACTGCGGTTTTTTAAAAAATTCATGATATTTAACATTTTGGAGTTAAGAAACAAAAAATAGTGAATAGTATATCCAAAACAACTTCTGGATACAATACTTTGCAAACTGTTCGTATTATAAAAAGGATATATACCCGAGTTAAGAAAAGAAGACAAACTAAAAACAACAGCATTTTTCTATTCACCTAAAAGAATACTCAAAATTAAGATTGCTTTAAAATATATTGTAAACGAAATTCTTGATTTAAAGACATATATAAGTATGTATTTTTGCTGTCATTAATGATTAAAAAATTGTTAATCAAATATTTAACCTCAACTGTTTTAAATTATAAAGGACATTTAAGATGGCAGATTTTGCAATACTCCAGGCATTGGCAGAGATCGTTTCCAAAACAAAGGTTAAACATATCCATGTCATCGGCAATCCCGATAGCAAAAACACCAAGTTTGAGCAATTTTACCGGGCATTAGCGGAGGGGCTTTTTCAAAATGACGAAGAGGCTGCTGAGTTTTTTTATCACTCTCCTCCGAACAATGCCGCTTACCAAAAACTGAAAAACAGGCTGCAAGAACGACTCATCAATACCCTTTTTTTTATAGATGTAACACAATCAATCTTTAATGAATACCATAAAGCTTATTTTACAAGTTATAAAATACTTGCGGCTGTACGTATTCTGGTAGGAAGAAATGCTCGCAACGCTGCTATTTCCATCGCGGAAAAAGCACTGGAAATGGCTTTAAAATTTGATTTAACAGACGTTGCATTCTCTTTGTCGAGGGAATTATGTGTGTACTATGGATCTATGAAAGGGATTAAAGAAAAATATAAGGTAATGAGCGAGATATTAGAAAAGCAATCTGTCATTTTGATGGCAGAAATAAAAGCTGAAAAATACATGAGTGATTTAATAGTTAATTTTGCAAAAACAAAAGCTGCTCAGCCTGACTTAATAGAAGAAGCTAAAAAATACTCTGCGGAAATAGATTTAATTGCTCAAAACATTCATTCTTTTCGATTTAATTATATGGCATTTTTAATAAAAGCAACTTATTATGAAATTGCTAATAATTATAAAAACTTAATATTAGTTTGCAAGGATGCTTTGGCTTATTTCGATACAAAGAAAGAAATAGTCCCTTTAGTAGTACAATTTTCATTTACTTACAGGCAATTAATAGGTCATATACAGTTAAAAAATTATAACGAAGGAAGAATAGCAGCTGAAAAATGTTTAAAGTTGGTAGAGGAAGGCACCAACAACTGGTTTTTGGCGCTCAACTACCACATACTGCTGGCATTTCACACTGAAAATTTTCAGGAGGCATACCAAATCAGTCAGAAGGCGCTCAGCCATCCGAAGTTGAAGAACCAGGTAGAACAGATCGTGGAGTATTGGAAGATACTGGAAGCTTACATTTACTACCTCATTTCGATCAAAAAAATCACACCGGATGCAGATAATCCTGTGAAAAAATTTCGGATCAATAAGTTTGTCAACGAGGTGGTGATTTATAAAAAAGACAAGAGCGGTGCCAACATAGCGGTGTTGATACTCCAGATTCTGTTTTTACTCAATGAGCAAAAATACAACGGCATAATAGATCGAACGGAGGCGCTCAAATCCTACCAGCAGCGCTACCTGCGCAATGACGAGACCTTCCGCAGCCAGTGTTTTATACGGATGTTGATCTTGATGTCGGAGTGTAGTTTCAATAAAAAAGCGACCCTGCGAAAGACGGAAAAATTATGGACCAAACTGCAAAGCAAGCCCATCAACATAGCAGAACAGAGTGCCGACATCGAACCCATCCCTTATGAAACACTCTGGGGCTTTGTGCTGGATGCGCTGGATGAAAAATGGCACTGAGGAAGAAAGAGGGCGTATTAAAGGATAAAAATCTATTTTTCAGAAAGTTGCAACTGGTCGGCAAAACGATTTCTTTCGAGAAATACTACTTCAATGCTTCCCACAATACCTCCGCCGGATTCAAGGCCTTGCGCCCTGTACCATCCCAAATCTGATGCCTGCAACTCGTACCCGGCGCAGCGATGATTACATCTTCTTTACAATTTCGCACCGCAGGAAATAAAATTAATTCTCCAATTTGCATACTCACATCATAATGTTCTTCCTCAT
>CAZGJN010000023.1:0-60093 GCA_964526645.1 uncultured Saprospiraceae bacterium
TGTCGGGTTGGATTTTTTTACCGGGGTCCACGATTGCTATCGTGTATGCCGATACTTTAAAAGGTAGCACAAAGGACTCCTGCCTCTGATAAAGATTCCTACCTTGTACTAACAAAAATCTTTTTAGTAGCTGACGATTGTCATCAAAAGCCGGTCGGTTTCACTGGCATTTTTGTATTGTAAGCCAACCAAATTTAAACGCCAAATTGTATCTACATTCTCATAGTGAAAAACCTATTGGCAAATTTTTACTGACAAATAAAAGTCCGTTTATTTGTTGTAGCAATCAAATAAAACCACAACCTGATCGGCTTCTCTGAAGCTTTTAAATCACAAACGTCAATTTACCATGATCCAAGTAACAAAAACAAGCCCAACCCTGGGAAAAGATTACGCTGATAGCGTCAGCAATCAAAAGCTGCTTCAATGGGTTGAGAAAATGGTAGCACTTTGTAAACCCGACCAAGTCTATTGGTGTGATGGCTCTGATGCGGAATACAATACCTTGACCGAGCTGCTTGTAGAAAAGGGTACTTTTATTCGCCTGAATCCTGAAAAACGCCCCAACAGTTTTGCCTGCTTCTCTGATCCCAGCGATGTGGCAAGGGTGGAGGATCGTACTTTCATTTGTAGCCGACTGAAAGAAGATGCCGGGCCAACCAATAACTGGATGGAGCCAAAAGAAATGAAAAATACGCTCAATGGCTTATTTGATGGCTCGATGAAAGGGCGCACCATGTACGTTATTCCGTTTTGCATGGGTCCAATCGGCTCGCCACTTTCTCATATCGGTGTGCAATTGACGGATTCGGAGTACGTGGTGGTGAATATGAAAATTATGACCCGCATGGGGAAAAAGGTGATTGATGCACTGGGGAATGGCGAGTTTGTGAAATGTTTGCACTCTGTCGGCGCTCCTTTGAGCCCTGGGCAAACCGATGAAAAATGGCCCTGCAACCGCGGCACCAAATACATCGTGCATTTTCCGGAAGAGCGCTCGATTATGTCTTACGGCAGCGGTTATGGCGGAAACGCACTCCTGGGCAAAAAGTGTTTTGCGCTGCGCATTGCTTCTACGATGGCGCGCGAGGAGGGCTGGCTCGCTGAACACATGCTGATACTTGGGGTAGAAAATCCTGAAGGCGAAAAAACGTATGTAGCAGCGGCATTCCCAAGTGCTTGTGGTAAGACAAATTTTGCTATGCTCATTCCACCCAAAGAACTTGACGGCTGGAAAATAACAACGGTAGGGGATGATATTGCCTGGATCAAGCCAGGCGAAGATGGTAAATTGTACGCAATTAACCCTGAAGCTGGCTATTTTGGGGTAGCGCCGGGTACAAATTCGAAGACGAATCCGAATGCTATGACTTCAATCAGCCAAAATACTATTTTTACAAATGTGGCAATCACGCCGGATGGCGATGTCTGGTGGGAAGGTATGACGAAAGAAATTCCGGATGGCATGATTGACTGGCATGGAGCACCTTATGATAAAAATAGTGGCAAACCGGCGGCACACCCCAATGCTCGTTTCACAGCGCCTGCGAACCAAAACCCTGTAATAGATGCCAATTGGGAAAACCCAAGCGGTGTGCCGATCGCTGCTTTTATTTTTGGAGGGCGGCGTAGTAGCACCGTGCCATTGGTATATCAATCTTTCAATTGGAGCTTCGGTGTCTATTTGGCAGCTACGATGGGTTCTGAAATGACGGCGGCTGCCTTTGGTGAAATTGGCAAAGTACGGCGCGATCCATTTGCGATGTTACCGTTTATTGGCTACCATATGGCGGATTATTTCACCCACTGGCTGCAGTTTGGTCGTGTACTGCCAAATGCTCCGCGTATTTTTGGTGTCAATTGGTTTAGAAAAGATAAAGATGGCAATTTTGCTTGGCCCGGCTTTGGTGAAAATATGCGGGTACTCAAATGGATCGTACAACGAGTAAAAGGACGTGCTTCTGCCGTAGAAAGCCCCATCGGTTGGATGCCTCGCTACAAAGATATGGACTGGCGTGGTTTGGAAAATTTTACACAAGAAGACTTTTTGGCAATCATGGCGGTAGATCGGGAGGCATGGAAACAGGAAATCCTCGGGCACGAGGAATTGTTTTCCAGGCTGTATGATAAATTGCCTAAAGAGTTTCTTTTCATGCGAGAATTGTTGCTTTCGTGGCTTTGGCGTTCACCGGAGCGTTGGGAAATGGAGGATGAAACGGTTTAGCATTTTTAATTTTTCTACCATTTAAATTCTAAACAAAGAGAAGAAAGTGCAGTGCTTTCTTCTCTTTTTAGTGTTCAATAGTTTGGTTTTAATATAAAGTGTTTATTTTGGTGATTAGATAGAATTCATTCGAACACCTAAAATCCACTCCTCTATGAACACTTTTGGGGCTGAGCTTATCGGTACAGCACTTCTTATTTTGTTAGGCAATGGTGTTGTTGCTAATGTGGTTTTGAGTCAAACGAAAGGGCATAATTCCGGCTGGATTGTCATTGCTTTTGGCTGGGCAATAGCGGTTTTTGTGGGCGTATTCAGTGTTGCGGGTTATAGCGGGGCGCATCTCAATCCGGCAGTTACGATCGCTTTGGCAATAAAAGGAACAATTTCGGGCACTCAAATAGGTGCTTACCTCGGCGGACAATTTATAGGTGCAGCACTGGGTGCTTTTCTGGTGTGGGCACATTACAAACCTCATATCGGAGTGACAAAAGATCAGGGTGCAAAGCGCGCTATTTTTTGCACGGATCCTGCCATCCGGCACACCTTCCAAAATTTTATCTCCGAGTTAATCGGCACCTTCGTATTGGTTTTTACGGTATTGATGATCACGGGCGCTAAAGTTGGTGATCAGGCTGCCACGCTTGGGGCGCTTGATGCCTTGCCGGTGGCTTTGGTTGTACTGGGCATTGGGTTGTCTTTGGGCGGCACTACGGGCTATGCCATCAATCCGGCACGAGATTTATCACCGCGCATCCTGCATGCGCTGCTACCCATTCCCGACAAGGGTTCGAGTGATTGGAGGTACGCTTGGATTCCTGTATTAGGTCCTTTCATGGGGGGCGCACTGGCGGCTTTTTTGCACAGCGCTTTATTGGGTTGACTTTTATAAATCGGCAGCAACCGTCTGCTTTGCACCTTCCTGGTAGGAGGTTGGCTTGAAATTAAAGTGCTTTTCAAACTTGCTGCTATCCAAAAAGTAATCTCGATCCCATTGGTAGAGCATTTCGTGGGTTTCGCGCATAAATGGTACAAACCAGCCCAGCATACCGATCAGAAACTTAGGCAAAACCGTGTATTTGGGTTTTATACCTAATTCTTTAGCGAAAAGCTGCACCCATTCTTTTTGCGTAAGCGTATCGGCGTGGGTAGGCACATGCCAAATTTGGTTGTAAGCCTCTGGAGCATTGCCCAGCATCGCAGTGGCCTTTGCTGCGTCAGGCGTGTAGGTGTAAGCGTGTTTGTGCTTGGCAGAAGCCAGAAGAGTAGCGTTTTTGCCTTGTTTTAAAGGCTTATAAATTGTCTCGATCAAGAAGCTGGTAGTATTTTTAGGACCGTAAAAATCGGCACCCCTGGCTATGATTGCCTGGATACGCCTGGCAAGGATGGCATCAAAAATCATTTCTACTAATTGTTTTCGCACCAATCCTTTTTTACTCGGCGGGTTCATCGGTGCGTCCTCTGTCATGTGCGGAATGGCTGCAAGATCATACATATAAACATTATCGAAGAAAACAAGCTTGGCGTTGTGTTTTTCGCAGGCATCAATCGTTGCTTTGATGACGGCGGGCCAGGTTTTGCGCCAGACATTGATGTTGTAGTCAAATCCGACGGTGAGGTAAACAATATCTGAGCCTTCTACGGCTTTGTCAATATTTGCCGGATTGCTTAGGTCAGCGGCATAAAGTTCATCGTCCGGATTAATCGCCTTGGGATTACGGCTTACTAACCTGATTTTAGTGGTATATTGTTTGAGTTCTTTTGCCAGATCGCGCCCGATGGCACCACCAGCACCCAAAATGGTTTGCATGATTTTAATGAGTTTTGGAATCAATATCGTGGATGACACCCGTGCCATCCACGATATTGTAAAAATAAGCTTCTGATTGAATGCCAAACCGCTTTTTGTAAACTAACAGCATGGTTTCAATAAAGTTTTGTACCGCTTGTTTTCTTACCAAATTGATCGTACAGCCGCCAAACCCACCGCCCATCAAGCGGGCACCCGCTACGCCTTCAATACCTACTGCTGTGTCCACCAAAAAATTGAGCTCTGGGCAGCTCACTTCATAGTCATCCCGAAGCCCGGCATGGGTTTGATAAAGCAATTGCCCTAAGGATTCGATCTCCCCTTGTTGCAGGTAATCACAGGCTTGCATTAATCGCTCCTGCTCTGCAACAACGTATCGGCATCGGCGATAAATTTTATCTACTATTCCATTTTTGTGGTTTTCTAGCAAGGGCAGGCTTACATCCCGCAGACTTTTGATATGAGGGTGTAAAGTTTGCAAATAAGTAACGCCCGCTTGGCACTCCGCCACCCGAACGGGATATTCAGAAGAAGCAAGCTCGTGGTGTACTTTAGAATTTAATAATACAATTTGATAATCTTTTAAATCACAGGGTATGTACCGGTAATCCAGGGAACGGCAGTCGAGTAAAATAAAATGATTGGCGCGGCCCATTACACTGGCAAACTGATCCATGATGCCACAAGGGATACCAACAAAGTTTTGGGAAGAACGCTGCGCCAATTGGGCAATTTCAACATTGGAAAAATTACCCTGGAAAAGGTGGTTGAGGCTCATAGCAAAACCGCATTCCAGTGCCGCAGAGGAACTTACACCTGCCCCGATTGGCAAATTGCCTCCAAAAACGACATTAATGCCTTCCATAGCGTAGCCCGATAGCTGAAACTGCTGAAAGATACCCATCAGATAATTCAGCCAAAGTTTAGTTCCTTTTCCCAGTTGATTTATTTCAAAGCTCGCATTTTCCTTGATGTCCAACGCATGAATATTACAACTGTTCGTGTTGTTTTTGGCTGCAGCAAAAAAGAGGTAGCCATCAATAGCACCCGGTAGAACAAAGCCTTCGTTGTAATCTGTATGCTCTCCGATTAAATTAATGCGACCACAGGCGCGCACAAGGCAAGCTGGGTCTTCGCTGAAAATAGCGCGAAAAGCTTGCTGTATGTTAGTAATGTCAAACATTATTTTGATTTTCAGCGCAAAAGTATCTCAAATTCTCCATTTGTTTCAAAATAAAAAAGCATTGAAAGGTGTTTATCTTCCAATGCTGCAAAAATGTATAGAAAATGCGGATAATATTATATCATATTGAATAATTTTTTGTTATTGACCATTCACGCTATCGTAAAGCGATTGCCAGGATTGATTTAATAAATCGGCTATTTGTTGCCATTCCATTTCCGAAACGCCGTCTTTTTTCTGTTCGCTATCGCGGATGTCCATTGCAGCGGTGCGATATTTGGCATATTCCATCACTTGATTTGGGGAAATATTGTAGATCACCGCGGCAGATTCTGCTAAAGCTTTTTCCAAATCACCGCCCTGATACTGCGCACGTTGGCGATGCACGATCCACCATTCCAATTCCAGGCGCGCTGCTTGATTTACATTAAAATCTGTTGTACTCATGTCATAAATAGCTGTGTAATATTTTCGCAGACTTGGCAAGGCTTTTTCATAATCTGGTCGTTCTTTGCCATCTTTGAATACAAAAGCAGCTTTGGCAGCGCGAAAGGCAATCACATAAGAACGCCAAAACGGAGCGTTGAACTGTTGGCGCATCAAACTCGCTAGTTGAAAAAACAATTTCAAAGGCTTTCGGTCGTAATACGCGCGCCACATTTCGGTATCCAAATGCGCAACAACTTTCGGGTCAAATTGGCGAATATCTGTTTTAACAGGAATCAACAGGTCGACTGTAATCCAGATTCCCCACAGAGCAAGCAAAACCAGTAATACTCTTCTTACTTTCACAGGATTGCTTTTTTGAGGCTGTTTTGAAATATTTTATTGTTTAACAGATTATGCGGAAATGTTGGTTGCGGTGGTTTCGGAATTTTATTTAGTTCTTCTTTCGTTTTTGCATGACGACGTAATAATTCTAATTTCAAACTTTTTAAGCCTTGCCGCATCGCCCAATGGTGATTGGCAGCGAAAATTGGTTTAAAAATAAAGCTCAAGTATTTTAATAAGGGCTTCTCCGCGCTGATAAGCCAATCATAAGTCACTTCGCATAAATGAGTACCCGGAATGGTCTGAAAATGCCAGACACCGTGTCCGACAAAATCACCTTCTGCTTTGAGCGTAAAACCGTTTGGAAAATGAGTTTCCATTACGACGAATTGCCATTTTAAAGTATATGGTAACCAGCCTTTTGTGTACAAAGCTACGCGTTTGCCGATGCCTCCGGGCTGTCCTTTTTCCAATACTTTCAAATCCAGGTAAACACTGGGCCACCAGTCGCACAGCACATTTACATCCTCCAGAATGCGATAGATTTCTTCGGGTGTGGATTCTACTTCCCAGCGTGTGAAGAATTGATATTGACTCATTTTTTAAGATGTAAGATTTTTAGATGCCAGATACCAGACTATTACAAGTGCTTGTAAAATTTTATACTAAATTCTAACCTTCCCTAAGCTGCTACAGAAGTCGAATCATCTAATACAATCCGATAATGATGTGCTTTGCCTTCGATGAGTAGTGCTTTGCAATAACCATTCAGATTTGACCAGGTTTTTTCAAAAGATTTTATATGACTACGCTTTTGAAATAACCTGAACAGCATATTTTGTAGATAATGTTGCTTCATAAATCCAGTGCAGGAAACACTGGTACGTTGCTCATCCACTCGATGTAAGGTATAGACCGTGCAATGCGTGCGTTTAATATCAGTTTCTGTGAAAGTTATTATGTCTTTATTTACTTTAGTGTCATGCGATACAGAAATCGGTCCGTTAATCAAACAACGATGCGTAGCACCATTTTGAAATAACTCGGTATTTACATGATCTACTTCTTCTTGCGCACCGTCAATCCACTTAGCGCGCCAACGCAAATCGGCAAACACGCTGAATACCATATCTAGCGGTGCTTCTATCATTGCAGAAGAAGTAACCATCGGTACTTTTACGCCTGGAATACTATAATCCTCTATTTCCAAATTGGGAACTTGCTGCAACAACGGTGCGAGGGCGAGGTAACTGAATTGTACCATTCCGCTATCATATTCCTGGCTACTTTGTTGTAAGGGCGCCCATGCAATTGTGGGTATTTCATTCTTAGCAATTGCCAAATTTTCTGTGATCAAAGCATATTCATGATGCTCAATATCATTTTTCAATAAGCGATGCGCTACTATTACATCTTTTCCAAATAATTTATCATGATTTTTAATCGTATTGATCGTAATATCGCCATAATGTGCAATAAATTTTAAAGTCAAATTATTAGCCGTTTTACAAGCCCCGCACTGGCAGATGCGATGCGTTTCATATTTTTTGAGGTGTTTATGAAAATTTACAAACATTTTTTGCACCTGGTTCAGTAATTCAGCCGTCGTTGGCGCTTCACCAAAGCGATAAAACAAAATCGCATCGCCTTCAATCTCAGAGATTTCTAAATGAATATCATTCGATTCTATTAAAATTTCCAGCAATTCCTGAATAATATGGCTGCTATGGTCAATTTCTACATCCGTGACAAAACGCGTAAATCCGCTGATGTCGGGTATAAAAATCAGCGCCGATTGTACGGCTTGGGCGGTGGTACTCATAGTTGTTCTTTTTGCTGATAATGAGCGTTTTACAATTCAATGTACGCATTCAAAATCATTCTTGCAATACTTTACGAGTTTTTCGTCTTCTACAGATTTAGTAAATCTCTAAGATTTGCTAAATCTTATCCCTTCGCCGCGCCCAACTCCGAAATCAAATACCCACTGGGATAGGTTCGATTCAGCGCTTTTGTCAATAATCGCGGATGACGGCGCGGGGGCAAGCAAGCAAGCAGCCGACCTCTTAGCCACACCGAACCCCGCACCAATCTTTGTAACCAGCGCGGTGCAGGCTTCATGCCTACCGCATTTAGCAATCGGTCATCCAGCATGGCGTGTACCAAAGGTGCGCCTATTTTCCACAGGCTTTTGGGTAAAAACCAGGATAGCATCAGGTTTCTCGTAGCCATCGCAACAATTTCATTATCAGGTGAATATCGGAATTCTTTTGCTTCAAAATCCAAATTAAATCGCTCGAAAGCTTCCAAACTTTCCGGGATGTCTTTGATACCCATGCGCGTACCCAATTCGTACCAAAAATAATAACTTGCCTGCTTTTCTATTTCCGTCAACGGACGCCAACCGTAGCGCTCGTTCCATCGGATGGGTTCAAAAATAAAAGTGGAAAGGGTGTATAAATATTCGTCATTCGGAATTTGAAAACGCCCGTGTTGCTTGTTCATGCGTACCAGCGCCGCGTGTCCGCGAGGCGTATCGTAGCCGCCGCTTTCCAATATTTCTGAGAGAATGAGTACCGTATCGTCGTAGCGTTTTTGGGTGCGCTGTACAAATTCACCCGTTTGCACCAGCAGGGGCGTTCCTTTAGCCACGCCAAACACTCGGAATAATGCAAATTCCAGCGAGCGCGTGGTATCCCAGGGAAATTCATAACACGAAACCAGGTAAGAAATTTGTTGGCAATCTTTCTTAGCATCAAGGGTTAAAATATAGTCACGAATTGCCATGCGTTTTTGCGAGCGGATGGCGTCTTGAGCTACGGTTTCCCAAAGGGCGGGTGGTGCTTCGGTGTTTTTAAGCGTGGCGGCGTTGCTGGTCATAATACGACATAAGTTTTGCATAAAACGCTTTAATACTTACTTTTTGATAGTATAACCCATATAAAAAATACTTTTGTCATTGGTTTCTACCAGCCAAAATGTTTGCCCCAACTCTCGATAACCAATTTTACCTTTGGCTCTTTTACATAAGGTACTAATCATTTTAGGGACGCTTACATTGGGCTTTGCGCCAATAAATTCAGGAGCTTCAAATTTATTTACATCTAATAAAGCTTTTAATTCCTTCGGTTTGATAAACATTTCCCACACGTGCAAATTTGGGGGCATAAACGCCGTACTTTTCCACTCTTGCCAGATTTTGATCGCCACGAGTTTGCTCAGAAAGGTACGATTCAGCGTGTCAAAAAAGAACAAACCGCCAGGTTTCAGCACTCTTGCAATTTCGGAAATGACTTTAGGTAAATCCTGCACATGCTCCAGCACATCGCAGCAAACTACCGCCTCAAAATATTGGTCAGGAAATGGAATATTTTCACCTGTTCCTTTCTGATAATCAATAGATAAACCAATGGAATCGGCATGTTTTTTCGCTATTTTTAGGGAGTTTGGGCTGGGGTCAATCCCCGTTGTAGCAAAGCCCATTCGAGCTACTTCTTCGCTCATAATGCCGCCGCCGCAACCAACTTCCAGCACTTTTTTGCCCATAGGCTGAATGCCAAGTTCTTTTATAACACGTTGAAAATAGCCTACTCTTGCCGGATTTACACTGGTTTTTAACATGTGCAATACTTCATTATCATCCCACCATAAATCTTTATCAGGCGTATCGTAAATCTGGTTATCTATTTTCTGATGGATCGAAGCAGAAATTTTTTCCATGATATTTACCTTTTAGAAATCTTTTAAATTTTATTAAAAGTGCTGCCCGACTTTTCGCCGGGCAACAACAAATGGTGTTTTGAATTATAAAATTTAAGTAATAAATATTAAATTATGAAAACATTCCTTCTATAACGTCCAATCCACCTTCGTTTTTCCAGTGTTTCACTTTACCACTATCATCAAAAGTCCAGGTGAATTTTACAGTAGTAGTAGCGCTTTTGCCTGTTGGTATTGCAGTAGCTTCCATTGTCACATCGTTGATAACCTGATTATCTTCTTCGCGGAAATTATGCGGTTGGAAAGAAGCGAATTGCATATTCTGCCCTAATTTCTGAAAGAATTGTACAATTTCATCTTTGCCGTTATAAATGCCGGCGAAAGGAATGATGCTGGTATTGCCATAATGATTCCAAACGGCATTGTCGTTTAGATTTGCCAAAATCGTTGGAATATCGCCTTTACCAAAGGCTTCGTAAATAGATTGTACGGTGCTAAGATTTGAAACGGTTGTCATGTTTTTATTAATTTTGAATGTCTAATGATGAATGTTTAATAGTCGATAGTAAATAGTTAATAGTGGAAAGTCGATAGTCAAAGGATTCCTGCTGCTTTCATGTGCTTGTGCGTATCTGTATAATGGCGCATACGTATAATTTTACCCTCCTCATCAAAACTCCAGAGGTGCATTTCTTCATCCTGAAAGCGATTGCCATTCGCTAAGGTTACATCCAATATAATTTCTGCGGCAATTTGATTTCCGCCATCCATCAAGGAAAGCACCTGAAAATCATAAAATTGTATGGTGCCTGCTACCTGAAAAAATTCCATTACACCGTTTTTACCAAGACGATTTTGCAACCAGGGAACACCTGCTTTTTGAGCAGAATTGTCCGCCCAAGCTTCCCAAATTACCTCATCTGAAATATGCGTCATAATCGTAGAAATATCGCCTTTCCCAAAGGCTTCGTAAATGGCTTGTACGGTTGCGAGATTTGTAAGCATGTTTTTTGTTTGTTGTTTTTAATAATGAATTAATTTCAGCTTTTTGGAATTTTCAACACAAAGATAGCTTTATAATCTTCTGAAGATCAATCGCCTGAAAGGTGGGTTTTTCTCTCCCCGAAAAAGGGGATTTTGCATCCAGCACTTGCAAATGCAGTTTTTATTATCAAAATTTGTTGAAATAATCGAGCAGGAGAGATTTCGTAAATCTTCAAGATTTGCGAAATCTAAATAAAATTCCTCCGCAAATATCAAACTGTATGCGATTACTCCTAATCATTGGGTTGTGTTCAATAATACGGAATTCGGGCTTTGCGCAGGTGAATGTGGACAGCCTGAAGCAAGCCGTCAAAACTATGCCCCGCGATACACATCATGTTTTTGCCTTGATGCAAATTGGTAATCATTATGAGCAGGAAAATCTGGATTCCTCCGAGCTTTATTATCGTAAAGCTTTACAATTGAGTAAAGATATTGATGCTATATTTTACGAAGGACGCACCATTAGTTGGTTCACCGATGTGCTGAATCGCGCTGGCAAAGTGGACGAGGCTTTGCAACTGAATCTGAGAGCTTTAGAAATTGGGAAATTTTTAAATCATCCGCGTTTAACGGTTGCGAGTCTCGCCAATATTTCGAATAATTATCAGTATTTCGCGGATTATGAAAAAACATTACAATATCAATTGGAGGCTTTGCCAATTGTAGAATCTATGGGTGATTCCATTTACTTGAGCGCTGTTTTAAATAATATTTCCGGTACCTATCAATTGATGCGGCAATATAATAAAGCACTGCCTTATGCCGAACGGTCTTTAAAAATTGCGCAAGAACAAGCAGATTATTTTGGCGAGGCTTCTGCATTGCTTTCTCTGGGCATTATTTACAACAAAGCCGGACAACATAAAAATGTACTGGATTATTTTAATCAAGCTTTACAAGTTTCTCAAAAACACGATATAAATCAAATAGAAATCCTCTCCTTATCTAATATCAGTGAACAATATCGCCAACACAACGAACCTGCAAAAGGACTATCCTACGCCTTGCGTGGTATTCCAATGGCAGAAGCACTGGGCGAAAACGAAACTTTAGCGCAGCTACTGCATAGCGCCGGGGCAGCTTATTATGATATGTCGAGATATAAAGAAGCGCAGCCTTTATTAAAAAGAGCTATTGATATTTCCAGACAATATCGCTTTCGGGATAATCTGAAAGAGGCCTATCTTGTGGCGTCTGATGTAGAATTGATACTTGGAAATTATGATACGGCGGCTTATTATCGAAAAGAATTCCGTTTACTAAATGATTCGCTCCTCAGCGAAACGGTACTGCAAAACACCACCGAACTGGAAACCAAATACAAAACCGCCCAAAAACAAGCAGAAATTGAACGCTTGCAAGTACAGAGCGAAAATCAAGAATTGCGCCTGCGCCAACGCCAGAGCGTGATTATCGGCATGGGCACTTTTATCGGATTGCTGGCAACGCTTGGTTTTTTATATTATCAAAATTTTCAAGGTAAGCAACAAATTGCCCGGCAGGAAATAGAAATTAGTCAACAAAAAATTCTTCAACTCGAACAAGAAAAGCAACTATCAGCCGTGGATGCCATGCTGCGCGGTCAGGAGGAGGAACGCGGGCGACTTGCGCGCGACCTGCACGATGGCTTGGGCGGTATGCTCTCTGGTATACGTCAAACCCTCAATGCGATGAAAGGAAACCAAATCATTACAGAGGAATCGGCGCGCTCATTTAATCGGGCGCTCGAAATGCTCGATACCTCTATCGGCGAACTGCGCCGCGTGGCACGCAATATGATGCCCGAAGCTTTGTTAAGATTTGGGCTGAAAGATGCCGTGCAGGATTTTTGCGATACGCTCAATGAATCCAAAACTATTCAAGTGCAATACCAGGCTTTTGGTCTGGAAAAACGCCTACCCGAAGCCGAAGAAATTATTGTTTTTCGTATTGTGCAGGAACTACTAAATAATGTAATCAAACACGCTGGTGCTAATCAAGCCTTGGTGCAACTGCTGCGCGACGACGAGCGTTTTCATATTACGGTAGAAGACAATGGCAAAGGCTTTGATGCTAGTGCTTTAGGACAAGCGCCCGGCATCGGTTGGCTTAACATTCGCTCTCGTGTGGACTACCTCGGCGGTACGCTCGATTTGCGTTCTGCACCAGGACAAGGCACAACGGTGGAGATTGAGTTTAATATCTGAGTCGTAATAGTCAGACAATCCGACAAAAACCTAAACCCTCGGCTTTCAATTTATTTCACTTTTATAATTTTAATTGGCTGGCTCAGCTTGCCATTAATTTCCAATCGAGCGAAATAAACACCTGTTTGAAGAGTCGTTCCCACTATCGTTTGCTTATCCTGGGTATTGACGGCAATTTGTTGTATGTTTTGCCCTATGGCATTATAAATATGCAAAAAGGCTTGTCCTGGCCTTTCTGTCCATTGATACTGAATGGTCGTTTGTTCTCTAAAAGGATTGGGAAAAGCTTTTAACTGAAGTATTTCCCAATCCAGATTTGATACCGAGGTATTGAGCTCTTCTTCTACCAAAAAGGCATCCACTGCTGCTTCTACAAGATGAAAATTAGGAGGAAGATCACTGGTTTCAAAAATAATTTTCATGTTTGCAGTGAGATCAATCAAGCCATTTAATTGAAACTCAGATCGAGGTCGCCAGAAGCCGGCGGACTGCGTGACCGTTTCCAACACAAGGGTATCTATGCCATTGGTGATTTTTACAACCAATTGATCATTGGGGCTGCTATTGCCTCCTGCGTTAAAAAACCACAAATTATAGGAAATAGTGGGGTTTTGGTAATCGCTTAAATCCATAGTGGGGGAGCTGAGCCTGACGATGCCGTTATCCACATCATCTGTGCCAGCATCGCCGCCACCATTACCTGTGACGAAGCACTCCTCGCCCAGGTCATCAGTAATATCGGCATTAGGGTTCGAAAAACTGCCGCCAAATGTAGTTCCGATCGGCTTACCCCTTTCCCAAAAGCCGGCAGTAGCGCCTTCACTACTGGTCTGCCAGCCCAGGTCAAGTACAAAGTCATCCTGATACCCTTTTTTCAGAGGAATAGTGATGGTCTTGTTATCATTAATCTGAATGTTGCTTTCTATTTTATTCAAAAACCCCCAGGCGGCGGCGTAGATGTCATAAGTACCTACTTTGATATCGGGTAATAAAAAATTGCCACTTTCATTCGTGGTAGCAACATAGGAAAAGTCTGCATTTTTAACCAGAACCTGCGCATTGGAGATTGGCACCCCGTTTTTATCATTGACGGTAATTCCAGCCACCGAGAAGCTTGCCAGAGGTGTGAGTGCTACATTTAACTGCGTTACGATACCATTTTGCAGGACAACTTGTACCGTTTTTGGCTCGTAACCTGCTTTTGTAATACTCACATCGAAAACGCCCGCTGTGGCCTGCCCTGTTTTGTACTTGCCCAAAAGGTTGGATTTTGCTTCATTGGGCAAGGAAGAAGTGATTTTTATAGCTGCGTCGGAGAGCGCCTGCCCTGTACCCGCGTCAGTGATCGTACCTTCCAAATAGCAGGCACGGACGAGATCGGTACCGATGACGTATAAGCCATAGTTGATATCAGAAACCAGAATATTGCCCGATGGCAAAAACGGATACAAACCCCAGGCACCAAAAAAACCAGAGGTATTAGGACCAGGATAAGTATCAAAGTTTGCTACTTCGATAAGGTTGTCGGGGCGGGCTGCATCTACAATGACAGCGCCATCCGTGTAATAAGAAATCATCAAATAATTGTCTTTCACATGTACATTGTGCGGGATGACCCCCATGCCAAGTGTAGCAAGCGGGCGAAACTGATCCAATTCGACAATATTATTTAAGTCAGAAATATCAAAAGCTGTAATGGGGGCATTAGCCCTTTCATCGGTTGTATAGACGACTTTTTCATCATCCGATAGCCAGGCATTATGCGTAAAACGAAAGGGTGTAAGCTGTGTAGCCAGGCTGGTAGGATTTGATTTATTAGACACATCATAAATACCAACTCTACCTGCATTCAACTCCGAAGAGTACATGATGTCATTGCGGGTGTAAATGTCGTGGTTGTAGATGGCAGGCCCTTTGCCAACGTAAATTGGCAGGCCTGGCTGCGTTTTTACATCCACAAAAAGAGCACCTCCGCTATTGACATTACAGCCCGCGAGGTAAGCGTAGCCTTTTTCATCAATATAAAGATTGTGGCATCGCTGTAGTTCCGTATTGTCAATTACGGGTTTCCATCGGGTGAAAGGCGCAGTATTCGGAAGCTTGGACAAGTCAATCACCGTCAGTCCGTCACTACCCTGGTCGGTTGTCACATAAGCATAATGTCCCCAGGTTTTGAGGTCCCTCCAAATAGAGTTGGCACCAGGTACAAAAGCAACTTCTTTGGCATCTGTAGGATCAGCGAGGCTTACGATGGAAACGCCAGTTCGCAGACCTACCAGCGCGTATTCCGTACCATCGGGAGCTACCCAACCCCATATATCGTTCAACTCTGTATTGTTGTATTCAATATGAGAAAGGAGGGTGGTATTAAGTTGAGAAAAGCCCCCAAAATATAAAGCTATCAACAAACCTGTAAGCGTTATTTTCTTCATTTTTCTAATTTTTTACGATCGCAAAGTAAAAGCTTTTCGGTTGGATAATTACCTTTTAGGGACGATTGCAACTGTTAACCTGCTGACACAAACCAACTTTCCTGCTTCGTCCTCTATTTCGATATTCCAAATATGTAGGGTACGACCCAGCCGTAAAGGGCGTGCTGTACCATAGACAAATCCTGTGGAAGCCGAACGTAAGTGATTGGCATTGATTTCTACGCCAACGGGCATAAGCATGGTGAAGTCATCCAGGCAAAGCACAGAAGCGACACTGCCCAGCGTTTCTGCCAATGCCACCGAAGCGCCGCCGTGCAGCAAGCCCATAGGCTGGATAGTACGATGATCCACGGGCATTTTTGCTTTAAGGAAGTCATCACCAAAAGCGGTAAACTCAATACCAAGATTTTCTGCCAGCGTATTTTTAGAAGTAGCATTAAGGCCTTCAAGCGTGGGCGATAATTTCCAGATCATGCAGCGATTTGGTTTTGAATCAATTGAATTGCTTGCCTTACTTCGCTGGGGTGAAATACGTGCCAGAAGGCATCCCGCCGCCACCAGGTGAGCTGGCGTTTGGCGTAGTTACGCGTATTTTGCTTTATTTTTTCGATCGCTTCCGGCAGGGGTATTTTTCCATCAAAATAATCAAACAATTCCTGGTATCCAACAGTTTGCAGGGCAGGTCTATTTTTATGAGGGTATAAAGCTTGTGCTTCCTCCAGCAATCCATTTTTGAGCATCCCATCCACTCGCTGATTAATGCGGGCATATAGCTCGGCGCGAGGCAGCTCCAGTTGGATATAAATCGGTGTAAAAAAACGCGGGGCGATCTTTTTTTTGCGGAAGCTGGAAAAAGCCTGTCCAGTAGCCCACGATACCTCCAATGCTCGGATGAGTCGGTGCGGATTTTGTTGATCTACACTTGCGAAATAGATTGGATCAGCCGCTGCTACTGCATTTTGCAAAGCTTCTATGCCCTGGGTATGGTACAAATCCCGCACTGCCTGTCGGATCTCTTCAGGAATGTCAGGAAAAGCATCCAAGCCTTCACAGATTGCCTTGATATAAAGCCCGGAGCCACCTACTGCCACTACGAGTTTATGTTTTTTGAAAAGCCCGTCGAGCAGATGGCGCGCCGCCACCTCAAAATTACCAACGCTATAAGTATCCTGGATACTCAGATGGCTCAAAAAATGATGCAGCACACCCTGCTGCTCTTCCGGTGTAGGCTTTGCCGTACCGATATTCATCTCCTGGTAAAACTGGCGGCTATCGCAACTCAAAATTTCGGTATGAAAATGCTGCGCGATCTGAATGGCAAAGGCAGTTTTACCAACACCGGTTGGGCCCCCGATTACCACCAAAAATTTTTTCTCCGTCATGCCAAGCAAAGTTCAGTGCAATTTATCATTTAATGCGTTTTAGAAAGAAACAAGGAGAAATTTTCTGAAATCCTATTTCCTTTCTTCTAAATTTGTTCCGCGCAATTCGCAACATAAGATGCTCTATTCATTTGTTCGGCCGCTTGCTACCATTGGAATCTACATTTTTTACAGGAAAATTTATCTTTCCAATGCGCATCTCATTCCCAAAAATAAGCCGGTTATTCTTGCCGCCAATCACCCCACAGGCTTCATGGAACCTTGTATTTTGGCTTGTTATCTCGATAGACCCCTCTACTTTCTGGTGCGTGGTGATTTGTTTAAAAAACCGGTTTACAAAAAATTGCTTCATTGGCTGCACATGCTACCAGTGTATCGGGTGAAAGACGGAGGCTTTTCGGTGTTAAAAAATAATTTTGAAACTTTTGATCATTGCTACGATGCCCTAAAACAACAAAAAACACTTATGATTCTGGCAGAAGGCAGCGCCGAGCACGAAAAGCGATTAAGACCACTGAAAAAAGGCACGGCAAGGGTAGCTTTAGGTACTTTGGATCGGTATGCCGCGCTGGAAGATGTGTACATCGTGCCTACGGGGGTGAACTATACCTATGCCGAAAAACCTCGCAGTGATGTGATGATTGATTTTGGTGTGCCTATCCGAGCAAAGGATTTTATGACTGCTTATCGCAAAAACCCAAACCAGGGTATTGCAGATTTGACGGAAGCATTGGCAAATAAACTTAAAGACCGTATTGTTATCATCGAACGAAAAGAAGACGAAACCCTCACGGAACACTTGCTGCTGCTCAGTAGAAATGACGAACAAGGTATTTTCCCGATTTTAAATTGCTCCCACTTGCTTTTGGAAAAAGAAAGAATGATTGCCAATTCAGTCAATAAGATGCCTGTGGCGCAGCGAGCAGCGCTCCTGCAAAAAACCAGTTTGTATTTTAATCAATTGAAAGCCAAAGGATTGGAGCGGGATGTGTTAGCCGCTAAAAAGCAATCCATTGCAAGAACAATGATTTTTCTACTTATCGGCTTATTGCCTTTCTTAGCAGGCGCCTTTCTATCTTATCTGCCTTTGAAAATTGCCAAAAACATCACACAAAAGCGGGTGCGGCGTGTTGAATTTTATGCACCGGTGCTCTGGGCAGTATCGCTGGGCACTTATCTGATCTACGCCGTGCTGTGGCTGTTGCTTGCTATACTGCTGCAAAGCTGGATCATGATTGGATTATTGGCAATATTGCCGATTTTGACTTATTTTGCGATTTTGTACAAAGAAATTTATAAAACTTGGAGAGAGAATCGAATCTTCAGGGCTTTATCACCATCGGAAAAAGAAAAATTGCAGGCAGCAAGAGCAGCAGCATGGACAACCTTTCAGCAATGGAACGAAACACAGCCATCCGTTTGAGGCAAATTATTTGTGGTATTTTCTTGATTTTGTTAGGTTTATCTACCCGCGGACATAGCCAGGCGCGCGAAATGATTCCGCCTTTTGCTCAAAAGGTTTATACAGGGATTTATCTAATGAATATTTACGACCTGAATATCAATGAGTTCTCTTTTTATGCTGATTTCTACATTTGGTTTCGATGGAAAGGCGACCGCGACCCAATGAACATTGAATTTGTAAATGCTATCGAAAAGTGGGGCTTCACGGTTGAAAATTTTCATGACACGACCCAGCTACTCCAGGATGGCTGGAACTACAATGGAATGCGCGTAGAAGGAAGGTTTTATCACTCCTTTTTGCTGGATCGCTTTCCTTTGGATCGGCATCCACTCGATATTCGGATTGAAAATATCGTTTTCCCAAAAGATTCTTTGGTTTACTTGCCGGATACGAGCAAAACACTTTTCCGCAAGGAATTTATAGTGCCAGGCTGGGAAATTCAAAGTGCCAGAATTGATTCCCACGCCAACTTTTACAATACCAATTTCGGCGAACCGGGGCGTAGCGGTTCTACTTTCAACAATTTCACTTTTTATCTTACCATCGGTCGCCCGTTTAGTTATTTTACCCTCAAACTCATGCTGCCTTTGTTGGTAGTGATCTTGGCGAGCCTGGGGAGCCTGCTCATTCACCCCAGCTACATGGATGCTCGCACCTCTCTGCCTATCGGCGGGTTGTTGAGTTGTGTTTTTTTGCAGCAATCTTATAGCAATGCCTTACCCGATGTAGGCGATATGGTATTGATGGATAAAGTTTATTTACTTTCTTACATTTTGATCGCTGCTATTATGCTACGCATTATTATCGTAGGAAATGTCTTTGCCAAAGGAAAAAGCGGAAATGCCGACCGACTCTGCAAAAGAGACCGGCGCTTGTCGTTTTGGTTTTTGCTGACTTATTTATTCGGCAATTTACTACTGATTCTTTTGGCTTAATGATTTAAATCAGTTTTCTATACGCTGAAGATCATTTTATTTTTGCCTTTCAATGCTGAAATTGTAGCTGATTGCTTACCTAAGCCAAAGGCTATGAACGCGTTAGAAACATATTTGATCCCTTATCTGATCTCCAATTTTATAGCAGTTGTATTGCTCGTGAGTGCTTTTAGGCTACCAGTGATAACGCGTTGGATATTTGTCATTATTTTTTTTGCTGCAGGATTATTCAACACGTACACAGCTGCCGTAAATCCTTTGGCGTATCTGGTGTACAGCGAGTCAGCGATGCCTTTTTATCAAGACTTTATCAATGGTGTTTTTTCACAATACATCCAACTATTTGTGTTGCATATAGCAGTAGGGCAGTTGTTGGTTGCCTTATTTTTAGCGTTGCAGGGGCTTTGGTTTCGCTTGGGTGTGTTGGGGAGTATTATTTTTTTATTGGCTATTATTCCGCTAGGCGTGGGGTCTGCTTTTCCATGCAGCTTGATTTTGGCGGCAGCGATTTACATCGT
The DNA here is from genome assembly GCA_964526645.1 of uncultured Saprospiraceae bacterium. Taxonomy (GTDB): domain Bacteria; phylum Bacteroidota; class Bacteroidia; order Chitinophagales; family Saprospiraceae; genus JADJNW01. The sequence goes on from CAZGJN010000023.1 coordinate 19,671, forward strand.
ATATCAAAAGCACAAAAATAAATTGTAATGAAAACACCAATTTTGCAATATACTTTTTGGGCTTATGCTATCACTTGGTTGCTTGTAATTGGGTTTTATGTTCTTTATAAATGGGAAATCTTAAGTTTTACTCAGCTCAATATATTGTATGTGTTTGGCAGTTTAGGCCCCTTTCTCAGTGCCTGGTACTGTACCCGAAAATACTATGGCAGAAGCGGTATTCAGAAGTTATGGAAAAAAATTTCTTTAAAATATTTTAACTTGATTAGTTTTTTATTATCCGTTTCGCCTTTAGTATTATTTTTGATTGGATATTTATTATATCCTTTTATCACAAGCAAGACATTTACGTTTCAAATTACCATAGATCAGTTCGGGCTGCGCAACGCTGGGGATTACGTTGCCTGGCTATTGCCATTTTTTGCCTATGCTATTTTTGAAGAGATCGGTTGGCGGGGCTTTTTACTTCCACATTTGCAAGAAAATCGGAGTGCATTCGCTGCTACGGCGATCCTTACTGTTATTTGGGCACTCTGGCACCTTCCTTTTTTCTTATTCAGGTTTCAATTTTCATCTTTCATCGTTGTTGGATTTTTTATTGGAATATTTGTAGGTGCAATTATTCTTACAGCTATTTACAATACAATGGGAGGCGGTTTGTTGGGGGTGATCCTTTTTCATTTGACAAATAATATCGCTTCCGCTTTTGATAAAAATATCATAGTGGCGGTTGTTAGTACAGGATTTATGATATTGGCACTTTTGATTTTGTTGATATGGAAACCCAGAAACCTGGCGCGAAGCGAGAAGATCGGTAATTATTTTATCGCAAATGATACAAGTGCTTCTACATCATGAAAATTTTTATTACAGTTACTTTTTTTCTATTTTTTACCTGGATAGCTTATGGACAAGGGGATACGACCACCTTGTTGTATTTGAACCAAAACCGCTTGTCAACTGCTGAAATTCATGCTTTTATTCTGGGCGGCTGGGCGGTGGCAAATATTGCGATCAGCGGTTATTTCACCTGGAAACTACACGATGGCGAGCCAGAGGCTTTTCACCACATGAATGCTGCCTGGAATCTTGTCAATCTCGGCGTAGCCTGGGCAATGTTGCTTCATGTTAACCAAGCGGACCCTACCAGCTATGATTTGATGACTTCCGTGCAAAAACATTATTATACTCAAAAGTTGATGATGCTCAATATGGGCTTGGATTTATCTTACACCCTGGCGGGCTTGTGGCTGTATGAAAGAGGCAACAAAGAGCGTAAATATGATTTTATGCTGCGCGGCTTCGGTAAATCTTTGATACTCCAGGGTACTTTTTTATTCCTATTGGATACGACCTTTTATACCCTGTATTCCAGTCAGAATCCTGCTTTAGAAAGGATTTTACAACAACTGACGACAATCAATACAAACGGGATCGGGGTGGTCATTCCTTTTTAATCAGATTATTTTCTTCTTCGGTATCCAGGAACTCCTGCGGTAGATTTTTGGAAGTTTTGGCGCCAAGCGTCTTGATTTTTTCGGCTCTGCCGATGAGCGTATCACCAAATTTTCTGGAGTCCACGAGTTTGTTCATGGCATCGTTATAGGCACTTTGGGCAAGGTCCAAGCGTTGCCCAACCGCTTTCAAGTCCTCTACAAAACTGCAAAGTTTGTCATACAATAAGCCGCTTTGCCGAGCGATTTCCAGTACGTTGTGCTTTTGTTTTTCCTGTTTCCAGATAAAAGATACAGTTCGCATGGTTGCCAGTAGGGTAGAGGATGTGACGAGCACGATATTTTTGTCTAAAGCATCCAAAAACAAGCGCTGATCTTGCTGTACAGCTACGGCAAATGCAGGCTCGATGGGTACAAAAAGCAGAAGATAATCGGGCGAATGGATTTGATATAAGTGCTGATAATTTTTTTCACTGAGGTCTTTGATATGTTTTCGGATGCTTTCGCAGTGGGCTTTCAGGTGCTGCTGGCGCGCGGCTTCATCTTCGGCGTTAAAAAACTGTTCGTATGCCACCAAAGAAACTTTGGAATCCACCACGAGGTGCTTCCCTTCCGGCAAATAAATGATAAAATCCGGGCGTTTTTGTTGCCCATTATCATCAGTGAAGCTCTCCTGCGTTTGGTAATGGATGCCTTTGATCAAGCCCGCTTTTTCCAGTAGCATCTCCAGGCGGAGTTCTCCCCAATCGCCCTGCGATTTATTGTCGCCTTTGAGTGCACTGGCGAGGTTGTTGGCATCCTGGCTAAGTTGTTGATTGAGCTGGCGCAGGTTTTCAATTTCTGTTTTCAGACTGATGCGGTCTTTGGCTTCGTCCAAAAACTTTCGCTCCATGCTTTGTTCAAAGTCTTTAATTTTTTCCCGAAGAGGATTCAGTAAGTCATTGATTTGCAGTTGGTTTTGAGCTGTAAATTTCTGGCTTTTTTCTTCCAATAGCCGGTTTGCGAGATTTTCAAATTCTATTCGGGCTTGCCGTTGGTTTTTTTCGATTTCTGCCTGTTGTTGGCTTAGTTTTTCGTTTAAATACTTCAAGTCCTGTTGATGAGTGGACAAGGTGACCACCAAAGACCGAATCTCTTCTTGCTTTTTCTGCAAATCTTCCTTTAGCAAATCATTCTCTTCTTGCAAATGCTCGTACAATCCCCGCACTACATACTGCTTCTCCACTTCAGCTTTGTGCAGCGTGCCTTTGGTGAAATACAATTTAGCCAAGAGCCAGGTTATCAATCCGCCTATCAATAAACTCAGCAAAATAAAGGGCAAGAGGAGTGCATCAGACATCTTTGGGTTATTATGTTTTTGTAAAATTGCAACATTTAGCACAATAATTCAATTTTTTGGTGTATTTTTAGAAACAAATTGGGTCTGTGAAATTAAAAAAAGACACTTCAACACAAGGTAGATTGCTTATAGAAAGTTGATAGTAAGAATGTAGAAAGTGAATAAAATTTCATAAACCCGGATGCTTTAGATATATCTGTAACAAATTTAGGTTAAAAAACTATTTTTGAATAAAAACCATCGTTTTACATGCTTCACTTTACACCCATTACAACCGAGGCGGATATCCAGCAAATACTGGCTTTACAAGCCATTAATCTGGCTTCTAATATTATACCCGAACAGCTAACCGAACAGGGCTTCCTCACCGTGCAGCACGACCAGGCGCTACTTCATCGGATGAATGAATTGGAGCAGGGTATTATTGTAAAACACGGTGCGGATATTGCAGGTTATATTTTGGCTATGTCGAAGGAACTTCGACACGATATTCCCATTTTGATACCCATGTTTAATACTTTTGACGAACTAAATTATGATGGTAAACGACTGGATCAGTATCGCTATATCGTGGTAGGGCAGGTTTGTATTGCAGAAGGGTATCGAGGGCAGGGTGCTTTCGATCAGGCTTATCAAGCCTACAAAGCGCTTCTTTCTCCGAAATATGATTTTGCGATTACAGAAATATCCAGCCGCAACCTTCGCTCCATCCATGCGCACAAGCGAGTGGGGTTTGAATTTATCCACGAATTCGAAGCACCCGATGGAGAAAACTGGCAAATTGTGATATGGGATTGGCGACATTCATAGCCATGAGATGCACGCCTTATCCACAGTTCTTGCAAAGATGAATAATGCTTCAAATACGCAGAAGAGATTTCCATCTCTGCAATTCGCGAAATCTTAGCAACCTTTCTTCTTTTGCCGAACGCACCTAAATCTGTACACAAAACCACTTAACGCCATATCTCCCTTAGGAGGAGATGCTTACTAATTAATGTGAAAAATTGTGTAAAATACCTACAGTAAATGCTGTAAGTAAACTTGTTTTTATGAAGGGATTGTGGTTGATGCCGATACAAAGTAAAACACAATGCAAGCTGCAAGTGATCTGCAAAACATTTTACTTTTGTAAGAGCCTCTCGGATAGCTGTACGAAATAGGAATAGTTTTTGGAAAAAGAACCTTCCAATAACTGAATGTGAGTTTTTAGGAAAAATTAGCCCTAAGTTTTTGTGTAGAATTTGTCTGGGTAAGATCTATTTTAGATACAAATATAACCTTTTCTCACACATTTCCAAAAGAAATGCAAAAATAAGCAGTATTTATTTGATCAAAATAAAGCTTATTTTTTTGATAAAGCGTTGATTTGTAGTTTTCTTATAATTACATTGGCATTTTGACGAAATTAGCACATCAGCTTACGCTTTTGATAAAAAGACAAGCGATTTATTCGCCCACATCCATGTTGTAGAAAACATTGACAACGTCTTCGTCTTCTTCCATTTTTTCAATAAGTTTGATGACATCCTCTACCTGCTCATCGGTGAGTTCTTTTGTGTGGCTGGGAAGGCGCACCAATTCAGAGCTTTCCACTTCGATATTCCGGTCTTCGAGGGCTTTTTGAAGCGTACCATAATTAGTAAAATCAGCGTATAGTGCAATAGTATCCTCTTCCTGCTTTACTTCCTCCAGACCAAAATCAATTAACTCCAATTCCAGTTCTTCCAGATTGACATTGCTGGATTTGATTTTAAAAATCGCCTTGCGCGAAAACATATAATCCACCGAACCAGAAGTACCGAGGGCGCCTCCGTATTTAGAAAAAATGTGCCGGATATTTGCCACTGTGCGGTTCGTATTATTAGTGGTAGTTTCTACCAGAACCGCCACGCCATGAGGAGCATAGCCTTCGTAAACAACCTCATCATAATTTTCGGCATCTTTTGACAAGGCTTTTTTAATGGCGTTTTCTACGTTTGCTTTAGGCATATTGGCTACCTTAGCATTTTGAATAGCCAGACGCAGGCGCGGGTTGTAGTTGGGGTCACCGCCGCCTTCTTTTACAGCAATAGCAATTTCCCGACCTATCTTGGTGAAGGTTTTTGCCATATTGGCCCAGCGCTTCATTTTGCGCTCTTTCCGATATTCAAATGCGCGTCCCATCGTCAAAAATTTTGCGGTGCAAAAATAGCAGTTCAATCCATAATCTTCAAAAGATTGTAGGGCAAAAGTTTTAATGCTGGCGTTATATTTGTTGAAATTTTACGAATTCAAATCAGCAGTTTAAATTGTAATGATGATCATGATCCTATAAACAACCCTGGGGTAGCAGTTTCGTTGCCTCACTTTTATTTTGCTACTATTTTCTCAATTGTTGCAAAAGTCATACTTTGAGACTGAAAATCAAGGATAAAAAGATGAATTTCTTCAAAGGCTTTTTGTATGGCGTAGCATTTTTTTTCGCAGGCTACCTCGCCATGGCGTATCGGCAAGAGATTCAACTTTATTTTTCTGGTATTTCAAAACTGCCTGTCGTAAAAAAGTTGTCTTTCAATTTTCAAACGGGGATTCAACTTTTTAGCAAAGATTTTCAATTAAAACTCCTTCATTATCAACAAAATAAAGCAGCTTCTTTTTCCTCGATCCCAAATAGTGATAAGCCCTGGGCTTGGAAACGGGCAGGTATCGAACAAAAGTTAACAGAACAACTCGGTGCTCGGCAAGCCGCCAAAAGGCAACTTTTTTTGGACTACATCGAGCGATACGCCGCCCTGGCAATGTCAGAAATGGCTCAAAGCCAAGTACCTGCCAGCCTGACGCTGGCGCAAGGCATTTTGGAAACCAACGCAGGGGATAGTTATATTGCCAGGACGGCCAACAATCATTTTGGGATCAAATGCTACAAATATCCGGATTATAAAGCCGATGGTATTATTGATGATCGGGATTTTTATCACCATCGCCTGGCATACGGCTGTATCCAGATTAAGGATGACCATCCCTGGGATCGCTTTCAGCGGTATGAGTCTGTACCCCTTAGTTTTCAGCACCATAGCCTGCTGCTGTCACAAGAGTCGCGATACAATTGGATGATACGCGAGTATGCAACTAAAATTGGTACCAATATCCAGGTAGAAAAACAATGGTTTGGTAAGGAAGAAGTACCTTATTTTGCCGCTTGGTGTATCGGTTTGAAAAAAAGCGGCTATGCTACTGGTAAATACTATGCTCAGAAACTTGCCTTTATCATCGAAACATACGAGCTGTGGCGCTTTGATTACCAATTAGTAATGGCTTAATCTACCCAATCTGCTATAAAAATATTAGTATCGCGTGTACCACCATTGTTGCGATTGGAAGCAAATACCAATTTTTTTCCATCAGGTGAAAACATCGGAAAAGAATCAAAAACAGTATCGAAAGTGAGCTGTTTCAATCCTGTGCCATCGGTATTGATTGAAAAAATATTGAACACCCGGCCACTGGGCGTGTGGTGATTACTGGCGAATAAAACCTTCTTCCCGGAAGGATGAAAAAAAGGTGCCCAGCTTGCGCCGCCCAGATCGGTCAATTGGCGAAGGTCAGAACCATCAGCATTACAAATAAACAAATCCATGTTGGTGGGTTGTACCAAACCTTTGGACAATAAATCTTTGTAAACCTGCACGGCTTCTGGCGTTTTTGGGCGCGAAGCCCGGAAAATAATTTTTTTGCTATCAGGAGAGAAAAAAGCGCCGCCATCGTAGCCCAATTCATTAGTAATTTGTTTCACATTGCTGCCATCAATATCCATTGTATAAAGCTCCAAATCACCGGAACGAACAGAGGTAAACACTATTTTTTTGCCATTCGGGGAGACGGTTGCTTCTGCATCATAGCCGGGTTCATTGGTGATTTGTTTTATGATTTTGCCATTTAAATCAGCCACAAAAATATCATAGCTGTCGTACACCGCCCAAACGTACTTGCCATTCACCACGCGAGGCGTTTCGGGGCATTCTTCGCCGGCCAAGTGTGTAGAAGCATACAGAATATGCTTGTCGCCAGGGAGAAAATAAGAGCAAGTGGTGCGCCCTTTGCCGGTGCTCACCATTGGCGGGCGGCTTCCCTGGTAGCCAGTGATGGGCAGATAAAAAATCTGGTCGCAAGCCGTTGACCATTTTTCGCTGGTAGATTGTAGCGTGAGGTATTTGCCATTGAAGCTGAAATAAGCCTCGGCGTTGTCGCCGCCAAAGGTCAATTGTTTTATATTTTGCAAATGATGCTCCTGGCTGTAGCGAAGCGTATCGGCAGCAGGATTATTGTTTTTTGAATTGCTGGTTTTTTGGCTGGATTTACAAGCAAAAAAAGCAAAGGCGATAATAAGGATGGTGAGAATTCTCATGTTTTTCACAAATTTTTCGCAAAAATAGAATTCTCTTTGAAAGTCAAGGTTTTTTTAAAATTCATATTACTGTCAGAATTCACTCCTTAGGGGCGGCACTGAAGTCCACGTCCCCGATTTTGATGCCAAGCACTCCGATTGGAGCGGTAGTTTTTGTGCTGAACTTCACGGCGGTCTGATTGCTGTACACTTCGGGAAAAGGATTGCCGGGGTCATCAAAAAGGTAGTCTTTATCGAGAAAAACCCAGGAAGGGTTATTCGGAAAAGCGGGGATGATCGAAAGCAGTAATTTCCGAATTTGGATTAAGTCGAGCACCGTCAAGGTGCCGGTTCGATCCACATCCGCGGCGATGAGTTGGTAAGGGTTGTTGAAGGGCTCGATGCCAAGGATATGCCTTTGGATTTTGATAATATCCAACACGCCAACGCCATTATTGGCGAAAGTATCTTTCACCGGAAGGAGCGTATAAAGCGCTCGGGGAATCAACGGTGCACTAAAATCGAACGTACCGTTGGTGTCTGTTGATTCAAAAGTGGTTTCCAGTTCTTCAACACCGATTTTTACCCCAGCAATTGTTTCTCCTTCAAAAGTTTGCACATTGCCGATCACCTCAAAGTCAACAGGAAACTTAGTAGCGCCTGTTCGGAGGATTGCCTGGTCAATCGAATCCAGCAGCCCTTCTATGCCATTCCCTCTGATGTTGTAGGTGACTTTTCCATCCGGCGCGATGACCACAAAGGTTGGTGTTCCTACATAAAAACCGTAAGTGCCATTGATGTATGGCGTAGCGGCCGTAATGCTACCACCATCGGAGCCCACACCCGGGAATGTCTGTCCATAATTCGCTTTGTAAGCAGCCACAGCCGCATTATCGTCAAAAGATTGTACGCTCAAGCTAATGAATTCTACATCGCCAGTGCCGCCGCCCCATTCCTGGTAGAAAGGTTCCATGAAAGGTGCTATCGTATTGCAAGGAGGGCAGGTGGTAAAAAAAAGCTTCAGTAAGACGGTTTTGTTTTGATTTAGGTAGTCGGTGTATAAGGAACGCTGTACGCCATCGGAGGTCGTCACGGTGAAATTGGGCGCTGGCTGTGCCCCCAATGCCATTGCAGCAAATGATAAGCAAACAACAAAAAGCAATTTCATAGGCTTAAGCTTTGTTCAAATAAACCAATTAGAAAAACATCCAGTTATAGCAAAACGAGGGTAGCGGTTTGAAAGGCATTTCAAAGTTAGGTTTTTTCTGCTAAAAAGAGAAGATTTTGAATGAAACTTCTGCCCTCAGATTTCTTTTTTATCATTACCTTTGCGCGAATTTTTGAAAATGGAGCAGGTCATTGTTCAAAATTTAGGATTGATAAGCTATCAAGAAGCCTGGGCATACCAGGAAAAGCTTTTGAAAGAGCTGGTAGATCGGAAATTACAAAATCGCCTGCGAGCAAAAGAAGGAGGACATCCCTTGCCGCAGCAGCATTACTTGTTGCTGTGTGAGCACCCACCGGTTTATACCCTGGGCAAAAGTGGCTCGATGGAAAATCTGTTGTTAGATCAGCAAGAACTAATGGCGCGGGGTTTCGAGTTTTTCAAAATAAATAGGGGAGGCGATATCACCTATCATGGTCCGGGGCAGATTGTCGGGTATCCAATTTTTGACCTGGATTGTTTTTTTACGGACGTGCATCGCTATGTGCGCTACATCGAAGAGGCCGTCATCAGGACGCTGGCGGAGTACAACATCACAGCGGGGCGCGAGGCAGGTTATACCGGCGTATGGCTGGAGGCAACAGCGCATCTGCCAAAACGTAAAATTTGTGCCATCGGCGTACACTTGAGCCGCTGGGTTACGATGCACGGCTTTGCTTTTAACGTCAATACGGAGCTGACTCATTTTAAATACATTGTGCCCTGTGGTATTAACGATACAGACAAAGACGTTACTTCTTTACAAGTGGAACTGGGGAAAGCCGTAGCATTATCAGACGTACAAGAGAAATTGAAAAAGCATTTTGCCGATTTATTCGGATTTGAATTTGCAAATGAGCCTATTGGCTGAGGAAGGTTTTTATGAAAAAAGATATTCCAATTTATAAGGTTGAGGATTTGGTTATTGCTATTGCACCCAGAGGGGCTGATCCTTATTTGGATCCGGATCAAATTGATGAAGAAGACCTCTGGGATGTGTACTTGATCAACCTCAAGAAAGAACCCATCACGGGTGTGTTGGTGAATTCGCGTGGCTACGGCGAAATGGATGGTGACAAAATGCGCACGACTATCCTTCGGCACTTTTTTGAAGAAATAGGACCCTTGTCTTGTGTTCAAATCGAACCGATCCAGGTGAAGTTGTTCAAAATTACCAATGAATATTGGGTCAGCTTTATGTACGGCGGTTATATGTATGACAAAAAATATATATTTGTACAAGGTAGCATTTCGGAAACTAATTTCACTAGCATTCCTTTTTTGAATAAGAAAGGTGTAATGATAAGATAATCAATCTACTATGGAAAATAGAAAATTGACACCCAAAAAAGTAAGTGAATCAAAAGCGGTGATGACAGAGATGGTCATGCCCAATGATACCAACCCGATGAGCAACCTCATGGGGGGAAATCTGTTGCGTTGGATGGATATCGCGAGCAGTATCTGTGCAGGGCGGCACTGCGAGGCGCATGTGGTGACTGCCTCCGTTGACCATGTATCTTTTACCCGCCCAATCAAAATGGGAGAAGTTGTGACGCTCGAAGCTACAGTGACGCGCGCCTTTAATACCTCTGTGGAAGTTCATGTGGAAGTATTTGCTGCCGATATCAAGGGGCAAAACTCTCGGCGATGCAATCATGCTTACTACACTTTCGTCGCTTTGGACGGCGAAAACGGCAAGCCAATTCAGGCACCACCCGTACTTCCTTTGACGGAAATTGAACAACAACGGTTTGATAGCGCTATTCGACGTAGAGAACTGCGGCTGGTACTCAGTGGAAGGCTAAAACCAGAGGATGCCAAAGAAATCCGGATGCTTTTTGCACAGCTGTAGGGTAGCCAATGAAATAGGAGAAGGCAAATTTTAAATTTCTCTTCCCCTATTTCAATCCAATCACTCTTCTTCTTCTTCCATGAATTTATCCCTGCCGCTTCTATCTATCAGGGTTGCGCCCGCCTGTTGGGTACTCATGATCAGCACATCCTGGATATTGACATGTGCGGGGCGCGTAATAATGTACAAGATGGTTTCGGCAATATCGTGAGCCGTAAGTGGCTTAAAGCCCTCATAAATTTTTGCTTTATCGCTATCGCCATCGAAGCGCACCAACGCAAACTCTGTCTCCTCCACATGCCCTGGACTCACCTGACTTACGCGGATGTTGTGTTGGAACAAATCCAAGCGCATCGCTTTAGTAAGTGCATCTACAGCAAATTTGGTAGCACAATATACATTACCGTTTGGATAGATTTCCTTACCGGCAGTGGAACCGATGTTGATAATATGCCCTTTGCCACGGGCTACCATCCAGGGTGCTACTAAGCGCGTCATATACAGCAAGCCCTTAACATTTGTATCAATCATTTCTTCCCAATGCTCCAGCTTACCTTCGTGAATAGGATGGAGTCCTTTGGCTTTACCGGCATTATTGATCAAAATATCAATTTTTTGCCATTCACCTTTTAAATCTTCCAAAGCCGCTTCTGTTCCATCAAAGTCTCTGATATCAAAGCTTAAGACCTTTATTTTGCTATCATATTTATTCGTCAATTCATCTTTAATGTCATTGAGCCTATCTTCGCGCCTGCCCGTGAGGATAAGTTGATAGCCATTTTCTGCCAACAACTGCGCTGTCGCTCGACCAATACCAGACGTAGCACCGGTGATTAATACCGTTTTGCCGTAGCCGGGTAGTTTTTGTTGCCGTTCTTTTTCCGCTGTTTCAAGCGCGGATTCCCTGCTTTCTAACAGCAGTTCTTCCAGTTGTAGGATGTTTTGTTTCAGTGCTTCTATGGTATGGCGCTCCACATCCGTATGCTTATGCACTACCTTTTCAACCTCCGGCAGGTAAGCAAAAGCGGCATCATTTTCAGGTGTTTTTAATTCAGGATTGGTTTTTACGGCACGAAGATAATACTCTCGAGCATCTGCTTTTTTTTCCAACTGGTGGTACAGCAAGGCAATGTCATAATTGGCAAATGGATGATCGTGCTGAACTTTCAGTGTTTTTTTGAAATACTTGATCGCTTTTTGCGGCTTTTTAAGCCTATCTGCCAGCAAATTGGCGTACTGATAGTAAGCATCCGCATTGGAAGGATCATTTTTGAAAGCCTTCTTGAAATATTTGGCAACCATTTCTGATTGATCGGGAAAATGATTGTTTACAACCATGCCCAGCCGATAAAATCCTTCCGGGTGCTTATCATTTATTTCCACTAACTTTTCGTACGAAGTTTTGGCTAAAAGAAAATCAGTCTTTAACTCCGCCAGCTGACCCATCAAAAATAGTGCGTTTTCATTTTCTGGTTCGATTTCCAGTATGGTTTCCAATTGATTGATCGCTTCCGTCGGATTGTTGGCGTGTTGTGCCAAAATCACAGCATACTGCATCCGAAGCGGGACATTGTTTGGGTAGGTGACTACCGTGCTGGTGATGAGGTTCAGTGCATCCTGTAGTTTTCCTGCCAAGATAAAATAAGAGCTTTGGCGAATAATCGCTTCGATCTCTTCCTCATTTATCTCGTGGTTTTCTTCCGCTTCTTCTTCTTTTTTAGGTATGCTAGTGGTTCCTTCAAACACAAAAGCCGGCGTTTCCGCTTGGGCGGGAGGCTTAGGTAGTTCCTGAACATCAGGTTGGCTTACGGCGGCAGGTCTTGTTTCTTCAGGTGCTACTTCAATTTTTGTCGTTATAGGCAGGTCATTCAACAAATTGATGCCAGGAATATCTTCAACTTTCACAGGTTCAGCTTCTATGACGGAAGCTTGCATGGTTGGCACAGCAACCGTGGTGGGTATCTGCATTTCCTTGAAGTGCCGCCAACCACTTTCATCCCCTACGAATCGGAAAAAACGCTCAAAGCGATTTTCTGTAAATTCTGTAAATTCCGTAATAGGCATATTGCGCAGGGTACGCAAAAATTCACCCACCTCACTGGAAATATCTCGCATCACCTTCAGGTATTCATTGAACTTTTGTTCGTCCAAGCCATTCAACTGTCGTTTTTGCTTTCGCAAATCCAGATATTGATCCTGCCAGTAATTGATATATTTGATGATATCGCTCACCCTGTCAAATTGAGTAGGGACGGAAATCGGCTGCCCGTTATCGTCTTTAGTTTGACCATCTACAATAATCGGAAGAATGCTGGCGCTTTGCTCCTGGATTAGTTTTAGACTACCATTCATGCACTGAGAAGACTTCAAGAAGTTATCGCTGATGATAAGCAGCACAGGTCCGCGGCGGTTGCGCAACTGCGCACTGAGGGCTTCTTCGCTATTTGATTTTTTACAATAGTAGTGCTCAAACCGATAAGACGCATAACTTAGCTGTCGTTCAATTTCTTCGGCAATTTTAATGTTGTCAATACAATAAGCTAATGCAATGTTTTTCATAGTCGCAATTAAGGTTTAGAGGGTTGAGCAGGCGAGTTAGCAGGAATTCATTTTTTCTATCCAGGCTTTCTCTACCTCCTGAACTTCGTATTAAGTATTCAAAATTAAGCATTTAGAGCGGCTTATCGAGTAATTCCTTCATAAAAGTCTCAAATTCAGCCTTAAAATCCTTGAATTCGGCAGTAGCCGGGCCATAAAAGCCTGTATGAATCTTCTGCACCTTATTTTCCCGGTCTATAAAAATCATGGTCGGGAAAGAAAGCACCTGATTGAGCATCGGCAAAGCCTTACTTGCCTCGTCTTTGTTAGAAGAACCAGCCAATAGCATTTCGTAAGGGATGCTGAAGTAATTTTTGTACCTGCTGATAGCTTCCATTGCTTTTGATTTTTCTTTGTGGCGTTCAAAAGCCAATGCGATCACGGCCAAGTTTTCGTTCGGGTTTTTTTTGAGGTAATCCAGCAGAAATTCGGTCTCATCGCGGCAATTCGGACACCAGGAGCCCATGATTTGCACGATTTTTACCTTGCCCTGGTACGCCGGATCGTTGATCGAAATCATTTTACCCTCCGGGTTTTCAAAAGAGAATTCAAACCGATCATAGCCCTCTTTCAGAAAAGTGAGTTTTTCGGGCGCGACGAGTTTAAAGCCATCATTTTTACGAGCTTCCCAAGTTGTTTTGTAATGATTGCCAGAGTAAAAAGAGCCAATCAGGGTGCTATCTGCCTGGATTTTAGCTTCAAATAGAAAAGCGTGAGCGCCATCAAAGCAGGATAAGTGAAGTTTGTCACCCTGGACCGTTCCCTCCAGAAAGCGATAATCCCCCGTTTCGGTAGCAAAAGTACCGGTAATGTAATTGCCATCCTGTTTAAAATCACCAATAGCCTTGTATTCGTCCGGCGTATCTATTTCAAAGGTAGCTTCCCATTTGCCACTTAAATTCATGGCGGGAGCTTTTTTCAAAGTTGTAAAACGATGATTTTGTCCGTGCCTGGCGACAAAAGGAATGGAATAATCCGCCCGGTTCCGAACGATCCATTCGCCCTGGATCACATTTTCCTGAAAAATGCCACGAATATAGGAATCAAAGACAGGAAAGTCAATATAGACGCTATCCTTTGCGGTTCGGGGGTCACGCCGCATCACGATCTCGTCCACTCGGATACGTTCTTCGCCATTGATAATTTCGAGGTAAAACTTGTCTTTGCCCTCGTATTTCACTTCAAAATTGAAGGGCAGTTCTCCTGTGATGATGGCTTGGAGTGCCGGCTGTTTGGATTCCGCCAATATTTCCCCAGATGGAGTTGCTTCCAGGCGCAGGGTAGCCCGCCAATAGCCCGGCGCGAGTCCTGTAAACGTATTTTCTGCTACGAAGCAGCCGCTTAAAAAGAATATTAGCCACAGCGGCAAAACAATGCTTATCAGACCTTTTTTCATACAACAAATGGGTTTCTTCTACCCTTTTGAATTCTTTGGAGCGCTACAAAGTTCATTTTACTTCGTTTTTTCTCCGATAAAATAGTGCTCTTTGTTTTTAAACAATACATTAAAAGTAGTAAGACTACCGTAAATTCTGGTGATATACTGTTGTAAATCAACCTTTTCTTCGGCTGTCAATTTATTACTACCGTTGATGCGTTGCTCCATCACACGAAGCCTGTCTCGTATCATTACGATTTTGTGGAAAAAAGTTTCAATTGGGACCTCTTTTTCTTGTAAATTGGGGTCGCCTGGGCGAAGAATCATCACCCCATTTTCCCATTTGTTGCCCAGCGGCACTACCTCCGTAATATCTGAGAAAGCCTGCAAAATTTTGAGGAGCGATTTTTCTGCCTCGCTGAATGTAAGCACTTCTTCTGCTGGGATGGCTTCGATGACTTCCCATTTGTCGTACGCTTTGCCTACTTGTTTGATGCCATACAAAATAAAACAAACATCATAGGCTATTTTGTGCAAACGAATCACCACCCCGTCCCCATAAGCAGGGTGCTTCACACGGGAGCCAATGCCCAAGACCTTTTCCTGCATCTTTCAAAAAAATTGAGTTACACCTAATTTTGGGTTCAAAGCTCGCAAAATAGTTAAAACCCACAGATTAACCAAACAGAATCAGCTTTGTGAATACATTGCAATTCTATTGTTATTTTACTTTTACTCAGTTGAAATTTTCTTTTTACAAGAAACAAACAAATCAAACAAACAAATACAGCACAAATCTATTTAACATTGCGAGATGAAACTGCAAAATGATTTACTACTGCGAGTAGCCCAGGGGCAAAAGGTGGAACGCCCGCCCGTGTGGTTGATGCGGCAAGCGGGACGTATTCTGCCCGAATATCGCGCAGTACGCGAACGGCTACGGGATTTCAAGGAATTGGTCAAAACGCCTGAAATAGCGGCGGAAGTGACAATCCAACCAGTAGAAATTCTGGGCGTAGATGCGGCTATCATTTTTTCAGATATTCTGGTCATACCCGAAGCCTTAGGGCTGGACTATGAAATGGTAGAAAAGCGGGGTCCTTCTTTTCCTAAAAAAATTGCTTCCAAAGTAGATATTGATGCCCTGCTCTCGGCAGAACAAGCAGCCGAGCGTTTGCAATACGTTTATGATGCTTTGCAAATCACCCAAAAAGAGCTTAATGGGCGGGTGCCGCTCATCGGTTTTTGTGGTGCTCCCTGGACGCTTCTGGCATATATGGTGGAGGGGAGCGGTAGCAAGACCTTTTCGGTAGCGAAGAAATTTTTGTACACAGCGCCTTCACAAGCGCACGCTTTGTTGGAAAAAATTACCGATGCTTCCATTTTGTATCTGAAAAAGCAAGTTGAGAGTGGTGCTGATTTGGTGCAAATTTTTGATTCCTGGGCGGGCATTTTGAGTCCGGCCCAGTATCGCGAGTTTTCGGCGAGCTATATTGCAAAAATTTGCGAAGCGGTTGCGGGAGTGCCTGTAACTGTTTTTGCAAAAGGTGCCTGGTTCGCCTTGGAAGACTTTGCACAGATGAGTTGCGATGTGATTGGATTAGATTGGAACATGGAGCCCCGCGAGAGCCGCCAGAGGGTAGGGGAGCAGAAAATATTGCAAGGCAACCTTGATCCTTGCTGCCTTTATGCTACGCCGGCGCTTATTCATCAGCAAACAACTGCCATGCTCCAGGCTTTTGGTAGGAAACACATTGCCAACCTCGGGCATGGGGTGTACCCCGATACCCCGCTGGAGGGCGTTCGGGCATTCATCCAGGCAGTGAAGGACTACCGTTATGAATAAAACTTTCGACGAATTGTTACGCTTTCTCCTTTTTACAGCTTAATTTTGATCTTGCGTTCGTGTTTTGATGGAGATCACTCAAATCGCAATAATATATCTGCTATGGGTTGGTTCAAAAGATTAAGAGAAGGCATTCAAACAGCCACTAGAAACAAAAAAGAGGCACCCGAAGGCTTGTGGTATCAGTGTAAGGATTGTAAAGAAACGAGTACAATGAAAGAGCTTCGGGAAAATTTTTATAAATGCCCAAGTTGCAATCACCACGTTCGAATCAGCTCTAAGGAATATTTCAGCATTATCTTTGATGGTAATTACGAGGTGTTGTTCAGTGACCTGCGCGCCAAGGATATACTCAATTTCACAGACCTCAAGCCGTACCCGCAGCGCTTAGAAGAAACCATCAAAAAAACAAAGCTCACCGAAGCCATGAGTGTAGCAAAAGGCAAGGTGAATAAGCGCTCATTGGTAATCGCGGCGATGGACTTTAATTTTATCGGGGGCTCTATGGGTTCCGTTGTGGGGCAAAAAATCGCCTTAGCAATTGATCATTGCTTGGAGCATCGCATCCCGCTGTTGATTATTTCCAAATCCGGTGGTGCGCGCATGATGGAAGCGGCATTTTCGCTGATGCAAATGGCCAAGACTTCTTCCAAATTAACCCTTTTGGCAAAAGAAGGAATCCCGTATTTCTCTCTGTTGACCGATCCTACTACCGGCGGCGTGACGGCTTCCTACGCCATGCTGGGTGATATTAATTTTGCAGAACCAAAGGCATTGATTGGATTTGCTGGACCGAGGGTTATTCGGGAAACAATCAAACGCGATCTGCCAGAGGGCTTTCAAACCGCTGAATTTTTGTTGGAGCATGGTTTTCTTGATTTTGTGGTTGATAGAAAAGAATTGAAAGAACGCCTTTCGGATTTGCTGTATCTGTTTGATGAAAAAAACAGGATGGCGGTGGTTGAAGCGGATGCCGAGTGAGCGACTCCGCTACTTTTCTGACAAAAGGTTTGGCTCAGCGCTTGTTCTGATTTTTAATCAGTTTTTTCGATAAACTGCTGATTTACGGTTGTTTGTAATCGTATCGATAAATTAGCACATTAGCTTAACGTTCTTTACTACCAACTTTAATCGTATGAAAAAATGCCTACTTCTAAGCCTAATCCTATTCTCAATTGCTTGTAACCGCAAATTCGTGCCGATTAATCCTACCGATAATCTACCCAAAGTAGATGCGGAAGCGAATTTGCAAAAACTGGGTATCAAGCTGCCTAAGCCTTCTGCGCCGGTAGCCAATTATGTAAACGCTGTTCGCACAGGAAACCTGCTCTTTCTGGCAGGCAAAGGACCCCTCAAGGACGACGGCAAGTACATCACAGGCAAGGTAGGCAAAGACCTGACGATTGAGCAGGGCTACGAAGCGGCGCGTTGGGTGGCGATCAATCAGCTTGCTGTTTTGAAAGAAGAATTAGGAGATTTGAATAAAGTGAAACGCATCGTGAAAGTGTTGGGGATGGTGCAATGCACGCCTGAATTTACAGACCAACCGAAGGTGGTAAATGGCTTTTCCGACATGATGGTTGCGGTATTTGGCGAAAGGGGCAAACACGCGCGCTCGGCGGTGGGTATGCCTGCATTGCCAAGTAATATTGCTGTGGAAGTAGAATTGATCGTGGAAGTGGAATAAAATAAAAATCGCCCGAACACAAGAGTCTTTTGCAGGAAGGTTCAAAAATTCAAAACATGAAAAAGCTAAGCCTTGCAGGGTTTTTTCTGGTATGTAGTTTTTCTCTTTTCGCTCAAACTACGGAGAAACTCGCCGTTCCTGGTTTGCAACAAGCCGTTGAAATTATTGTAGATCGTTGGGGGGTGCCACATATTTACGCACAGAACGAAGCGGATTTATTTTTTTCGCAGGGCTTTTATGCTGCTAAGGATCGTACTTTTCAGTTTGAGATGTGGCGACGACGCGCAACCGGCACCATGGCGGAAATCTTTGGTGCACGCGCAATCAAGCACGATCAGGGAGTGCGGTTGTTTCGATTTCGAGGCGATATGGAGGCAGAACTCAACCACTATCATCCTCGTGGCGCGTCCATCATCACTTCTTTTGTAAACGGCGTAAATGCTTACATAGAATGGATCAACCAAAAACCGGAGCTGCTGCCCATTGAATTCAAATTACTTGGTATCAAGCCGCAGAAATGGACTCCCGATGTGGTAATCTCCCGTCATCAAGGCTTGCTAGGTAATGTTGGCGAGGAATGGCAGACTGCTCAGGCAGTAGCAAAATTAGGGATTCAGAAAGTAAAGGACTTGTCCTGGTTTCATCCTGGCGATCCTGCCCTGGAAATTGATTCTAAAATTGACACCACCATTTTTTCTAAAAATGTATTGGATTTGTATTGGGCCTTTAAAGGAGGCGTAGCTATAGAACCTAAGGACTTAGTGGCACAAGTGCGCAATCCCAGTGCAAGTGATTACAGCAACCTTGCTTTGCTGGACATTGAATTGGAAGAGGAAGCCAAACAAAAAGGCGCAGAATATGTAGGCAGCAACAACTGGGTGGTAAGTGGCGCTTTGACTCAGAGTGGCTACCCTATGATGGCAAATGACCCTCACCGCGCACAAGCAGCGCCCTCTCTGCGTTACATGGCACATTTGGTAGCACCTGGCTGGAATGTGATCGGCGGAGGCGAACCCACGATCCCCGGCATTTCCATTGGGCACAACGAGTATGGTGCTTGGGGCCTGACCATCTTTGGTACGGATTCAGAGGACCTTTATGTGTACAAAATGAATCCCGATAATCCTAATCAATATTGGTATCAAAATAATTGGGAAGAGCTGCAAATCCTCAAGGAAACCATTCAAGTGAAGGGGCAAGCACCGGTGACAGTGGAATTAAAATACACCCGACATGGCCCGCTTGTTTTTGAAGACAAAAAGACAAATCAAGCTTGTGCTCTGCGCTGTGGTTGGTTGGAGGTAGGGGGCGCTCCATATTTGGCAAGCCTTCGGATGAATCAAGCTAAGAGCTGGGAAGAATTTCGGGAAGCTTGTAATTACAGCCATATCCCTGGTGAAAATATGGTCTGGGCGGATCGCATGGGCAACATCGGTTGGCAGGCTGTGGGCATTGCTCCTATCCGACCCAACTTCAGCGGTATGGTGCCCGTGCCAGGCGATGGTTCTTACGAATGGGCTGGTTATCAGGAGATTAAGCAGCGGCCATATTTGTACAACCCCGCCGAAGGCTATATCGCTACCGCCAATGAAAATGTGACACCGCCTAATTATCCTCATATTCAAACAACGATAGGCTATTCTTGGTCGGAGCCTTTTCGAGGCGACCGAATCCGCGAAGTGTTGGCTTCGGGGCGAAAACACACTGTGATGGACATGGCGCTTCTGCAAACAGATTATCTATCTATTCCGGCTCGTACACTGATTCCAATGCTGAAAAATCTCCGGGTTACGGATAATTCCAACGCCGAAAAAGCGAGGCTATTGTTACTCGATTGGGATTTCAGAATGGAGAAAGAATCTGTCGCTGCCGGGATTTTTAATGAATGGCAAAACCGGCTCTTCAGCAACGTGAGTGCTTTATCTGTGCCGAAAGGCGCCAATGGCTTGGTTTCTTTACAAACGATGAAAATTATAGAATGGTTGATCTTGCCCGATGGTCGCTTTGGTGCTCAGCCCATAAAAGCGCGCGATGAATTGCTACTCAAAAGCATGAAAGAAACGATTTACAATTTGGAAAAAAAACTCGGAAAAGACATGAACGCCTGGCAGTACGGGCAATTGAACTATAAGCATGTGCTCATCAAACATCCACTGAGTAATGCTGTGAAGGAAGAACTGCGCAAGATGCTGGATGTAGGACCTGCCCCAAGAGGCGGCTACGGGCACACAGTGAATAATACTGGCGGTCGAGATAATCAAACGCACGGCGCTTCTTTCAGGATAATCGTGGATACTGGGGATTGGGATAGAACCCTCGGTATAAATACCCCTGGGCAAAGTGGCGATCCTCAGAACCCTCATTACAAGGATTTATTTGAAATTTGGGCGAATGACCAGTATTTCCCTGTTTTTTACTCCCGAAGAAAGATAGAATCCGTCAGAGAGGGGACTTTCATGTTGAACCCCAAGTAAAAAAATAGTCGGATGTTTTTTTTAAACATCCGACTATCTTTTCTTGATAAATCCAACTTAGCTTTACAGCCCAGTGGCTTCTTTGATCATGATTGGGTCAATAGCTTTTTGACGGATCAGCGCATTGAAAGCAGGTAGTTCCTGCTCCTTAATTTTTTTAAATGCATGAAGTTGCTCGTCCACTTTCTGGCTCAATTCCTTTTTCACTTCATAAGCCTGTTTGGTGGGGCGTACATCGCCAGCATTGGAGAGCGCGCCCACGCCACCCAGTTTATCGGTAAGCCGAATAGGAAAATTTAAGGGGTCTTGCCCGCTGCGGTTTTTAGTTTGGTACAGCGCTTCTTCCACTTTTGTCATCTCCGCATCAATGGCTTTTGCTTTTTCAACCACATCTTTTGCATTTTCATTATCCTTCAACATATCGGTGTAGCTCTTCATCTGCTTGCGAATCTCCCGGATGTCAATAATTGCCTGATGCGCCTCGGATACTTTTTGATTGATTTCCCATACAAAGTCGAATTGTGCTTGCAAATCTTCCTGGGAAGTTTCCACGCGAGGGTCTTTCAGGATGTTGAATGCAGCCTCTTGGCTTTCCTTGCCAACAGTTAATTTTACCTTGTAGGTGCCTGGTACTGCTCTGGGGGCTACATTCCTGCCTGCCCATAGTACCATGCCGTCAAATTGCTTAATATCAGGATAGCGCATATTCCATACAAATCTATTGCCACCTGCCTGCAATTCACCCAGTTGATCATTTCTTTCTTTAGCTTTGGATGAATATTCCTTGATCAGATCACCATCCGCCTCGTAAAAAGCAATTTTGATATCTTCCTCCGGGTTGGGTTTTTCTTTGAGGTAGAAATGCACCATCACACCGCCAGGATGGTTTTGCCCTGCCGTTTTGGGTACTCTGCCAAAGCCGCTGCCACCACCAAAGCGATAGCTATCCATCGGTTTATACAGGTGGAAATTACTTTGTGCAATTTTGTCACTCAACTGGTGGAGCGGTGTCAAATCATCAATAAGCCAGAAGGCTCTGCCTTGCGTAGCCGCGATGAGATTGTTGTTTTTGATCGTCAGATCTGTGATAGGCACAATAGGCAGATTTAATTGAAAAGGCTTCCAGTTTGCACCATCATCAAAAGAGATATACATGCCTGTTTCTGTACCGGCATAGAGCAAGCCTTTGCGTTTTGGATCGGCACGCATGACGCGAGTGAAGTGCTCTTCATGGATTCCGGTTGTTATTTTTTTCCAGGTTTTGCCGTAGTCTTCTGTTTTGTAAATGTAAGGTTGGTAGTCCCCCAATTTGTAGCGCGTCCCTGTGATGTAAGCGCCGCCTTTCGTAAAAGGATCAGGATCAATGCTATTCCACATGATAAATTCAGGTGCACCGGCAGGTGTGACTTTTTCCCAGTTTTTACCGCCATCTTTGCTCACATGTACCAAACCATCATCAGAACCAACCCAGAGCAGGTCTTTTTCATAAGGAGATTCACAACCCGCAAACAAAGTGCAATAATATTCCACGCTGGTATTATCCTTGGTGATAGGACCACCCGACGGACCCATTTTGCTTTTGTCATTGGTAGTCAAGTCTGGGCTGATTGTTTCCCAGGACTGCCCGCCGTTGTAGCTGACATGGACATGATTCGACAGGGTGTACAACTTTTTTGGATCATTGGGTGAAAAGAAAATCGGGAAATTCCACTGAAAGCGATATTTCATATCTTCCACGCCATGCCCCATAGGGTTGTCGGGCCACACATTTACAGATTGTTCCTGCCCGTTGGAATGGTTTCTTTTTTCCAAAAAGCCCCCGTAATTGCCCCCATAAACAATGTCATTGTTCAAAGGATCTACAGCAATGTGCGCACTCTCACTGCCTGCAGTTACTTCCCAGTCTTGGTCGGTGATGGCAAAGCCATCGGTGCGGTGGTAAATTCTCAGTGTAGAATTATCCTGCTGTGCGCCATAAATTCTGTATGGAAAAGCATTATCAGTGGTGACGCGGTAAAATTGGGCGGTTGGTTGATTTTGATAAGTGGACCAATTTTCGCCACCATCAAAAGACACTTGAGCGCCGCCATCATCCGCAATGATCATTCTTTGGTTATCCTCAGGTGCGATCCATAAATCGTGGTGGTCGCCGTGTGGTGCATTATACGCCCTGAACGTACGCCCTCCATCGGTTGATTTGTGATACGAAACATTAACGACATAGACCGTATTGGCATCCTTTGTATCTGCATAAATGCGCGTGTAGTACCAGGCTCGCTGGCGCAGGTTGCGGTCATCGTTGAGTTTTGACCAAGTCTCGCCGCCATCGTTAGAGGCATACACACCGCCATTTTCATTTTCGATGATTGCCCATACGCGATCCGAGTTGACTGGAGAGACAGTCACACCCACGATTCCCCAGATACCTTTAGGCAAGCCTTTGTTGCCCGAAATTTTCTTCCAGGTATCACCC
Organism: uncultured Saprospiraceae bacterium; assembly: GCA_964526645.1. Classification (GTDB taxonomy): domain Bacteria; phylum Bacteroidota; class Bacteroidia; order Chitinophagales; family Saprospiraceae; genus JADJNW01. The sequence goes on from CAZGJN010000023.1 coordinate 42,345, forward strand.
CCATCTGTGCTTTTCCACAGGTCAGAGCCTTCTCCACCGCTTTCTAAGCTGTACGGTGTACGCCGAATCCGCCAGGTGGAGGCAAAAATAATGCGAGGATTATTAGGGTCTAAGATCAGGTCCACCGCACCTGCATCGGCATTGGCAAATAGAATCCGTTCCCAGGTTTTTCCACCGTCTTTACTACGATACACGCCGCGTTCTTCACTGGATTTGAATAAATCGCCGAGCACAGCTGCATAAACTAAATCAGGGTTTTTCGGATGAATCCGGACACGGGGGATATGGCGGGCATTTTTTAAACCCATATTTTTCCAGGTTTTACCAGCATCTTCGGATTTCCAAATACCATAACCATACGAAACATTACCGCGGACAGTTTTTTCGCCACCACCCACAAAGATGACATTGTTGTCGTATTCACTTACTGCGATAGCGCCAATGGAACCGCCAAAAAAGCCATCCGATATATTCTCCCAGGTTTGACCCCCATCCTTCGTGCGCCATACACCGCCGCCAGTGGTGCCTGCATAGAACAGGTTGGCTTTGCCTGGCACGCCCGTCACGGCGCAGGAGCGTCCGCCTCGGTACGGACCGATGGAACGCCAGTTTAGCGAGTTATAAAGCGACTCTTCAAAGTCTATTTTAGGCGTAGTAGGTGCAGCGGATTGAGTTGTTGGTTTCTTTTTTTGAGCAACGGCCGGTAGGGCTGTCAATGCAAAGAATACAAGCAGCAAAAGGGAAGCCAGAACGTGGGTTTTGTTCTTCATAAAATAAAATTTTGAATTCATACTAATTTTTTTATTTAAAATCAGGAAATAAATAGAATTTTTTGAAAAAATTTTGAATTTATTGATTTTAGCAAAAGAAATGCACCATAAATATGACATTGTTGCTCTTGTTTATTTTCCAAATTGGGTAAACTTTTATTTTTCAAAAATAAATAGGCTGTACCTCCATTCAGAGATACAGCCACGGGACGATATTGAGAAAAACTTCGCCTATTCTTTTCAAATTTTCATCCGCTTGTGTTTCACTTCGATTGCAAAATAATTTTCTTTGTCATCGCTTTATCTCCCTGCTGAATTTCAAGGAAATAACTGCCTGCTCCATTTTGAGAAATGTCAACTTTATCGTTAAAATCACCTGAGAACATGCCTAAATCGTAATTGTAAATCATCCTGCCCGCCGCATTGTAAACTCGCAGGCTGGTTTCGCCCGCTTGGGGCAGGTTAAACTGCAACTGATACGATCCGATACTGGCATTAGGGAATAGTTGGAGATTCTGAATCGAGAGATTATTTGTGCTCGGCAGGTCAATGCCAAAACGGTTCTTGAAATCGTTGATATCCTCTGCTGACATATCTTTCATCTCCACAAATGCCTTGTCCAAGGGCACCTCCTGGAAATTTTCTTCTGCTGTTATGGCAGCTTCGCTTTCTTCATCTTTTTCGTATCTCCAATAATTTGATGAACGCGTTTCGCAACGAGATTTTATAGCACCGCTAGCAGCCTTTAATTCATTGGCGCGCAGGTATTCTACCTTGATGGTTTCACCCACTTTCATATTATCAATAGCAATTGTAATATCCTCCCAATCAACGATGGTATGCCCATTGATGGCCACGATTTTATCGCCATCTTGCAATCCAATTATCTTCGCCGTAGATTTGTCAACAACTTGAACAGCTACGCCTTTTTCGGCTGATTCATCAACCTCCCATTCTTGCACACCCAAAAAAGGCGCTTCGCAGTCATTGTCACTGATATAATTTTTGGATTCTGATCGCTTAGAGAAAAGGACTTCTATTTCTTTTTTCTCTCCATTTCGAATGAAGTAAATAGTCGCTTTGTCGCCTGGTTTAAATTTTTTCAACAAAGTGGTCAGGTTCTCCGCTTCATTTGTCCGGTATTCATTGATGCCGTAGATGTAGTCAAAAGGTTGTAAACCAGCTTTTTCTGCAGCGGTATTGCCAATCACACGACTTACATAACTGCCATATTTGTTCTCAAAACCAAGTATCTTCGCTTTTTCATCTGAAATACGATTGGAATGAACACCCAGAAAAGCATAACCATCTGGATTCCAGCTGGATACCACTGCTTCTTGCTTCTTGGTATCACTGTAAGATTTGATTGCTTGCGCCGCTTTTATTTTTTTGCCCTTGTGTTCAAATTCTACTGCAATGTTTTCACCTGGCTTTAAAAGTTCAATAGCGGTTGTAATATCACTCCAATCCACCATGGGATAGTCATTGATAGACAAGATGATATCACCATCTTTTAGTCCAATTTCTTCAGCGGTTGACCCTTCTACGACGTATATTTTTACACCCATTTCGTCATCGGTATCATCTCCATAAGGGCTGATTCCCAAAAACGGTTTTTCAGATGAATGCTTCTCTGCACTTTTTTTGTCCGAATAGCCTCCCATGGTCAGTTCCACTCTTTGACGCTTCCTTTTTCTGACAAAATGCAGGTTTACTTTGTCGCCGCTGCGAAACCTTTCGAGTATATCACTTAGGTCTTCTTCTTCAGAAGTCTCGTATTTATCAATGCCAATAATATAATCAAAAGCTTGAAGTCCGGCCTTATGGGCAGCGGTTCCCTCCACGACTTTGGTAACGTAACTACCATAGTAATTATCAAATCCTAACAATTTTGCTTTTTCCCTCGAAATTTGATCCGATTGGATACCAAGAAAAGCCGCATCTTTGCTGAAAGAAGCAATAGACCAGGCGGATTGACCAGTGGAAAAACATGCCAGCAAAAGGCACGAGGCGGTGGTTAAAGTCAGGCGTATCATGTCCCAATGATTTGGTTTAGTTTTGCTTTTTGTCAGAGAAAGACAACTTTTATTTTGATAAGTTGCTCCTTGCAATTGGAAATTTTTTTACTTTAATTGTTGATAAATTGGGCAGTTGAATACTTCCCGATTTTTTAATTGGATAACAATATGATTTTCAATCGAAAAAATAGTTTTGCTGGCTTTTTCCTTTTTTTTACCATTCTTGGTTGCAAAACGACCCAGCAACCTGCAAAGCCTATGGAACAGTACAATGAGCGCCAAATGACCGAACAGCTTTCAGTGGTGAATATTCCGGTGCGGCTTCATCTCGAAGCGTTTGAAAAATCGTTGAATGAGGAATTGACTGGGGTTTTGTACGAAGATAATGATCTGAAAGATGGCGATAAAATGATGATCCGCGCTGAAAAACAGCAGGATATTAAAATTTCTTTGCTCGGACAAACGATTCAGTACCAAGTCCCGCTCCGGCTCTGGATTAAGTATGACATCGGCATCACCAATGTGGAGGCAAATGGCGACATTGCCCTGAATTTAAAAACAGATTTTGTTATCCAGGAGGATTGGTCGCTCCATACGATCACGAATGTGGAGAGCTATCATTGGCTAAAATCACCCAAGCTCAAAATGGGTTCGTTCAATCTGCCCGTCGGCTTCATAGCGGATATTGTACTGAAAAACAGCAAAAATACTATCGCCAGTTCTATTGATGAGGCGATCAAAGAAAGTTTTGATTTGCGAAAAATGGTGCAGGATACCTGGGACAAAATGTTTGATCCTCTATTGGTGGCGCCGGAGTACAATACCTGGCTTTTGGTCAATCCTCAACATATCGGAATGACCCCCTTAGTGCTCGATCAGGATACCCTCATGAGTACCATTTTTGTGGAATCAAAACCTAAAGTCAAATTCGGGGAAAAGCCCGCCAAAACGCCCCCGCTGCCACTTCCTGCTTTTAAGGAAGGCAGCACACAGCAGGATGATTTTGTGTTGTTCCTCAGCACAGAAGTGCCTTACACCGAGGCAGAGCGAATTGCCAGAGCGGAAATGGTAGGCGAAACATTTTCGGAAGGAAAGCGGACAGTCACCGTAGAAGACATTGAATTATACGGACAGGGGAATAAAATTATTGTAAATGCTAAATTGTCAGGAAGTTATAATGGAAGTATTTACTTAACAGGCAAACCTGTTTATAATGCGAATAAAAATGCGATTGATATCAAAGACTTGGATTTTACCTTAGAAACGCGTAATTTCTTGCTTAAGTCAGGTGCTTGGCTTCTAAAAAGTACGATACGAAAAAAGCTACAGGAAAATATGAATTTCCTACTTGAGTACAATATGAATGAACTCAAAAAACAGTTGGAACAACAATTATCAAATTATCAAGTTTCAAGAAACATATACTTAGAAGGGCAGTTGGAAGCGCTCAATATACAGGACGCTTTCCTTGCACCGACTTCAATTCGGGTCGAATTAGCGGTGAAGGGGCGCTTGAATGTGCAAGTGAAAGGACTGAATTGATATTAAATACGCTATGAATTAAATTTTATAATTTGGATTGGTGTAATGCTAAAATGTGCCAGATTTATAAGATTCAACAACCTTTAGTGAAATGGTTTATGCTCAATAGTGAATAGAAATTTTAGCGACTTTATAATGATTTAAAATAAGTGGTATGAATGTTGGGATTGCTGCCGGACACGAGCTTACGGCACAGGCTGCTTATGATATTTTAAAAATAGGGGGTAATGCAGTGGACGCAGCCATTGCTGCTTTTTTGATGAGCTGGGTAGCAGAGCCTTGCATGTCTTCCGCGGGTGGCGGTGCTTTTGCGATGGTCGCAATGAATGGTAAAGAACCCAAGCTTTTCGATTTTTTTTGTCAGACACCAAGACACAAACGTGCCCTTGATAGCATTGATTTTTTTCCCATCACTATTGATTTTGGCGATACGCAGGAGGTCTTCCATGTAGGCAAAGGCGCTACAGCTACGCCCGGCGCAGTCGCTGGGCTGTTTGCATTACACCAACATTATGGCTCTATCCCCTTAACCGTCTTGGCAGAACCTGCTATAGCAGCAGCTAAATTGGGCGTTGTAGTGAATAATTTCCAGCATTTTGATTTTAATTTACTCAGTCCCATTTTGGAATTGAGCGAGTCGGGAAAAAATATTTTTTTTCAGCAGGGGAAAATAGCCCCCCTTGGCGAAAAAATTTATTTACCACAATTGGCAGACTTCATCGAAGCCTTAGTCAAAGAAGGAAAAGCGCTTTTTTATAAAGGAGAAATCGCACAAAAAATTGTAAAAGACTATGAGCAGGGTGGTGGCTTTCTCACGATGGCAGATTTTGAAAATTATGAGGTACTCATAAAAAATCCGCTCCGCTTTTCATACAAGGATAAAACCGTTTTTACAAACCCCGCTCCAGGCATCGGCGGTGCTATCATAAATCTGACAATGAAAGTCCTTGAAAACCAGTCTGTTGCTATCTCTCATTTAAGCAAAGACCACATATTTACTTTGCATAAGATATTTGAAGAAATAGATGCTCTGGGTAAATCACCCTTGGTTTTGCACCGAGCGGTAGCGGAATGGCAAGGAAAAACATGGGGAAGCACGACCCATTTCAATGTGGCAGATAAGCACGGTAACGCCGTGAGTTTGAGTTCCACTACAGGAGAAGGCTGCGGATATTTTATTGAAAACACAGATACTATACTCAACAATATGTTGGGTGAGGCAGTTTTGATGCCAAATGGATTTCATTCCTGGCAAGAAAATACACGACTTTCCTCTATGATGTCGCCCACGATTGTTTATGATAAAAAACATCAACCAGAAATCGTGCTGGGCACAGGCGGAGCGAGTCGAATCGCATTTATGATTAGTCAGGTATTACATTTATTAATAGATTATCATCTATCTGTTGAAATGGCAGTGGATGCTCCGAGAGTGCACCTCGAGCATAATATGCTGCATATAGAAGCAGGTTTTGATGAGCTTCCAAGTGCAAACTACTTTCAGCAACAACTAAAAGCCTGGACACAGCGATCCCTTTTTTTTGGTGGGGTGCATGCGCTTCATAGAAAAAATGACTATTGGACAGCCGCCGGAGATATAAGAAGAGACGGCTTTGCTTTAACTATTTAAAATGAAACTTTACAATTATTTAACTTTAAATTAATCTATCAGCAAAGTTCCGACTTTACTTTTACCCTTTCTATTTAAACCTCCTTTCAATTTAGTTAGCTGTGTATTGGCATTTGCTGCTGCTTTTATGGTTTTAATTTGATACACATCATTGAGAAATTTCTATCTGTTTCCTAAAACTTAAATTTAAATGATGCAAACTAAACATTACACTTTATTTATTACCTTGATGCTACTTCCGCTATTTTCGATGACAGCCCAGCAGGCGGGTGACCTTGCCTTTATTGGATTCAATGCCGATGGCAATGACGATTTTGCCGTTGTCACTTTCGTGGAATTAGCACCGAATACTACGATCTATTTCCGCGATAGCGAGTGGAATGGCACTGCTTTTGGCACAGATGAGCAAGTCTTTGCCTGGAACACCGGCGCTGAGGCTATTCCGGCAGGAACAGTAGTCGCATTCAACAATACGTCTGGTACTTCTACTGTAAGTATCGGGAGCATTCCCAGCAATGCTGGCATGGGCTTGAGCAGCTCCGATGAGGCTATTTTTGCTTATACAGCGGCGGCTCCAGATGCCACACCTACCATACTCGCAGCTATCGGCAATGCCCCCAACTCTTTTGGCTCACTTACCGGAACGGGGCTTACGCAAGGCTCAACTGCCATTTTGTTGCCCACTGGTGTGGATGTGGCGCTCTACAATGGCACAAGAACTGGGCTTGACAAAAATGGTTATCTGGCAGCCCTTAATGATATTGCTACTAACTGGATCACACAGGATGGCTCTGGGGATCAGCATAATGATGGTACTGCACCGGATTTGCCATTCAATTTAACGAATTTCACTATCTCCACTGTAGATAACACGCCGCCATCTGTCGCTTCGGTTTCTGTCACTTCTGCTAAAATTTGGGAGCTGCGGTTTACGGAGCCTTTGAATGAGACCAGCGCTGAAACTGCTGCCAATTATCAGATCACACCGGCTTTGATCATTGACTCATTGCGATACAATGCAGCAAATAATAGCGTTCTACTTTATCAAAGCGGCATGAGCGATGGCGTGGATTATCAACTCATCGTGAGTAACGTGGAAGATGCAAATAATAATGCGATGATGATGCCATTCGTAGAACCCCGCTTGGTATGGAATACAAGCACCCCAAAATTACTCATCACTGAAATTATGTACAACCCACCTGCCGCGAATGCCGATTCACTGGAGTTTTTTGAAATTATCAATGCGGGTACTACCCCTGCCATTATTGGCGGATTGACAGTTCGCGATCAGAACCCCAGCAATGGCAACTTCGGGCAAGTAGCTTTGTTAATGCCTTCTCAAACGCTTGCTCCTGGCGGAATCCTGCTGGTAGCGCCTGATGGCAGTGGCGCGAAAAATTACTATGGAAAAGACTTTATTGACCTCGGCTTTATCGGCAATGCACTGGGCAATGGCGGCGAGGCCTTGGTAATCAAAAATAGCTTGGGTGTGACGATTGATTCGGTCAACTACGATGACGCTGCCCCTTGGCCCACTTCAGCCGATGGTAGCGGACCTTCGCTGGAGCGCAAAACATTGATGGGCCTATCAAGTGATGGTAATAACTGGCGCGCTTCCACTACGGCTGCGGGGCAAGTCGGCGGCTTGAATGTATTTGCTTCTCCGGGCGTGTTTGTACCATTTGTCACACCGTCCGTCGCTTTCTCAAGTACGCATAGCATTTTTACAGAAGGTGCTGCAAGTGCAACGATTACCCTGAATATTTCCCAAGCGCCGTTGGATGTCGTTACCGTTCAACTCCAAACAGTTGATCTCACAGCGCAAGTGGGTACAGATGCAATCCTGGCGAGCACTGCTGTGGTTTTCCCTGCGGGTTCTAATCAGCCACAAACCATTCAAATTACCTTGCCCGAAAATATGAATACCGAATCGGATCGCTACTTTGCCATTCGCCTCGGCAATATCACCAATGGCTTGGCGGGTGATTTGAAAGAACATTTCGTTTACATTAAAGACAATGATCAAACTGCAATCGTACCAACGGAAGAAATCCTGTTGGAATATAAAACCAGCTTTCCGGTGGCAGATGGCGGCTCGGCGGAGATTGTCGCTTTTGATAGTGGCTCAGGGCGCTTATTTGTAGTAAATTCTACTCAAGTAAAACTGGAAATTATTACGATTAATCCCAGTGCAGTTATATCAAAATTGAAAACAATTGATATGAGCACCTATGGCAGCGGGATTCAGAGTGTGGCAGTTTATAACGGATTAGTAGCAGCAGCGGTAGATGTGGCGGATTTCGGCAATGGTAAGGTGGTTTTTTTTAATACCGATGGCGATTTTCTTAAAGAAGTGACAGTCGGTAATCTCCCCGATATGTTGACCTTCACGCCCGATGGCAAGCGCCTTTTGGTGGCGAATGAAGGACAGCCCAACAGCGACTATACGATTGACCCGGAAGGCAGTATTTCGGTCATTGAAATCCCTACAAATATTGCCAATTTGCAACAAAGCGATGTCAAGACTATTAGTTTTAATAATTTTGATGGCGATTTGAACGCATTGCTCGATGCTGGTGTGCGGATTTATGGCCCAGGCGCTACCGTTTCTGAAGACTTGGAGCCTGAATATATAGCCGTTTCTAAAGATAACAAAACCGCTTGGGTGACTTTGCAAGAAAATAATGCTTTAGCAGTCATTGATTTGCAAAATTTACAAGCAGTGCAAATTGTGCCGCTGGGTTATAAGGATTACACAGAACCTACCAATACCCTTGATGCCTCTGACCGTACCTCCGGTATTATTTTTGCCAATTTTCCAGTCTTTGGAATGTACCAACCGGATGCCATTGCTTCTTTCCAGGTTGGTGATGAAACTTATCTCATCACTGCAAATGAAGGCGATGCCCGCGAATATGATGCGCTGGAAGAAGAGGTTGCTTTTGCCAACTTACCCTTGGATCCACTGGCATTTCCGAACGGCGATCTCTTGAAATCTACGATCGCTTTAGGGCGGTTGAATGTGGTAAATACCCTCGGTGACTTTGACGGCGATGGCGATTTTGATGCGGCTTATACCCTGGGTGCTCGGTCTTTTAGTATTTGGGATCGCAACGGCAACTTGGTGTACGATAGCGGCGATCAACTCGAACGCATCACAGCAGCTGATCCTACCTGGGGCGCTTTGTTCAATGCGAGCAATGGAAACAATAATTTCAAAAACCGCAGCGATAATAAAGGCCCTGAGCCAGAGGGGGTCGTCACGGCCACTATCAATGGAAATGCGTATGCTTTTATAGCGCTGGAACGCATCGGAGGGGTGATGGTTTTCAACATAAGTAATCCTGAAGCGCCTGTTTTTGTACAATATGTAAACAGTCGCGACCTCGGTACGGAGGAAGGCGGTGACCTTGGCCCGGAGGGGTTGATTTATATTTCTGAGAGTGCCAGCCCGATTGGCGTAGCGCTTTTAGTGATTGCTAACGAAGTCAGCGGTACCTTGAGCTTTTATAGCCTGGATGGGGTAGTTGCTACGAATGAAGTAGCAGAAGCTCCAAAAACAATGGTTGCATTTCCAAATCCGGCTAAGGATCAAATTTTCTTGGAAAGAACCGATGATTACCGTGTGTTTGATTTGCAAGGCAGAGAATTGCAGCGCATTCAACAAACAAATGTGCTCAATGTGAGCAATTTATCAAATGAAATGTATGTGATCGTAAGGGAAGACGGCGCGGTGGCGAAAGTGGCGGTGCAGAAATAAAAAAACGTTTTGATAAAAGAGGGATACCGATTAGCGTATCCCTCTTTTGTTATTACTTCCTTGAAAGCTTCATTAGCAGTTCTCTTCCATTATCATTCATTCTGATAAACAGAGAATCTGCGGTCAGTTTTACGATTTCAACTGCTTTTTCAACCGTAGCCTGATTGATCGTATCCGTTGTAAAAAGATATTTTGAATCAATGTAATAAGTACCAGCCTCCCGATAGTTGAGCGTTCCATTAAATTCGTAGTAATCATTAGGATGAAATCGGAAGGAAATCACCTTTGTTTCAACATCCATGGGCATGCCATTTTCCAACACGGCTGCAGCTTGCCAGTCTCCTATGATTTCTTTTTCCCGGAATGGCGCACAACTGCTTGCACCCAAACACAGCAACAGGACCAGGAATTGCATTTTCATATCATCCTCTTTTTTCGCAATGAAACGCATATTTTTTCTAAAAAACATGCTTGAAGGGTCTTAAATGTTTGTTAAAACCTCAAGGCAAAAAAGGATACAACAGCAGAAAGCTCAGCGCACCTGCTAAGAATCCGACCAGTGCCAGCCAGGCAAATTTCCGAAAATACCAAATGAAGTCGATCCGTTCCATACCCATCGCTGCTACACCAGCTGCCGAGCCGATGATAAGCATGCTACCACCGGTACCCGCTGAATAAGCGATGAAGTGCCATAGTTTGCTATCAATCGGGAACGTTTCCATAGAATACATCCCCATGGAGGCAGCTACTAACGGCACATTATCAATGACGGCAGATAAAAAGCCCAAAATGATCACTACATAATCTTGATTGGGAATCGTTGCTTCCAGGTTCTGTGCCAACTTACCCAATAATCCAATCGGATGCCCATCCAAGCCCATTACCACCGCCGACTCCAGCGCGGCTACACCCATCAAAATTCCCAGGAAAAAGATAATACTCGACATTTCGATTCTCGATAAAGCATGACGAGCGGAGTAACGCTCTTTGGCTTCTTCCTTGAAATCCTCTTCCGGATGAATGTATTCCGAAATGAGCCAAACGATAGAAAGGGAGAGCATCATACCTGCATAAGGTGGCAAGTGTGTGATGGATTTGAAAATAGGAACAAAAATCAAACCGCCAATCCCTGCAAAAAGCATGGTTTTGCTACTCAGGAGCTTGCGCTTTTGCAGTTCGTTTGGTTGGGATGCCGGCTCCTGCGGAGAAATTTCTCCTTTGAAAGGTTTGAAAAACTGAGCAATTAAAATAGGTGCAACCAAACAAATCATCGAAGGAATAAACAGGTGTATAATCAACTCTGACGATGTTACTTTTTTGCCAATCCAGAGCATTGTGGTGGTTACATCTCCAATAGGCGACCAGGCACCGCCTGCATTGGCCGCTACCACTACAAAACAAACGAACCATAGCCGCTCTTCCTTGTCGGGAATAAGCCGGCGCAATAAAGACACAAAAACGATGGTGCAGGTGAGGTTGTCCAACACTGCCGATAGGAAAAATGACATGATACTGATGATCCAAAGCATCTTACGTTTGTTGCGTGTTTTGATATAATCCGTGATGACCGAAAAACCGCGGTGTAAATCCACCAGCTCAACTATAGTCATCGCGCCCAACAAAAAAACCAGGATTTCGGCTGTTTTACCAATATGGTGCAGCATTACATCTTCGATAGACCCGATTTCATGGTGATGATTGAGAACATCCACATGCCCAACGGCAATTATTGCCCAACACAAAGCACCCATGGCGAGTGCCGGTACGGATTTGTCGAGCTTAAGAGGATGCTCAAATACGATAGTCAAATAACCTATAACAAAACAGAGTACGATTCCTGTCAACATGAACAAGGCGTTTTATTAGTTAGAAAAACAGACAAATGTTATATCTCTCTGCCGGTAAAAATAAAATTTTATTCTTTCTATTGGCGCTATCTAAAAGAATATTTCACAATTTTTTCATATTGGGAACTGTTTTCTGAATCAGAACCTTTTATTTGTGCGTGTTACTTAAATTAGCATTAACTTTGTGTGTTGAATCTTATCAAAAAATGGTGAAAATAGGAAGTGTTGAGATCGGTGCGTTCCCTTTGCTACTTGCGCCAATGGAGGATGTGAGTGATCCGCCTTTTCGCGCGTTGTGCAAAGCCAATGGCGCAGACATGATGTACACGGAGTTTATTTCTTCTGATGGACTGATTTACGAGGCAAAGTCAAGTTTGCAAAAATTAGAAATTTTTGACTACGAGCGCCCAATCGGTATTCAATATTTCGGGGGGCAATTGGATAGTATGATCAAAGCAGCTGCTATTGTGGAAGCTGCCAATCCTGATGTGATTGATATCAACTACGGCTGCCCCGTGGCTAAGGTGGCTTGCAAAATGGCGGGGGCAGGCTTGTTGCAGGATATTCCTAAAATGGTAGCGCTCACCAAAGCTGTGATTGATTCTACTCAAAAGCCGGTAACAGTCAAAACGCGCTTGGGCTGGGATGAAAGCTCTATCAATATCATTGAGGTAGCAGAAAGATTACAAGACATCGGTGTACAGGCGATTACGATTCATGCGCGCACCCGCAAACAGATGTACAAAGGGGAAGCAGATTGGTCTTGGATTGCAAAAGTAAAAGAAAACCCCCGGATGTTTATTCCTATTTTTGGCAATGGAGATGTAGATAGCCCCCAAAAAGCGCTTGCTTATCGCAATCGTTACGGCGTGGATGGCATCATGATAGGGCGCGCCAGTATTGGCTATCCCTGGGTTTTTAGAGAGATCAAACACTATTTTGCCACGGGCGAGCTATTGGAGCCACCGAGCGTTCAGGAGCGGGTCAATGCGGCAAGGCAGCACCTTCAGCATTCCATTGCCTGGAAAGGAGAAAAACTGGGCATCGTGGAGATGCGGCGGCACTATACTAATTATTTTCGCGGATTCTCCAATATCAAACCGTACCGAGCGCAATTAGTCAGCATAAACGAGGCAAATGCCTTATTTGCTATCTTAGATGAAATAGAACTGATTTATTCAAAGGAAGCGCATTTGGCATTGGTGTAAATGGCTTCCTCCGTAAAGTTCATTATAAAATCATCAATCAATACACAAAGGTGGTTTTTAATATACACGAAAACGAACGAAAAATCCTGTTGTTGATCAGCGAAACCGCCAGAGAATTGGGCTACCCCGTGTATGCGGTGGGAGGATATGTGCGGGATCGGCTGCTGGCGCGCCCCAGCAAAGACATGGATATTGTCTGTATCGGAAGTGGTATTCGATTGGCAGAAAATATAGCCTCCAAGCTGCGACCCATTCCACGGGTTACCGTCTATAGCCGTTTTGGTACTGCTATGCTCAAGCATGAGGATATGGAAATTGAATTTGTAGGTGCTAGAAAGGAATCTTACCGCTCCGATTCGCGCAAGCCTACCGTGGAAGACGGCACTTTGGAAGATGACCAAAACCGACGGGATTTTACGATCAACGCGCTGGCGGTGAGCCTGAATGAGCGGGATTTTGGTACAATCATTGATCCTTTTGAGGGGCTGCAGCACCTGGAGGAAAAGCTGATCAAAACACCCCTGGAGCCTGGAAAAACTTTTTCTGATGATCCATTGCGCATGATGCGCGCTATTCGTTTTGCAACACAACTCGATTTTACGATTGATCTCGGCACGCTGAAGAGCATTTCAAAATACAAAAGTCGAATCCACATCGTTTCCAAGGAGCGAATTTCTATCGAACTCAATAAAATCATCCTTTCTCACAAACCTTCGGTAGGTTTTAAATTGCTTTTTAACACAGGGCTATTGCAACTGATTTTTCCGGAAATGGCAGCCTTGCAAGGGGTGGAAATCAAAAATGGAAGGGCACACAAGGACAACTTCTATCACACCTTGCAGGTCTTAGATAGCCTTTGTTCCAAAACGGACGATCTTTGGCTACGCTGGTCGGCTATTTTGCACGATATTGCCAAACCACTTACCAAACGCTTTGAACCAGAGCATGGCTGGACTTTCCACGGGCATGAGGTGCTGGGTGCGAATATGGTACCCAAAATTTTTAGGCGACTGGGGCTTCCATTGGATCATAAAATGAAGTTCGTTCAAAAGATGGTCTTGTTGCACCTTCGTCCGATCAGTTTGACCAAAGAAAATATTACAGACTCCGCTATTCGCCGGCTGTTATTTGAAGCAGGAGATGACATTGATCGCCTGATGCTCCTTTGCGAAGCGGATATCACTTCCAAAAATCCCAATAAAGTCAAAACGTATTTAGAAAACTATGAATTGGTGCGCCAGCGGCTCAAAGAAGTAGAAGAAAAAGATCACCTTCGCAATTGGCAACCACCCGTGACCGGGGAAATGATTATGGAGACCTTTGGCATACCACCTTCCAAAGAAGTAGGGCTGATTAAAAATACGATTCGGGATGCCATTCTGGATGGCGATATTGGAAATAATTATGAAGATGCTTTCGCGCTGATGCTTCAAAAAGGTAGAGAATTAGGCTTGGAAGTACTCAAAGTCTGATAAAAAATACGACCGATTTTTATGATTTGCTTAATAATCCTTTAATATATTTTAAAAAATTTAGCCAACCGGTTCGAAGTTCTTATCTCGGTATTTTCCAAAACCGAAAAAACATTCTAAACATGAAAACCTGGAAACTCCTTATTCCTGTGCTCTTTTTGAGCGCCACCTTATTTATTGCTTGCGAAGGCGAAGAATCTGCTGCCGTTGACCAATACCGCATCTACACGAAATTTCGATTTGGTGGCTTGTTGGGCTCTTTGCTGGGGCTAAGCGCGCCTGCCGAAGTGAAGTTTAATGACGATCAGTTGCTACTCAAACAAGGGTTCGGGTATTATGAGAAAGAATACGCCGGAAGAATAACAAGTGGAACATTTTCTTACAAGGATGTAAACGGTGTCATTTATAACAATACGACACCAACGATTGCTTCCATAGAATTCGATCCTAATTTTATAGCCGTTACGCGCAACCAAGCCAATACATCGTATTGATAGTTTAAGCCAAAAAACTTCCGTAGGAGGCTATGTCAAAGTAAATTATCGCGTTTTGAAAAAAAGATATTGCAGTCAACTAAATAAAAAATGTAGAAATAATTTATTTATTACATGCGGCTTACTAATATTTTATTGCTTACTAACTTTTTGTAAAAATTTGAACTTGTTTATGTTCGATTATTAGTTTAAAAACAAAGGTGGTCGGACAAGCTTACCACTCTGCTTGTTTCTTACTTAAGAGCCGAGCATCTTTCATTCACACTAAGTTCATTATAATCTTTTGTTTATCAAATTTATATAACTTTCTACTACCGCCTATTGAAACTAACCGACTACTTAAGGTTGATATTCGCAAATAGATTGATCAGCAAAGCATGGTTGTGTTGAAAAACGGACTGATTGTTTACTTCCCGCCCTTGTTGCAGAATTTGATTCATATACCCCGCTTCTAAACGCACCGCTGGGCTAAAGCGGTAGCCCAATAAAAAAGCCAAACGGTTTTGATCAAAAACATTTTCGTTTACATTCTTGCCAAAACCAATAAGTATTTCATTAAACGCCGCGGCGTACAGCTCTTTATCCTCCAGGGTAGCGCCCTTTAAGGGTAAATCGAGGCGGATCCGATAGCGAAAGCGATGGGTATAGACCCATTCCTCCACTTCCTCCACGTTTTCCGGCGCGAGCCGACCCACAAAACGTTGCTCCAGCATGAAGCGGTGTACAATGCCGAAAGGCTTGGCAGGATTGCGCAACAGCACCATCTGATAAAGACGATGCTCGGGTACAATACCGCCGGATGGTACAGTGGGGTAATCGCCATAGCGAAACGTCTCAATCCAGCCATAACCCAAATGAAAAGTGACAGTCGGGCTGTGGTTGTAATTTACGCCGAGTCGAAGCAGACTCTGCTGCCAGGTGCTAATCGTTTGGTCGCGTCGCCACTGGTATTCGGTGTGCAAGTCAAATTTGGAATTCAATTTCCAGGTGCCGAAAAAAGCGTACCAGCCTACATTATTTTCGTCATTCAATCGGGTATTTTGCGCATCTAAACGACTGGTAAAACCTAAAAGGCAAAGCAAAACTGCAAAGAAAAAAGGACAAATTAATTTTTTCATAACTTGTATTCACTTGAAAAACGATAAACGAATCATCCGGAAAACCAAAACGGAGGCAATATTGGGAAGTTTTTCCAACTTCCCAATACTTTTTCTGCGCTTCCTTTTCAATGCGGATGCGAATGGGCATCCAGCATACCAATCATTTGATCGTTTTCATAAAAATCCACTTTGCCTGTTTGCAGGTTGTAATAAGCGCCTACGACTTTGATAGTGCCATCCGCAACGGCTTTGCTTAGGATAGGTCCCGTATTTTTGATTTTATTGACCTGGTATAGAATGTTGGCTTTGCAGGCATCTTCCAACGCTTCCGGTTTGCCGCGATAAGGAGCGATTGCTGGCCGAATTTGCTCTACCAGGTATTCGATTTCGCCTGGTAGTTTATCCGAACCAATGGCGCCATTGACGGCACCGCATTTTTCATGCCCCATCACCACAATCAGCTTCGTACCCAGCACAGCTACCGAAAATTCCAGACTGCCAATGGACGCCTCTGCCATTACCTGCCCAGCGGTACGCACCAGAAACAAATCGCCCAGCCCTTGGTCAAACACAATCTCAGAGGGTACCCTTGAATCGGAGCAACTCATAATAGAAGCAAAGGGCGTTTGTCCTTTCGATTGTAAAATCTTACGTTCGTCGTCGCGGTTCGGGTGAATGGCATCATCATTCACAAAACGTGTATTGCCTTCCTTCAGTCGTTGAAGTGCTTCATCCGGATTTTGCGGGTAGGGGAGTTGTGCATATTCTTTCAAAGAATCATTGCCAGCGGCGGTATCCCCTTGAGTAGGAGCATTGGCAGTATTAGTTTGTTGATTCGTATTGGTACAATGCGTAAACAAAGCACCGGTCATAGCAATAGCTATGCACCACAAGAAAAGTCCTTTTCTCATGCTAGTAAATTAAATGATTAAATAATGAATGGTATAATGATAGGACAAGTAGCGGGCAACTTTGTTCGCAAACAGGATATTCACTAGCTTAGTCTTGTCCGAGTCTCTCGCAGAGGACTCGGTTGTTCCTTACTTTATCCGAGTCCCTGTCGGAGACTCGGTGTTAACAGAAAAATAATTATTTTAACCGAGTAACTCACTCCAAGCGAGTTACTCGGTCGCATCTTTTATATCTCCCCACTCTCCACTACTTCCACCCATCTGCCCGGCGTGCGCGCGGTGATGGAGTTGTCGTACATGGCTTCGCAGGCAGTAGCTGGCAAATAGAATCTACCTTGATACGCAGCGTTCAATCTCACTACAAATGTTTGCGTTTGCCCTTGGAAAATGTCGAAGAAAGTGTTCACGCGGTCGTCGCGCACATCCTGATATTCGGGCGTGGACACAGCAGTAGCAAGGCTTTGCAGGTTATCCAATCGCGTATTCATAATTTCCCAACCCGAAGGAAATATCTGACTCAACGCCAATTCCCGATAAGGGATTGACCGAGAACCAGGGTGTGTCACTTTTACTTCGGCAATGAAGTCGGTGCCTTGTGGAATATTCGATGGATCCAGCGCGCGTCCATCGGTGGTTTTGTATGTCACGTTGATATTCAGATTATTAGAGCTGGCAGTTTCTTCGCCCGCCACTGGTTGACCGCGCAGAATAAGCCTTGCAAAGAGCGTCGCCTGGCTTGTATTTTTCACAGAGACTTTTCCGGCATTGTTAGAGGGGACTTCAATCTGAAAAATCGGAGTTGTAGAGCCAGCATTGACGCTCTTTCCATTCAAAGCATAAGTAAAGGTGTAGCGTTTGCCTACTTCCGAATTGCCTACGAATTTTCCGATTGCCAGCAGGCTGTAGCCGATCGTTTGCGTACTGTACCACTGGTTGTTACTCAAGGATTGCGAAAGGTCGCGCACCTGTTGCCCCGCAGCGTTTTTATCGCCCA
>CAZGJN010000024.1:0-57624 GCA_964526645.1 uncultured Saprospiraceae bacterium
AATTCGGCTATCTGTGTGCTTTTGACCTGACGGAGCGGGTGCTGCATTTTCAGGAGCATATATCGTTTTTGTAAAAAAGAAGCCAGACAGTTTATTAGGCGACAATCGAAAATTTCATAAAATGGGTAGCCAGTACATTAAGCACTTTGTGAATTTAGTTGTTTAATAAAGATTTTGGAACCTTATATGTCTGGCACATTTTAGAAATGCGCCAGACCAAATTACAAAATTGATAAACTGCACATTAAGAAGATTTTATTATAATTGAAATATGCTTTTTCCGATATTAAATCTTTTTGGTGAATAATTCCTCTTTGCAATGAAAGACATCCCGCAACTACAGCTTCCGAAGGCAAAACTGACTTATAGCAATCCTGATGACCCACCCCTAAAGCGTTTGGTCATCAACACAATCGAATTCGCGACCGGGCGGCGCAAGCTGGAAAAAATATACAACAAGGTGCGCAATGCTCCGCTGCCACCAACCGCCCTATGGGGCGAGGCGCTGGCTCAGTTGAACATTGAAATGCACTACGATGCCGATCAGCTGAAAAAAATACCCAAAGACGTACCGCTTATTTTTGTGGCCAATCATCCTTTTGGCGTGGTAGATGGGCTCATGCTGGCGCACTTGATTTCCACGGTGCGTTCCCGTTTTGCGTTGTTAGTCAATGAAGTGCTTTGCAAGGAACCCCTGCTCGCTCCCTATTTGTTGCCCATTGATTTTAATGAAACAAAAGCCGCTTTGCAAACGAACCTCCGCACACGCACGATAGCCATGGAGCGCTTGAGCGCGGGAGAAGCCTTGGGCATTTTTCCGGCAGGCGGTGTCGCTACAGCCCCAAAAATCTGGAAACAAGTGCAAGACTTAGAATGGAAGCGCTTTACCGCGAAATTGATTCAGCAAACCCAGGCAACGGTGATACCACTTTATTTTCATGGCAGCAATAGCCCTTTATTTCAAATCGTTAGCCAAATCCATCTGAATTTGCGCCTGGGTTTGCTGCTCCACGAAATTCGCAATAAAATAGGCAAAACAATACCTATCAACATTGGTGATCCCATCCCTTTTGAAACGCTAAAGCCCTACAAAGACCGCCAGCAACTTTTGGATTATCTGCGAAAAGTCACTTTTAATTTGGCAAATAGATCGGCGTTTTTGTGAAAAAATCATACATTTTAGATGTCATAAATAAGTTATTGGTGCCTTAGGCTACCTTTTAAAAAAAATAATACCCGATAAATTTTTATGCAATGAAGGCTGCTTTCTTGATTTTACTTTCCACGTTTTTAAGCTTGGGCTTTTGCTACAAGCAGAAAGTCTCAAAGCATAAGTAGAGAAAAGGTATCGGATGCGCAGTGTCAAGTTTAAATCTGTTATGGATCTGATCAGATGAAGCAAAAACCTACTCAAAGGCAAATATGCCAAAAATCCTAAAAACACTTAGCAATTGGGGCTTCAACGTGGACGATACACCCAAAGCTAAGAAGAAAAAAGAAAACAAATAAGCCATATTTTTTATCAAGTAACTCAAGGCTCATGGGTTACTCGAATTTTCTTTGCTTTTATAGCATAGGGATAATACCTTCCTTCTCTTTTGTCCAATACGAAATACCTAACCTATATGAAACGGACACTCGCTATTCCAGTCTTAGCCATTGCACTAATCACCCTGTTCATTTTACAAGACGGCTGCCAACCAACCGATACCGCCGGCCTGCAATTTGATATTTCTTTTCCAGCATCTGCGCATGAAGGTCCCATTACCGGCCGCGTTTATGTCATGATTTCGGATAAAGATGACCGTGAACCGCGCTTACAAATCGGCACGCAAGGCATTCCCTTCTTTGGCAAAGATGTAGAGGCGCTGGCTGCTGGCGCTACTGCCACGATTAATCATAGCACTTTCGGTTATCCGATTGAAAATTTAAAAGATTTGCCTCCCGGTGAATATTTTATTCAGGGATTTGTAAATGTTTATACCGAATTTAAGCGTTCCGATGGGCATACCCTCTGGATGCATAACGACCAGTGGGAAGGGCAGCATTTCAACCGCTCTCCTGGCAATTTATATAGCGATGTACAAAAGATTACCATTGATCCTAAAAAGAAAACAACCATTAAATTAGATTGCAAAAACGTGATTCCGCCCGTCGAAGTCCCCGCCGATACCAAATGGGTAAAACGCATCAAATTCAAAAGCGATATCCTCAGCAAATTCTGGGGGCAAGATATTTTCCTTGGGGCAACTGTTTTATTGCCAAAGGGTTATGAGGAGCATCCCGACACGTATTATCCGGTCAATTACATTCAAGGACATTTCTCTCTGAATGCACCCAATGGCTTCAGCGAGGTTGATCCTGGCGCGGAGGCTTCCAATCGGGAAAAGGCAGGTTATGAATATTATAAGTTCTGGAACGCTGACGGCACGCCGCGTATGCTGATGGTTACTTTCCAGCACCCAAGCCCTTACTACGATGATTCTTATTTTATTAATTCGCCCAATAATGGGCCTTACCGCGATGCGATCATGGAGGAGCTAATCCCGGCGGTCGAGAAGCAATTTCGCATCATCCGTGAGCCTTACGCGCGCATCCTCTCCGGTGGCTCTACAGGAGGTTGGATTTCATTGGCAATGCAGCTATTTGAACCCGAGTTTTTTGGCGGTGTTTTCTCGCTTTGCCCCGATCCTGTGGACTTCAACTACTTCCAGGCGGTGAATATTTATAAAGACAAAAATGCCTATTATAAAGAAAAGGGTTGGGTGAAAGTGCCTACACCCAGCGACCGCTCGACCGATGGCATCGCTTACCTGACTTATCAGCAACGCAACCATTACGAACTCGTTCTTGGCACAAAAAATCGCTCCGGCGAGCAAGTTGATATCTTCGAGGCGACTTTCGGGCCGATCGGTGAAGATGGTTATGCCAAATCGCTATTTGATCAAATGACTGGTGAAATAGATTCTACCGTCGCTCAATATTGGCTGGAGCATACCGACCTGAATGAATACCTAAAGCGCAATTGGTCAAAGATCGGACAAAGTCTCGTAGGCAAAATCCACATTTATACAGGCGATATGGACACTTATTATCTCAATCCTGCCGTGAAACTAATGGAAACCTACTTAGAAAGCACCGACCCGCACTATGCCGGTTCGGTCACCTACGGCGATGGCGAACCCCACTGCTGGGGCCCGGAGCGCACAGAGCTATTGCAACTCATCTTCAAGCAAGTAGAAAAGATGGCGCCAAAGGGAACGAATGTAAAAGCGTGGAAGTATTGAGACGAAACCCTCATTCTTCATATCGTTGTAAATAAAAACTTGTAAAATTATGATGGATGCACAATCCCTTGCATTTCTATTGGCAATTTTTCTACATTTAGGGGTAAAATATTCCCAAACAAACAGATCATGGCAACCAACTTCGAAGTCAATGTCAAATCCTGGGATGAATTGCGCAGTAGGCTCACCAAAATGGGCGATGCGCTTTGGTACTTCCGGGGGCAAGCCAATAGCGACTGGGTATTGCAGCCTAAATTGGAAAGGGCAATTATCACCTACAAGGAAAAAGAGCTTTTCGATGAGTTCAGGCGTACTGCCCACCTTTATACCACTGACAATAGCCGCGTGGAAACCCGCATGGAGTGGCTTTCTTTGATGCAACACCACGGCGCACCGACGCGCTTGCTGGACTGGACGCGCTCCCCTTATGTGGCGGCTTTTTTTGCTGTAAATGATTTACAAATCGGAGATGATAAAACGGCTGCCGTTTGGGCAATCAATGTTTCGGAAATCTACAAAGTCATCCGCCGCAAGTATGAAAAGGACATTCGTTTTAAATCGCTTTTTGAAGAGCGCTATTTATACCATCACACGCTGGTAAATGAAGATTTCAAAAGCATTTTTCTTTCCGAATGGTACCAGGAAGAGCAATTTAAGTTCCCTTCTATCGTTTTGCCAATTGCTCCGTATTATGCCCATCCGCGGTTGACGATTCAACAGGGCATTTACCTTGCTCAGTCTCGCCTTTTCCAAGATGACGCAGTAACGATCATCCCCTTCGAAGATGCACTGAGAGACACCCTGGAGGCGGCATTCGATGTAAAGTGGATTCAAAAGTTCTACCTTTCATCCAAGTTGCGCCCCCAGATGCTGCGTGAACTGAACGCTATGAATATCAATGACGCAACGCTATTTCCTGGTCTTGATGGCTTCTCAAAGTATCTTGCCAAAAAAGTATCTGTATTGTTGGACGAACTTAAAAACCTGGAATAAAAAAGAGAAACGTAGAACCTACGCCATTACAAAAGTTTCTTTTTGCAATTTTAGCCAATCAAGCGTATTGTCAGCATAAATTTTTTGAATTGTGGATTGGGGCAGCCCCATTTTATGAATAAAAGCGCCAATTTCAAGGTCGCCAAGCGGAAAAGGATAATCAGAACCCAAGGTTACTTTATCATCGCCTACCATTTCCAAAACGAAGTGGAGCAGGGCAGGGTCATGGGTGATACAATCCACCCAAAACTTGCCGAGGTAATGCCGAGGGTTGACAGGATTGTCCACAGCGACTAAATCGGGGCGACAATTAAATCCATGCTCGATCCGCCCGATGGTAGGCAAAAAAGAGCCACCTGCATGAGCAAAACATACGCGCAAGCGGGGTAACTTTTCAAAAACACCTCCAAAAATCATAGAACAAATGGCACGGGCGGTCTCGGCGGGCATGCCGACCAACCAGGGAAGCCAATACTTTTCCATCTGCTTCATGCCCATCATATTCCAGGGATGTACCAGAACTGCCATTTCTAATGCTTCGCAAGCTTCAAAAATTGGGAAAAACTGCGGCTCGCTGAGGTTTAAATCATTGATGTTAGAACCAATCTGTACGCCTACCAGTCCAATCTTTTGGCAGCGCTCCAATTCCTTTATAGCTAAGGCAGCATCCTGCATGGGTAAGGTGCCCAGTCCGATGTAGTGTTTTGGCTGTTCAGCGGCGATATTTGCAATATGATCATTGAGAAATTCAGCAATGGCAAGGGTATCATTTGCTTTTGCCCAATAAGAAAATAATACCGGAATAGTACAAACGACTTGCACTTGCGTGTGGAAAACAGCGTAGGCTTCGATTCGCTCTTGCACCGCCCAGCAGTTGGACTGTATCTCGCGAAAAAAATGTTCGCCGCGCATCATGCGTGCCCGCCCGGGAGCGTGATGTTCCAAGTGGATAAAACCATCATAGCCAAATTGTTTTGCCCAGTGTGGCAGCTTGGGTGGTATGATGTGCGTGTGCATGTCAATTTTGAGCATCTCTTGGTTGGTTTATTTTGCAATGTGAAAGTAGGAAATTCTTTGCAAACCAACCTTTTCCAAAAACCTGTGCAGAATGTCGCCATCCCTACTTTCGTCTTTGTGAGCACCACCAACCCTTGTGGCAGTTATGATGTTGTTAAGGTATCCAAACATTAAGCATGTATGAAAAAAGCAGCTGTACTGGTTTTTTTCTTTTCCACTTTGTTCTCCTGCCTTCCCGACGAAAAGCATTACAATCTTTATTCAAAAAAGAAAGCCCGGGCGATTGCCGTTCGCACTGCGCCAGCGATCCCACTGATAGCCGACCTGGAGCAGGCACACAACGTAAAAGCTTTTATACAAAAAGAAGCAGTTGTTTTTGATCTTGTAATTTTCTCCCAGGGCGAAAAGCGTATAGAAGCCAATATTACCGCGGCTACAAATTCTGCCGGCGTGAAGCTGGAGCGCAGCAATGGTGTAAAGTTAGTGTACGATGGTGCAAAGGTTTGGCAAACGCCCTCCGATTTGGAATATCGTAGCGCCCGGTTTGATATTTTCACCTGGCAATATTTTTTTATGGCTCCTTTTAAATTTAGCGACCCCGGCACCCAATGGAAAGCAATTGGCGAAAAGCAGTTAGGCGGAAAAGCCTATGATGCCGCCAAGCTCACCTTTGAAGACGAAACAGGCGATTCACCAAAAGACTGGTACATTGCCTACAAATCAAAAGCTACAAACCTGCTGGAGTGCATGGTTTACATCGTGACTTTTGGCAGTAACAATACCCAAGCGGCAGAAGAGGAACTGCGCGCGATCACTTACCATGATTATCACCTTGTGGATGGGGTGCCATTTCCAGCTACCTGGAAGTTTTGGCTTTGGTCAGAAGAAAAAGGACTTCATACCCAACTGGGCGAAGCAAAAGTTAACAATATCCATTTTGTAAAAGGAGAGGATTTTTTTGATCCCCCAAAGAACGCTAAGGAAATCAGGATGTAAAGTTGCGGTACAACCAACGCTTCCCTATCGGAAACTATGCTTTAGCAACCGGCACTAAGTCAAATTTGAATGCAAACCGATTGTGGCGCTATCCTAATATTCAAACGCCAGCTGTTCAGAAGGGTATCCAAAAAGGCACTTCTCTTTAATCAGATTGGCTATTTTAGGAGGCACCATACTTTCCCAGCCTGTCTCGCCCTGTTGTATCATTTGCAACACCTGTTTGGAAAAAATGTGTAAGATACGCCCGTCAAAATCCTTCACATCCACAATTTGATGGTTATCCAAAAGATGGCGATACAAAAACTTGACCCCTTCGGGTACCGGCACATTCTGGGCAGTCATCAATTCATCACTACCTTCCTGCATAGCCGGGTAAGCGTAAAGGCGCACATTGCGGGTGAAAAGCGCCCCAAAAGCTGCAAGCAAACTTCCATCCTGATTAGCGTAGTATTTTTTGTGAATTAAATCCAGCAATTCTCGTACGCCAATGACCAGCCCCAGTTGTTGTACTTTGTAATCCGACAAATAGCGGATAAGCTTTTGGTACTCCTGGCAATTTGACACAACGACCGTTTGCCCCAGTGCATTGAGCAAATCCGCGCGATCCAGAAAATCTTTTTCATCCAAATTGCCATCCGTAGCCAGGTTATCAATCGTTATTTCCGTGAGGAGATAGCTTTTTCCGGCGGCTACTTCGGGGTCTTCCCGAAACTGTGCGTAGCTCGCTCTGATCATATCCAGGTTGACCAAAGTAGCTGGTCGGAAACTACCACGCACCACCATTACATGCTTTTTATACAAAAACTCAGACGCATGAATGGGTCTGCCATCCATACCAAACATCGCCACGTCTGTCAATCCATTTTTCACAGATAGCAAACTAATTAAACGGTTGTCCACCTTTTCAAAATCAGGTCCAGTGATACGAATCATATCAATCATCACCCTACCCCGCAAGCCGTCCATCAAGGATTGCAGCATGACTTCGGGTTGTTGATTATAGCGAAAACAGGCGTAAATCAGATTGACACCCAGGATGCCGATAGCCTGTTGCTGGAGGCGGTTGTCATTATCGAGCATTCGTACATGCAGGACAAGGTCGTTGGGTTCACCATCAGGGTGTAACTGAAACCGAAGCCCCAACCAGCCATCCCCGCTGATGGTGCGTTGAAAATTAATAGCAGCAACAGTATCTGCAAAAACAAAAAAATTCGTATTGGGGCGTTCTGCGCGCAGGCGCGTGTGCATCAGTTCGTACTCGTGATCGAGCATTTTGTACAAGCGCGGCTCACAGACATAGCGCCCGCTTGGCTCAAGCCCGTAGATATGATCGGAGTAAACTTTGTCATAGGCTGACATGGTCTTGGCGATGGTTCCGGCTGCAGCACCCACCTGAAAAAAATAACGCGCTACTTCTTGCCCGGCACCGATTTCAGCGAAAGTGCCATAGATACTGTCATCTAAGTTAATTTCAAGGGCTTTTTGTTCGGTCTCCAATTGTTGGCGCATAGGCTATCTGCTTGTTTTATTTTACAAAAATATTGGAAATTTCAAGCGATTCAAACAATAATTTGCCAGTAAAAAAACGTACCATTCTGAGAAGGGTAGTCGAGTGGTTTATTGGTCGAAGTTTAAAAGTCGAAAGGTAAAAGTTTTATAAAATTGATAATCGGCGCCCTGTCAACAAGAGAAAGGTAGATCATCCCAACGAAAGTGTCCAGAATCATCACTATGAGACAAAATTATCCAGTTCGTTAATTTTTTTTTGAACATATTCGCCATCTTTTTTGCAATTTCGGACCTAACTATTTTGAATGAATATGCCTACTTTTAGTCAGCAGCTTAATAAGCTTAAAATCAAGGGTTAAGCTATGAAAAAATGGATTTTATTATTTATTGGCTGGCTTCCGGCAACACTGCCTGCTCAGCAAATCATTGCATCAGAGGAAATACCGCTTCGTAATGATGTGGCGTATGAGATCATCGGCAACCTAAAAGGAAAGGTGCTCTTGTTTCGAGATCAGACGACCAACTTTGAAATACAGGCTTTCGATGAACAAATGAAGCTTTCCTGGAGTAAAGACCTGGACTTGGACAAAAAAACGCCCAAAGTACTTTCTATTGCTTCTTTTGCTAATCATTTTACGATCCTTTATCGCTTTCGGCAGCGCAACCATGTCGTGCTGAAAGCTCATAAGTATGACCCCGCGGCTAACCTGAAGGATTCAGTAACGATCAAAGACTACGGTTTTCTATTTTACACGCCCAATTTTGAAGTCATCCAATCGGAAGATAAAAGCAAAATGTTAGTATATTATGTAGAAAATCAGGAAACTTTCCACCTGCTTGCTTTTGATGCGATAGAAATGAAACTCCTCTGGGAACAAAGATTTACACCTAATGAATTCTCTTTTTGGGAGGAATTCACCCAAATGCTCATCAATAATGACGGTAACGCTTATGTAATTATTGCCAAAAATCGCTTTCGCGTGAAAAAAGAGAATCCTTTTTTTGACATTTACGAGTTCTCGGCACAGGGCGCTTACCCATTCAGTGTCACTTTTCAAGCTTTTCCTATTTATGACATTTCTTTCGCTTTTGATAATATGAATAAACGCCTCACTGCAGCAGGATTTTATTCTGAGAAAAACTTAGAGCGCGCCGTGGGATATTTTTATCTGTCTCTTTCGCCGGATTCACCGGATACACCAGTGCTGCATTTTGAACCTTTTGAGGATGAACTGGTGACGAACCTGATGGGTAAAACAGTGGAAAATAACAAGGGAATCACAGAAATCGTTGTAAAAGAACTGGTGCTGCGAAGGGATGGAGGCTTGCTGATGGTGGCGGAACGAAATCGGCAACTGGAGCGGCGGCTGGGGGGAACTAACAACCGCGTGTTCTTTGACAATGGTACTCGCTATATCGTTGATTACTACTATGATGAGCTTTTGGTGATCTCTTTTCATCCCGATGGAAAAACGCATTGGAAGAACATACTCCACAAAAAGCAATATTCGCAGGATGATGATGGGATTTATTCCTCCTTTTTTCTTTTCAAATCACCTGGCAACCTTCGATTGATCTACAATGATGAAATTCGGTATGAAAACACCGTAAGCGAATATGTTGTATATAGCGATGGTAAATTTGATCGAAAAAGCCTATTGAGTACCGAAAATCTGGAGATGCGGCTTCGGTTTAGGGATGCTACCCAGGTGAGTGCCTCAGAAGTAATCATACCAAGTGAGCGGCGCAGTAGGTTGCGGTTGGTGCGGCTGGATTATAAATAAAAACATTGAGTTTTGGCCATTGCCAGAGAGGTTCACAACACCTTCCGATGCCTCAAGACTAAAAGCATCATGCACAGTAAGACAACTCCAGAGGCCAAGCCCACCTGCATCCACTCTTTTTGGCGCAACCGAATGCTACTTTCCAAGAAAAAAGGATTGGGTGCATTGGGCGTGCCTCTATCTCGGCGAATCTCCCAATTTTCGGCATCGCTATTGTCCAAATTCGGTAATAACAAACTCCATACGAAAACAGAATCTGTTGGCAGAATTTCGTAAGCAATACTGTCCACTACAGCTCCATAGGGCGCAAAAAGCTGTAAGGTTTCGCTTCGTTTATTCAAGCCGAAGCCAAGTCCCTCCACCACATTGTAAGCATTGGGAAATGCGGTATAAAACCTTTGTGCATCCTCGCAAATGACTAAGTAGTCTTTTGGCGCAATCCGAACATTTGGAAAGATAAAGTCGTTTTTACGGTCGGATAGTATCCAGTCCCGTAGGCTGACAGACTCTTTCGTATGATTAAACAACTCTATCCAATCTCCTGATTTTTTGTTGTTCGGGCTGATTTCATTGATGACCACCTTCCCTGCCAAAGGATGTTCATATTTTTCAAACACAGCTTTAATTGCCGTAACGTCTTCCCCCAGTTTCAAGGTAATTTCACGCATATCAGCAGAGGCGTTCACGCCTTCCCAGCGCACAAAGCGGTAGCCATTGTGGGGTAAGATCTTGAGGTTTACAGGAATTTTTTCAAAATATTTTCCTTCAAAAAGCTGCGCCCCCACTTCAATCTGTCCGTTTAGTAATACGGAGCCCCCACCTTCTGCCTGCACCTGAAGGATTCTCAGCCCCCCTGTATTAAATTGATCCATGAGGTGTAAGCGGCTATAAAAAGGACGCTCTGCAGCGAAAGTGCGCAATGCTTGCACTTCCTCTTCCCATTTTTGCTGGCTCAAGCGCCAACGCGCCAAATGCCGAGGCATCTCAGGGGCAAGTTGTTGGTACAATGCGTCAATACGCATGGTCACGCGCTTGGGATCGAAAGCAGTATTCAAATGATCGGCAAAGCGATTGATAAAAGCCTTCTCAAAGTCCGGATTTTCCAATAGTTTTCGCAACAGGAAAGTACTCCAAGGTGGATTGGGCCAAGAAGGTCCTTGTGGTTCTGTATGAAAAGCGAGGCTATTATTCAGGTATGCCGTTGGATCATGTAAGCCAAAACCCCAATCTGTATCGTACAAAATCCAGCGCCAGCGCCCATCGGGTGTTTGGGGTCGCCAGTATTTGATATTGCCACCAGCATCCTGGTTGTCAAAATAAATTTGGGCGATCTGGTAATTCATAAAATTATCTACGTCCATTAAGGTTTTGACGTAAGCGTAATTGGCAGGCTCCCGCAAGTTATTCGCAGCGATAAAGTCTATCATTTTTTGGTAAGCCCTACGGCTGCCGCGCCGTCGGATCATATTGTGCTCCAGGAAATCAATGGAATCTTTATTTACCCCTTTATGATGATCAGCAATAAAATAGCGGTTGATTTTTTCTCGAATATTATAAATACCCCAGTATTTGCCATTGATATACACATGCGCGGGACGATAATCCTGTTTGTCAATATCCCATTCCTCTAAAAGGCTGGTCATAAAAGCATCTCGGAAGTGGGTTTTGCCCCAGTCGCTACCCGAATTGCGCAGTACCAAAAATTTAAAATCCTTCAGCCCATCTGCACCAAAAATAGGATAATCAAAACGCTTGGCGCCATAGCGCGCCCTCGCTACCAGTGTTATGGATTTTTGGGGAAACAAGCGGCTCATCCCGCCGAATAAACGAAATCCTGAAAGACTATTGTGCACCACTTGCCCATCCGACTCAAATATCTCGACGTGCGCAGTCACTTCTTTCATACTCCAAAAATTAGCGCCTGGCTTTTTCCAGGATTCATCCAGCAGTTGATTACCTTGCATAAACAAGCCCTGGGCAGGATCGAACAATAGCCTGGGGGTAATACCAATAGAGACAACGGCGAAGTTGGTCTCTGGCTCATTGATAAAGTACGTCTGACCAAAAAATTGGCTGAACTTGCCATTAGCATAAGCAATAGCCCTCACTACAGCCGTGGCATCAAGTCGAAATGGCGTTTTATAAACCTTGGATCGGCGCGTAGGGCGGCTACCATCTGTGGTGTAATAAATCGTGGCACCCTCCGATAAAAGTTGGACTTCCACTTCCCCCCTGAAAAAACCTCCCTGCGGGTGAAATGCCACCCACGGTTGTGCTTCCTGCTGCGCTGATAGCCCAAACCCTGCTATCAGGAATAGTATTGTTGCTGTAATTTTCTTCAAGGTTGCCCCCTTTCTGTATGTTTGATCCGGTATTTGGTAGTCATCGAATCAATCCATTTTCTCTTTTATAACGCAAAGACATTCAATAAGTCACGCAAATTATACTTTTTTATCAAATGTGTAAAGGAGAAAATGAAATTTTATTGTTGGAAACGGGGAATATAAAATTTATTTTTCGACTAATTTTTTAGTTAAATAACTTAAAAAAAGTTGACTGACTAAAAAAAGCGATTGTTTTTGTAAAACAATACTGCTCCATGCGACTTTCACGAGCCGTAATCAGAACACTCGTTTTTTCGAATTCAAAACAACAAACTGATTTACAAATGTAAACGAATCAAATTAAAAAATATAAGCAATATTTGGAGACAAAAGACCCAAAATTCAAAAAATATGCCGAGCAGCGCATTCAGCAGATCAAGGAGTTGATGCATTTTCGAGCCAACTAAGCAAAATCACCGTTTCAACCAATTATACCACTTTAACCTCCTAAATATGAACACACTCACAAAAGCCGAAGAAGAAATCATGCATATCATCTGGCGCCTGGGACCTTGCACCGTCGGGCAAATCCGCGACGAAATGGAAAAAAATGAAGGACAAAAGCCACCGCATAGCACTATTTCTACCATGCTGCGCATCTTATCTGAGAAGGGTTTCCTGACGCACCAGGCGTACGGGCGCACTTTCGTGTATCAGCCTACCATCACTAAAGATGAATACAGCCGCCGGACTTTGAAAAAATTGGCGAGCGACTATTTTGAAGGCTCTATGAATCGCTTAGTCTCTTTTTTGGTAGAAAAGAAAGAATTGGATGCGGACGAGTTGAATGATCTTTTGGATAAACTGGATGACGAGGAGAAGTGATTTAGTGACTTGGAGAAGGTGAGACTCCGTGAGTTTGAAACCGAGTACCATAGCACTATCGCACCATAATATTAAAAATCCATGCTAACCTACATCCTCGAAGTAAGCCTTTGCTGGGCGGCATTTTATTTCTTGTACTGGCTGCTGCTAAGTCGGGAGACCTTTTTCCACTTCAATCGCTGGTATCTGCTGAGCACCTTTGTAATGAGCCTAATTATCCCAAAAGCAGAATGGCGATTGCCTGAACCGGTAGCAGAAAGTGACATAGCAGTTGTCTATTTTCAACCAATCACCGTAGGCATGGAATCATTGGAAGTGACCGTCACCGCTACTGCGCTAAGGCCGGGCATTGGCGTGATGGACGTGCTGCGCTGGCTTTATTGGATCGGGGTAGCATTTTTTGCATTTCGATTTCTATTTGGTTTCATACAAATTATTCGATTTTATCGCAAAAGTGAACGGCAGCGGCGCGATGGCTACGAACTCGTGCTCTCCGAAAAAACACACGCGCCTTTTTCCTTTTTCAATCGGCTTTTTTTGAGTAAAAAAATGGAACTAAACCCCGAAGATCAACAAAATATCTTGCGACATGAGTTGGCGCACATTCGCGGCGGGCATAGCTTTGATGTGTTGCTGCTCGAGCTGGCAAGTATTCTATTCTGGTGCAGCCCTTTTGTGCATACGTATCGGCGCAGCCTGCGCAACGTGCACGAGTACATCGCTGATGCCGAAGTGCTGCTCACCACCAAAAAGAAACAATATGGCCATTTGTTAATAAGGCAATCACAGTCTGGACACTCGATTGCCATCGCCAATCACTTTCATTCACAATTAAAAAAACGAATCCTTATGATGATGCGTAATCAATCGAAACGCCGGGCGATGCTCAAGTATCTCCTGGTCATACCGCTCACCCTCATGGTCATGTTGGTATTTTCCAATGCCGATGCCAAAGCAAGTTTGCAAGAACAAGCGGCAGTACTGGAGCAAGCCATCGAAAAGCAACTCGAACCTAATAATGAAAAAAGAACGATTGCGACTATTTCTTCTAATAATTTCACGCGATTAGAACTGACCCATGATGGCAAATTGCTATTTAATGCCGACGATCTTGCAATAACAATGGATACGGTGCCAAATATGTTTGACGGTGATAAGAGCAATGAGGTGATCAATTTTGAAATTCATTACCCAAATGGTGACGTGACTAAGTTCACACGAAATAAAGGTGAAGAGAGTGGAGTTCTTGATTTGATAAAGCCGCAGCAAATTGAAAGTATTACGGTAGACCGCAAGAATGGCGAAAATTTGATCAAAGTTTATCTAAAAGATTCGGCGCTGATCCGGCAAAACACAGCGCCCGTCTTTGCTGGTTGCGAAAACATTACCGATCCTGAAGAGCGAAAAAAATGTTCGGATAAAGAGATGTTGATGTTTATTTACAAAAACATCAAATATCCGAAAGACGCAAGAGCAAAAGGCATTCAGGGCACCGTGTATGTGAAGTACAAGATTGACGAGCAAGGCTACATCTCTCGTGCTATCATCGAGCACGGCATTGGCAGTGGCTGCGATGAGGAAGTGTTGCGCGTAGTCAACTCCATGCCCCGCTGGACACCCGCCAAAAAAGACGGTAAAGCAATTAGTCTGGTGCAAATGCTCCCCGTAAACTACAAATTGGAAGGCGACGAAGGAAGCGCTTCGTTTTTGCCAGATCATGCCTTGCGAGATACCATCGTTACGGTTAATCCGGATACCTACGAAGAAAAAATGGAGATAAAAGATTGGAACAATCGAAAGATTACGGTGATAGCTTATGGCGATGATAAAAAGGAAGTTTCAAACAATGAAGAAATCTTCAAATTGGTAGAAGAAATGCCGCATTTCCCGGGCTGCGAGGATGTTGCAGATGCTACCGAGCGGAAGCAATGCGCCGACAGTAAAATGCTGGAATTTATTTACAAAAACATCAGGTATCCAAAGGAAGCGTGGGATGCCAATGTGGAGGGTTCGGTAGTGGTGAGCTTTATCGTTGAAAAAGATGGCTCAATCAGCGATGCAAAAACGTTACGCGAGATCGGTGGCGGCTGCGGCGCTGAAGCAGTGCGCGTTGTCAACCTGATGCAAGAACAAGGTATCCGCTGGATACCTGGCAAGCAGCGCGGGCGCAATGTGCGCGTGCAATTCAACCTGCCGATTCGCTTCAAATTGGAATCTACGCCTACCCCTAAATCAGAAGGAAATGTACAGCCAAGTATTGATCTTCCGAATAATACTTTGGAAATCAAGGAGTTCAAGGCAAGTCCTAATCCGACCAATGGTCTGTTGAACCTCTATTTCAAAGCAGAAAAGAAACCGACCGATATTGCTGTTTTTGATGCGATTGGAAAAGGCATTTTTTCAATTCAACTGAAAAATTTCACTGGCGAATACAGCGACACCTTTGATTTGAGTGAGTTCAACAAAGGCATTTTGATCTTGCAAATTCGCCAAGGCGAAAAGGTCTTCTCCGAGAAAATTGTGCTGCAATAAGCGGCAAAAAACTATACTGCCCTTACAATTGCTCGATTTGCAAAGTGCCACAAAGCAAGGAAGTCAGAAATAGGCATCAAAACACCTTCTACTTCTGACTTCCATTTCCGATCAAATGTAGTATCAACCCTCTATCCAAACTATTTTCTCCGCAATGGGTGTCCGTTTACCAGGCAATTCCGGCATGTTGTGATAGCCCATGTAAAACAGCCCTAAACAACGCTCTCCTTCTTGCAAACCTGGGAACGCATCTCCATTCAAAGCCGCGCCTGGCGTAGCCCAATAACAGCCTATGCCATGAGCCGTACAGGTAAGCCACATATTTTGGACGGCACAAGCCACGGCAGCTACTTCTTCCCATTCAGGAATGCGCGCCTCGGGGTCGCGCCGCATACAAATAGCAATGACACAAGCCGAAAGCAAGGGTGCTTCCATGCTTTTGCGATATTTTTCTTCCGAAAACTGATCCGCAGGGGTCACCTTTTTATGATAATCCCCCAGGTACTGGCTTAGCTTTTCTAATCCTTCGCCTGTAAATACCTTAAAACGCCAAGGCTCCGTGAGCCGATGTGTAGGTGCCCAATTGGCATTTTCCAACACTTCTTCCAGGATTTCCTTCGGAATTGGTTTTTCGATATAAGTTTTTGGAAAAATAGCTCGCCGCTTGCGGATCAATTCGCTGATGAGAACAGGAGTATTTGACATTGTTTATTTTTGTGCGAAAATAGCAATTCTGTGCTATCTTGAGGAACCGATGCGCTATGAAAAATTTATGAAGCCTTTCAAGCGGGCAAAACCTTATTCCACATGACCTTTGCTGAACAAGTGCTGCAATATTCTTTTTCCCTTCGCCCCGATTGGCAGCTGCCGCCTGGCTTTGAATTGCTTTTTCCTTACGACCAGCCAGAAACCATGCGGGTAATGACGGATTTTTATGACCAGTTTTATGCTGATCAGGATAGTCGGGTTTTTATATTCGGCATCAATCCCGGGCGCTTCGGTGCTGGAGTCACTGGAGTACCTTTCACCGATCCGATTCGCCTGGAGCAAGTTTGTGGTATTCAAAACAATTTTGCCAAAAAGCCAGAACTCTCCTCGGTATTTGTGTATGAATGTATAAACGCATTTGGCGGTTTGGCTACTTTTTACCAGCATTTTTACATCACATCGCTTTGTCCTTTGGGTTTTGTGAAAGCGGGAAAAAATATCAACTACTACGACGACAAATCGCTACAAAATGCCGTAGCGCCGCATATCCTGGAAAACATCAGTTGCCAAAAAGCTTTCGGGGCGAGTGAAAAAGTGGCGATCTGCCTGGGGCAGGGCAAAAATGCCGCGTACTTCAGAAAGATCAACGAAGTGCACCATTTTTTTGAACTGATTTTGGAAGTGCCGCACCCGCGCTGGGTCATGCAGTACCGCAGGAAAAAAATGGAGGATTTTGTGGCACAATACATCCAGGTGCTACACAAGGCTTTATCGGTAGCAAAGGCGCTTTAGCTACCCACCAAAAAGCAAAAAAACTACATCTTTCTTAGAAAAAGTCGGATAGCATCTGGGCGTTCAGCGAATAAAAAATTTATGTACTTTTGTGGGGACAACAATTCTCTCACTATCAGGGTTATTTAAGGGATATGTTTGTAGTTTTCAGCAGCGGCAGTTGAGTTTGAATAACAATCATACATTTTTTAAAAAATTACACAAAATGGCATTTCTAAGGTTTGTCAGAATACCGAAGCACCAGCAATTTGAATACAAACCCCGCTATTGGAATCCGGAAAAAGAAGCATTGGAGCAGCGCGTCAAGCAAAATCAAGCGACCAACACTGGCAGCATAGAAGATGTGAAAGCACGCCTTTCTGGAGGATTCCGCGCAAAGGGCTATATGGTGAATAAAAGCTACAGAAGCGAGCAGGTAAAAAGATCAAATATGATTTTGCTGGCGATCACAGCTGCATTGATTTTTCTGGCGTACTTGTTACTGTCCAATTATCTGCCTGATTTTGCAAAACTGATGGAATCAGGCAACTGACACCAAATTGAACATGAGAAAATGGTAGTATTACTATCCATTGAAAATGATATAAACAAGGAGTTGAGTGCAATATGACGGATGTCATCCAATTACTACCTGATGCTATTGCAAACCAGATTGCGGCAGGTGAGGTGATCCAGCGGCCAGGCTCGGTAGTGAAAGAATTGATAGAAAATGCAATAGATGCAGGCAGCAACAGTATCAAGCTGATTGTGCGGGATGCAGGCAAAATACTGGTGCAGGTTATTGACAATGGCTGCGGCATGTCGGAGACGGATGCCCGCATGTGCTTCGAACGCCACGCTACTTCCAAAATTAAAGAAGCAAAAGACTTATTTGCTATTCGTACCATGGGCTTCCGCGGGGAAGCAATGGCTTCCATAGCAGCAGTGGCACAAGTAGAGATGAAAACCCGCCGACAGGAAGACGAACTCGGCACTAAAATCATAATAGAAGGCTCGGAAGTAAAAATCCAGGAAGCCTGCCAATGCCCTGTGGGCACCAATATTGCTGTAAAAAACCTGTTTTACAATGTCCCTGCACGGCGCAATTTCCTGAAATCCAATGTGGTAGAAATGCGTCACATCATGGATGAATTTCTTCGCATTGCAATGGCCCATCCTGCCGTGTTTTTCTCTTTGCACCACAATAATGCGGAAGTTTTTCACCTTCCTGCCGGCAACCTACGGCAGCGGCTTATCGGCGCATTTGGAAATCAAACCAACAAAAAGCTGGTACCTATCTCTCAGGAAACCGACATGCTCAAGCTTTCGGGCTTTGTCGGAAAACCGGAGTACGCCAAAAAAACACGCGGCGAGCAACTATTTTTTGTTAATCAACGCTTCATTAAAAGTGGCTATCTCCATCATGCGGTGATGAGTGCTTACGAAGACTTGCTGCCCAAAGAGACGATCCCGCTGTACGTTATCTTTGTAGAAATTGACCCCGCGCTGATTGATGTCAATGTGCATCCTACCAAGCAAGAGATCAAATTTGAAGATGAACGGCTAGTGTACAACTTTCTGAAAGTGGCGGTGAGGCATGCGCTGGGAAGGCACAGTATTACACCCACCCTCGACTTTGACGACGATACTTCTTTGGGTTCGGTGCAAATCGCAGCACCTTCTCAAAAGCAACCACCCACCAATACCGGCACTTTCAGCAGTAAGATCAATCTTGATGCCGCTCCTTCAGAACAGATTCGAGCACAACACAACCTCGAAAACTGGGAAAAACTCTACGCGGGCTTATCCGATGCTGATCCAGAAGAGGAAAATAGTGCACCGGCTGCTACTCCCATGACCATCGAAAGCCGTTGGTCGGAAGAAAAAACATGGGACGAGGTTTCCAGAAGCACTGGCAAGCAGCAAAAAGAACCGTATCAGATACACGGCACTTACATCGTCAGCCAAATTAAATCAGGTTTTTTGTTGATAGATCAGCAAGCGGCGCATGAACGGATCTTGTACGAGCAATACCTCGATATTCTGGAAGAGCAAGCCGCTTTTACCCAACAACGCCTGTTTCCCAGTACGATTGCGCTTTCTCCTGGCGAAGCAGAAATACTGAAAGGCATTTTAGACGAAGTGAATTTATTGGGTTTTGATATTCAGGACTTTGGTGGAAATACTTTCCTGATTCACGGTGTGCCTGCTGAATTAGCAGCAGGTAGCAACGAAACTTCTATCATCGAGTCTTTGCTGGAGCAATTCAAACAAAATAGAGACCTTAAATTAGGCATCCGTGAAAGTATAGCCCGTGCCATGGCAAAAAGTGCTGCGATCAAACGCGGGCAAACCCTCTCCGCCGATGAAATGCAAGCCCTCATTGATCGGCTTTTTGCCTGTAAAGTACCCTATAAAAACCCCTCTGGTCGAAAATGTTTCATTACCTTTGAACTGGATGACCTGGATAATAAGTTTTCCTGAGTATAGAATTTGGAAATTTGAAGTACTTTCGCAATTCAGTTCTCCGGTGCTGATCTTTTGTATCAAAAAAAATTATATTTTACCTTCAACTTATGCTAAGGATCACCGATGTTGTTAAGCACCTGCTGATCATCAATATTTTGATGTTTATAGCAGATAAACTTGTACTTTCCAATTGGGGCGCTAGTGACATGCTGGCGCTGCATTATCCTGGTTCTGAGTTTTTTCGCCCCTATCAATTTGTGACATATTTTTTTATGCATGCCAATTTTATGCATATTTTGTTCAATATGTATGCTTTGGTGATGTTTGGAAGCGCCCTGGAAGTGCTGTGGGGAGCAAAGCATTTTTTGTTTTATTACATCGCATGCGCGCTGGGTGCCGCAGCACTGCACCTTTTGGTCAACTATATCGAATTTTCGCAAATGCAAAGCGCCATAGCTGCTTTTCAAGCCAATCCGGATTATGATACTTTCTGGGCTTTTTTTAGCGATGTGCCACTCAACCGCCTCGGTCCGAATTACAAAGAGGCAATTGAACAATTGAGCAGTGCAGTGACCGATAGTGAGCCAGGTGCCAGAGAATTGGGCGTTCAAGCAATGAGCTATTGGATGAAAGTCAACATGGATGTGCCGGTGGTAGGCGCATCAGGGGCAATTTATGGTTTGCTGCTGGCGTTTGGGATGAAGTTTCCTAATGCGGAATTGATGCTGATTTTTTTACCAATTCCGATCAAAGCAAAATATTTTATACCTATTTTGGTGTTAATAGAGTTGTACCTGGGCGTGAATCAATTTTCTTGGGACAATATCGCTCACTTTGCGCACCTCGGCGGGGCCCTGGTAGGGCTGTTGCTCATTTTGTTTGGCAGTAGAGTTGGTGCAAGATACTAATGCGAATCGGTGTATTGTTAGCGATTTTGAACCTTAGTATTGGACTACTTTTTTGAAAAAGGCAATTACATATATCTATTTTTCTTAAAAAAGAAGAGCAGAAGATTATATTTTTGAGGTGAACTGAACTAATCCACAGAACAAATGCTACGGTCTATCTGGGAAGATGTAAAACGGGAATTTGGCTATGGAAACATGGTGACGCGCATCGTGATCGTCAATGTCGCTGTATTCTTTTTGATACACCTTGTCAATTTGATCCTTTTTATTGGCAATGGCGCTAAACCATCGCCCCTGTTTGAGCAAGTGGTGAATTTCTTCTGTATGTCCTCCGACTGGAAGTTTTTCCTCACACATCCCTGGGGCATTTTTACCAGCATGTTTTTGCATGAGAGTTTTTGGCATTTACTGTGGAATATGCTGTACATGTACTGGTTTGGTCGTATCGTGGGTGATTTTATCGGCAACCAGCGCGTATTGCCCATCTACCTGGCAGGGGGTATCGTGGGGGGCATTTTGTTTTTTATCACTGCCAATTTGTTGCCTTACGGCGCAGGAGGTGCCCGATTTGCGCTGGGCGCTTCGGGTGCTGTGATGGCGATGGTAGTAGCGGCGGGTGTGATCGCCCCGGATTACATCATGCGGATTCTTTTTATTGGCGATGTAAAATTGAAGTATATCGTGCTGGTATTGGTGCTGCTCGATCTCATTGGGATTGCCAATGATATCAATACTGGCGGGCATTTTGCACATATTGGCGGCGCACTCACCGGTTTGATTTTTGTTCGGCAATTAAGAGCTGGCAACGATTGGTCTTTGCCAATGAATCATCTTCTGAATAAGATAGGCGCATTTTTTGTTCGGCTTCGGCAGGGGCAAGAACGAGGCCCCAAAGTGGTATATAAAAACCCTACCCGAACGGCAGCTCGCCAAAATACCAGAAAAGCGGCGACGGTGTCGAATTATGGCGAGGAAGACATGCCGTATCAGGAACAATTGGATGCCATCTTGGATAAAATCAAGCAATCCGGTTATGATAGTTTGTCAGACAATGAGAAAGAATTTCTATTCAATGCAAGCAAAAAATAAATTGTGCTGAAGGTATCCCGATTGTTGAGGTGGATCAATATTTTAATTGTTTTGGTTACACTGGCGGCTTATCTATCGCCGTATATCAGTCCGGCTGATGTTTGGTATCCTGCCTTTCTGGCGCTGGCTTACCCCTGGTTGTTGCTATTCAATATCTTGTTTGTTTTATTCTGGTTAAGTCTGAAAAAACGATATATCATTTTCTCACTGGGTTGTATCCTGCTGGGCTGGGGGCATTTCAGGAGTATCGTGGG
Source organism: uncultured Saprospiraceae bacterium (assembly GCA_964526645.1). Taxonomy (GTDB): domain Bacteria; phylum Bacteroidota; class Bacteroidia; order Chitinophagales; family Saprospiraceae; genus JADJNW01. Next base: position 21,530 of record CAZGJN010000024.1, read on the forward strand.
GTTCAGTTTGAGTGCAAGTACAAAGGAACAAGCGCAGCTGACAATCGCTTCCTTTAATGTGCACAGTATGAAGTACTACGGTGCAAAAGGGAAAAAGGTTCATTTGAGCGATATAAGCGCCATTTTTGACAGCAAAGACCCACAAATTTTGTGTTTTCAAGAGTTTCCAAACCATCGGGAGTACGCTGCCCCACTTTTGAATCATTTCAAAGAAAAGGGTTTAAAACACCAGGTTTGGAAAGATGGCAATGAGTTGGCTATTTTTTCGGCTTATCCCATTGTAAAAACAACGAGCACTTATTTCAATAACACCAATGGTTTTCAATATGCTGATCTGAACATTGGCGGCAATATCGTGCGCGTATTCAATATCCATTTGCAAAGCAACGCCGTATCCAGTATAGCTGATCATGTTGCAAAACAAGGCGATCTACAAGAAAAGGAAACCTGGTTGGAAGTACGAGGCATGATGGGGCGCTTCAAGCGTGCCTCCAAAAAAAGAGCGCTGCAAGCCGACCAGATCGCTGCTCAGATCAAAGCAAGCCCCTATCCGGTGATCATTTGCGGTGATTTCAATGATGTACCAACCTCCTATGCCTACCATGTTCTATCTAAGGGGCTGAAAGACACTTTCAAACAAAAAGGGCAAGGCTTGGGCTTCACTTATCTCGGTAGTATTCCGGCTTTGAGAATAGACTACATCCTGGTTGCTCCCGACTTCGGGATACAAGACTACGATTCTGAAAAGACTTCCTTTTCAGATCACCGAGCGATATTCAGCACCATCAGTCAGTAGCCTGGCTTGCTTTATTTTGCAATACTTTCCTCGCGCAGGGCGCGGCGCAGGATTTTTCCAACGTTTGTCTTAGGCAATTCCTTCCGAAATTCCACTTGTTTTGGAACTTTATACCCCGTCATGTTGGAACGGCAATACTCGATCAATTCTTTTTCCGTCAGGGAATTATCCTTTTTGACAACAAAAAGCTTAACAACCTCGCCCGATTTGTCATCGGGGATGCCCACTGCTGCTACCTCCAAAACCTTTGGATGCCCAGCCACTACTTCTTCAATTTCGTTGGGATAAACATTGAACCCGGAAACTAAAATCATATCTTTTTTGCGATCCACGATTTGGAAGAAGCCATCTTCGTGCATCATGCCAATATCCCCTGTGCAAAGCCAGCCATTTACAATCGTTTCGGCAGTAGCATCGGGTCGGTTGTAATAGCCTTTCATCACCTGTGGACCGAAAATCTGGATTTCCCCGATGCCCCCCGGGCCTTGCACTACGTTGTGCTCATCCACGATACGCACGTCGGTGGAAGGGATTGGCAAGCCAATCATACCCAGCTTACCCAATTTAGCATCAAAGGGATTGGCAGTAGCCACGGGCGAGCACTCCGTCATGCCATACCCTTCGGCAAGATAGCAACCCGTCAATTGCTGCCACCTTTCCGCTACGGGGCGCTGGAGCGCCATCCCGCCAGCGACCGTCACACGCAGCTTGCTGAAATCAATAGTGCCAAAATCGGGATGATTCATCATGGCATTAAAAAGCGTATTCACCCCAGAAATGACCGAAGTAGGGAAAGATTTAATCGCTTTCAAAACAGAAGGGATATCTCTGGCATTGGTTACCAACACGTTCATGCCCCCGATCGCCATAATGCCAAAGCAATTGACCGTCAGTGCAAAAATATGGTACAAAGGCAAGGCACAGAGCGCAACCTCTTGTGTTTCGCCTTGAGCTTCTCTCAGATAAGGTGCCATCCAAGCCTTCATTTGCAGCATATTGGCTACCATGTTGCGATTGGTAAGCATAGCACCTTTTGCTACGCCAGTAGTACCGCCTGTGTATTGCAGAAAAACCGTATCGTCAGCGGAGTTTTTAAAAGGCTTGATAGTAAATTTCTTACCCTGTGCCATGGCATCCTTAAATGAGACCGTGTTGGGGATATCGAATTTTGGCACCATTTTTTTGATCTTGCGCACCACAAAATTGACAATATTGCCTTTGGGGAAACCCAACAGTTCGCCGATATTCGTCAGAATGATCGTTTTTATGGAAGTATCAGGAAGTATTTTCTGCAAATTGGCGGCAAAGTTTTCAGCGATAACAATGGCTTTCGCGCCGGAGTCATTGAATTGATGGAGCATTTCGCGGGGCGTATAAAGCGGATTGGTATTCACCACAATCAAACCAGCCCTTAAAGCCCCAAACAGCGCGATGGGGTATTGCAACAAATTGGGCATCATCAGGGCAATTCTGTCGCCAGGCTCTAATCCTCTGGAATGCAAGTAAGCACCAAAATGCTTCGACATTTTATCAACCTGCTCGAAGCTCAATGTTTTGCCCATGCAAGAAAAAGCAGGCATCTTAGCAAACTTTTTAAGTGCTTCGTCCAGCATCTGCGTAAGGGTAGCGTACTGATCCGCATCAATATTGGCGGGCACTCCACTCGGATAGTTTTTCAACCAGGGGCGCGAATTAGTCGTAGTCATAAGTCGGTCTTTTTGCTGTTATGCTTATTTGGTTAAAACAAGAAATACCGAATTTCGTTCTTGCTGATGGTAAAATAAAAATTTTTCTTCTGCAAAGAAAAAACTTCTTGCTTTTTGATTCTAAATCTTTTCGCAGAAAGTTGCCGCACTTCATTTTTTCGATAAAATTTCTTTTTTATCAGAAAAAGTTATACCTTCGCCCCGCTAAAAAATATTCCTTAACCTTTAAAAGCATTCTTTCAATGCTAGAAGACAATAATTTAGAAAAAGAAGAACTTGATGTGCCGGAAGAACAAGCGGATACATCAGAACTGGCTGATTTATCAGTGGAGGAGGAAGAAGTACAAGAAGCGCTGGTAATCGTAAAAAGAGACCTGACGCTCGATGAGGAAACAGAACCAGAATTGGAAGAAGACGTAGAGGAAATTGAAGACGTACCAATGGAGCTTTACACCAGAGGTGCCGCACACGATGATTTCGACTGGTCTGTCAGCACAAAGCACGGCTATCTTTACTCAAAAGAAGAAACGGCACAATACCTTACACAATATGAATCCACACTGACCTCGGTGCTGGAAAATGAGATCGTAAGAGGCAAAGTCACTTCTATCAACGATGGCGATGTCGTTTTGGACATTAATTACAAATCGGATGGTTTAGTGCCTCTTTCTGAATTTCGGGACATCCCGGATTTGCAGGTAGGCGAAGAAGTAGAAGTGTATGTAGAGCAACAGGAAGACCTCCGGGGGCAATTGATCCTCTCTCGCCGCAAAGCAAAGCTGCTACGCGCTTGGGAACGCATCGTTGACTCTTATCAGAATGGTACCGTAATCAAAGGCACTGTGATCAGTAAAACGAAAGGGGGCTTAATCGTAGATGCCGGTGGCCTGGAAACTTTCCTTCCGGGTTCACAAATTGACATTAAACCAATCATTGATTACGATTCCTACGTTGGCAAAACGATGGAATTCAAGGTTGTGAAAATCAACGAAACGATCAAGAACGCAGTAGTATCGCACAAGGCATTGATCGAAAGTGATTTGGCAGAACAAAGAGAGCAGATCATTTCTGGTTTGGAAAAAGGACAGGTACTCGAAGGTTTGGTGAAAAATATCACGGACTTTGGCGCTTTCCTCGATTTGGGCGGTGTAGATGGCTTGTTGTATATCACTGACATTTCCTGGGGGCGCATCAGCCACCCAAGCGAAATATTGCAACTCAATCAGAAAATCAATGTGGTGGTGCTCGATTTTGATGAAAACAAAAAGCGTATCTCTTTAGGCTTGAAGCAATTGCAGCCGCATCCCTGGGAAGTACTCCACGCTGATATTCAGGAAGGTTCTACGGTGAAGGGTAAAATTGTAAATATTGAAGATTATGGTGCATTTCTTGAGATTCAGCCAGGCGTAGAAGGTTTGATCCACGTTTCGGAAGTAACCTGGAGCAACCAACCTGTAAATGCCCGTGAATACTTCAAGCTAGGGCAGGAATATGAAGCGAAAGTGGTGACGATTGATCGCGAAGAGCGCAAGATGTCTTTGAGTCTCAAGCAATTGGCGAAGGATCCTTGGAGCGAAATCGAACAACTATACCCGATGGATAGCCGCCACACTGGTGAGGTGAAAAATCTTACGCCTTATGGTGTTTTTGTAGAACTTCGCGATGGCATCGGCGGGATGGTGCATATTTCTGATTTGTCCTGGACAAAACGATTCTCCCATCCTTCTGAATTTACGAAAGTGGGAGAAAAGATAGAGGTGGTTATTTTGGATATTGACAAGGATAATCGCAAGCTATCACTGGGGCATAAGCAAATCGAAGAAAACCCATGGGATACCTTTGAAACCGTATTCCCTGTTGGTTCTTATCACGAGGCGACGGTACTTCGCCGCGATGACCGGGGTGCTATCGTACAATTGCCTTATGGGTTGGAAGCTTTTGCACCCATCAAGCATATCAAGAAGGAAGATGGCACACTGGCAGAAGTAGAAGAAGCCCTGACCGTGAAAGTCATTGAATTCAACCGCGATGATAAGCGCATCCTGGTATCGCACCTTCGCTACCTGGAAGACATCCGCAAAGAGGCTGATGAAGCCGTAAAGAAAGAAAAGGATGAAGAGCGCAAGAAAACAACTTCTGCGATCAAAAAACAGCAGGATAGCATTGAGCGTTCTACCCTCGGCGATCTGGATGTGTTCTCTCAATTGAAAGAGAAATTTGAAGAAGACGAAAAATAATTGACATAGTACACACATGCCGTGTTGCAAAATGCCCTATGATTCGCAGGAGAGTCGTAGGGCATTTTCGATTGTAATCTAAATTTGGAGTGAATAATGGCAGATCAAGAATTGTTTTTTGCAAACAATGCGCCTACACCTGTGGGCGCGTATCCGCATGCGCGTAAAGTAGGTAATTTACTATTTTTGAGCGGGATTGGTCCTCGTGATCCGCAGACAAACGATATTCCCGGCCTGCAGTTAAGTTCCGCAGGAAATTACACAGCATTTGATTTTGAACAGCAATGCCACGCTGTTTTTAAAAATGTACGGACTGTACTGGAAGCCAGCGGTGCACGTTGGGAAGACCTGGTAGATGTGACTGTTTTTTTGGTGAATATGGAGCGCGATTTCCACACCTACAACCGCGTGTACGCCCAATATTTCAAAGAAAATCAACCCTGCCGGACGACGGTAGGCATTAGTGCCTTGCCGACACCGATAGCCATTGAGCTAAAATGTATTGCGGTATTGCCAGGCTGAGTTCTTGGCTTAGTTGAGTTTGAAGGGTACGATCAATTTGAAAGCCGGAATTCGTACCTTGAACTCCTCCTGATCTGTTGTGCGGATAAACAAGTAAGAGCCCTGCATTTTGCCCAATTCTGTGGTAAGAGGACTCCAGGAGGCATATTCGTGAGTTTCGCCGGGTGCCAGTACTGGTTGTTTGCCGATCACACCCTCTCCCTCCACTTCCCGGATCATTCCATTCGCATCAAAAATTTGCCAATGCCGACGCAATAACTGTACGGTGTTGGAGCTTAGGTTTTCAATTCTGATTTGATAAGAAAAAATATAGCGATGCTCTTGCGGACGAGAGTACGCAGGCTGGTACAGGGTCTCTACACTTACTTTGATGCCATTGGTAATGAGTACCTCCATAATTATCTTTTTAAGAATTGATGTACCATCTCTTCTGCTTCTTTTAGAGCCACCTCTAAATTATCATTAACCAAAACAGCGTCAAATTTGTTTTCATATGTCAGTTCTTCTGCTGCTCTTGCAATTCGTTTTTGCAGGCTATCCTCGCTCTCTGTGCGCCGATTGCGAAGCCTTTCGTACAGCGTTTCGGGGGAAGGTGGTTTTACGAAAATAGCGAAAGATTTATCAGGATATTGTTTTTTGATATTCATAGCACCTTTCACTTCAATGTCAAACACAATATCTTTGCCCAAAGACCAGAGCCGCTCCACTTCACTTTTGAGTGTGCCGTACAACTGGTTTTCATATACTTCTTCCCATTCCACAAAAGCTTGTTTTTCAATCAATTCTTTGAAATGAGCCGTAGTGATAAAATAATAATCCTTGCCATCCACCTCGTGGGGGCGGCGCTTTCTGGTGGTGGCAGATACAGAAAACGCCAGGGTATCAAACGTTGATAATAAATGCTTAGTAATCGTAGTTTTTCCTGCACCAGAGGGAGCCGTGAGGATAATCAATTTATTCATAACTTACAAAGAATTGGCGACCTGCTCTTTAATTTTTTCAAGTTCGTCCTTCATATTTACTACAAGTCGCTGTATTTCAGAAGAATAAGCTTTGGCACCCAATGTATTAATTTCTCTGCCCATTTCTTGGCTGATGAAGCTCAATTTTCTACCTTTTTGGGTATAACTTTTGCCCAACTCTTCCAAAAAATAAATACAATGCTGCTCCAAGCGGACTTTCTCCTCCGTGATATCTATTTTTTCTAAGTAAAAAAGAATTTCCTGTTCAAAGCGATTTTCATCAATTTTTTCTTTACCAAGATACTCCTCCAGGTTTTGATACAGCCGCTGCCGCAGGCGAATGACCCGATCTTCCTCGTGGGGGTCGAGTTGTAGAAGATATTCCCGAATCAATTTGATGCGGCTGCTCATATCTTCTTCCATTGCTCTGCCTTCTGCCTGGCGGAATTTTTCAAAACTGCCGATAGCCTGCTCAAGCGTACTGAGCACGGCGTGGAGTTCTTCTTCCTCGATTTCATTGGCATCCGTAGCTACCACATTGGGTATCCGGAGGATGGCCTGGAGCATATCGTTTTTATTCATACCCAGTTCATCCGATAGCTTAGTGAGTTCCCAGTAATATTTTTTAAACAAAGCAGTGTTGAGCCCATAGTTATCATCTCCTTGTAAGGATTTGACTTCTATCACAACATCAATTTTACCGCGTTCTAATCGTTCCATCACGATTCGGCGAAAGTCCGTTTCTTTTTCTTTATAATTTTGAGGAATTTTTAGCCGAAGGTCTGTAAACTTGCTATTCAGAGAGCGAATTTCGACAGTGATCGTTTTATCTTTGTAGGAGCTTACTCCCCTACCGTAGCCAGTCATTGATAAGAGCATAATAGCCTTAGTTTTTTTGAGCCTTGCAAAGATAGCTATTCAACGAATGATTTATGCTTTAAAAACAGAAAAGGCACACAAAATTTCAAAAGGCTTGGAACGAGCACGAAAAGTGCGTTCAGGCATCTTCGTAAGAAGCTGAGTGTTAAAGAAAAAAAATCAAAGAAAAAGAATTTTTACTTTTGATTAATCAATAAAATTGCGAAATTTGCCACTCGCTTGTCCAAACGACAAAAAGCTTTTGTAACTCACTATAAACCAATTACTAAGATGAGAAAAGCTGATTTGGTTACAGCAATATCTGAAAAGACTGGAGTACCCAAAGTAGATGTACTTGTTACGCTGGAAACCTTTTTTAAAGAAGTAAAAAATTCTCTTGCACAAGGTGAAAACGTGTATATCAGAGGTTTTGGCAGTTTTGTGATCAAGAGAAGAGCCAAAAAAATCGGGCGGCACATTAAGAAAAATGTAGCTATTGAAATCCCGGAACACTTTATCCCTGCTTTCAAACCCGCAAAGGTTTTTGTAGAACAGGTGAAGGATAACGTTACTTCCATGCCGGAAGAGGAAGACGAAGATTAATTTCCATGATATTGATTTTCAATTTCGCCTCATAGCTGCCCTGGAGGTAAATGTTCGATGATAAGTTCTTGTCATTAAGGAGTTCATATTAAAAGTTATAGGATGAATTGGTTGCAGGTAGCTATCATAAGTGGTGCAGTAGTGATTTTTTTTACACTGTACCTCGGTTGCGATACGAAATCGAACAAGCAGCGAGCCCTCGAAAAGTCGAGGGCAATGACTATTGAAAGCACGGATATCAGCAATATCCTTCAAACAGCAAAAAGCCAACTAACGGCGCTGCAAGGAAGTGAGGTGCTTGCTTTGGAGCAGCAGTTGAAACAAGCAGTGACGGATGAAGCAAAAGTAGAAGTATTGAAAAAACTGTCGGGTGCCTGGTACCAACTTGGTCAGCCTGCTGTTGCGGGTACTTATGCACAAGATATCGCCGAGCTAACTGGTACAGAAGAGGCTTGGTCCATAGCGGGTACTACTTATGCCATCTGTTTACAAAATGTTCAGGAAGATAAGGTACGGAGTTATTGCATGAACAGAGCTATAAAAGCTTTTGAAAATGCGATTTCGATCAACCCTGGAAATCTGGCACACCGTGTCAACCTGGCGCTATGCTACACAGAAAATCCGCCCCGGGATAATCCTATGAAGGGCATCCTGATGCTGAGAGAACTCAATGAACAGCAACCAGACAATGTGTTGGTATTGAATAGCCTAGCGCGGCTGGCGCTTAAAACCAACCAGCTTGGCCGAGCGATGGAGCGACTGGAGCAATCTTATAAAATAGAACCTCAAAATCCAAATACAGTATGCCTGCTTGCTCAGGTTTACCAAAGTTTGGGGCAATCCGCCAAAGCAAGTGAGTTTGCCCAAAAATGTAAAGCATTGAGCGAAGGTAATTCGTAGAAAAAAATTGTTTGATTCATTTAAAAGAGAAAGAGTTATGCCTTGTGGAAAGAAGCGCAAACGACATAAAATCGCGACACACAAACGCAAGAAAAGACTTCGCAAGAATCGTCATAAGAAGAAAAACAGATAAATAATCACATCGGCATTGGGTGATGTGAAAGGTGTATTTTGCGGAATGAAAGGGATACAGTTGATTCTCAAAAACTAACTCCAGCGGATAAAACGATTTACTTTGTTTCATCCTTTCCTTGAAAAAGCTTGCAAAACTAAGCAATGCTTTGATTTCAACGGTTTATATTAAAATACCCAAAAACAAGAGGACACTCTACATTCCGCTGCTGTATCCCAATGTTCAATTATTTCGTCAATCGGTTTCTTGTAGCGACCTTTGTTGTTGTTTAAAGCAAAGTGCTCTTTTTGTAGAATACATCCTGATGGTGGCTTTCCCGATGCCGACCAAAAGAACCTTTTGTGGAAAAAGAGCTAATTATCAACGCGACACCCACCGAGGTGGAGATTGCCCTATTGGAAGATTCTAAATTAGTTGAACTTCATTATCAAAAAACCAACAATAATTTCACAGTAGGGGATATTTTTCTTGGCAAAATAAAGCGGCTCATGCCAGGGCTCAATGCCGCCTTCGTGGATATTGGGCACAAAAAAGATGCTTTTTTACATTATACCGACCTCGGGCCAAAACTTCGCTCCCTCGTAAAATACACCAACAATTCTATTAGTGGTGCCATCACTACCCCAAAGCTAGATAATTTTAAGCTGGAACCGGAAATCATCAAAACAGGCAAGATAGACCAAGTTCTTACCAAGCGAGATCACCTCTTGGTGCAGGTGCTGAAAGAACCGATCTCGACAAAAGGACCAAGGCTCAGCTGTGAAATCACGATTCCGGGGCGCTACCTCGTGCTTACGCCTTTTTCGGATGTGGTAGCCGTTTCTAAAAAAATAGCCAACGCCGAAGAGCGTAAACGCCTGCAAACACTAGTGGAAAGCATCAAGCCCAAAGGCTTTGGCGTAATCGTACGGACGGCGGCAGAGGGCAGAAAAGTGGCTGACCTGCACGAGGAGCTTGCGGGCATGGTACAACGATGGGAAGAGATTTTTGCACAATTGCCGAAAGCGAAAGCACCCCTCAAGTTGATGAGCGAATTGGATAAAACCTCCAGTATCTTGCGCGATCTTCTAAGCGATTCATTCAACAGGATTGTAGTCAATGACAAGCAATTATACCAGGGGATTAGGGGATACTTGGAAGCTATTTCGCCCGAACAGGTTAAAATTCTCAATTTACACAAAAACACCAAGCCAATCATGGAGGCTTACGGCATAACCCGCCAGATCAAGTCTTCTTTTGGAAAAACCGCCACGATGGCAAGCGGCGCTTATATCGTGATAGAAAGCACGGAAGCGATGCACGTCATTGACGTAAACAGCGGGCACAAGGTGGGGAGCAATAGCCAGGAGGAAGCCGTACTTCGCGTCAACCTGGAAGCTGCCGAAGAAATCGCCCGCCAACTTCGGCTACGCGACATTGGAGGCATCATCATCATTGATTTCATTGATATGAAAAATCAGGAGCACCGCAAGGAACTGATGAAGGCAATGAAATCACACATGAAAAAAGACCGCGCCCAACATACCATCCTGCCCCTCAGCAAATTCGGGTTGATGCAGATCACCCGTCAACGGGTGCGCCCAGAAGTAAAAATTAATACAGCAGAGGTTTGCCCGACCTGCAACGGCAGCGGGAAAATCAACGCTTCTATTTTGCTGATAGATGAAATAGAACGCGACCTGAATACCGTAATCCAATCAAGTGCAAAACAGAAAATCAAGCTACAAACCCATCCGTATGTGCAAGCTTATTTCAAAAAAGGCTTTCCCAATATCCAAATGAAATGGTTTTTTAAGTACCAAAAATGGATTCGCATAGAAGCAAATCCGGATTTCCATCTGACGGAGTACCGCTTTTTTAACGATGATGATGATGAAATCAGGCTCAGCTGAAAGGACGTAGCACAGCCCATGAATTTAATGCATGGGGCAGCCACAATTACCAGTAGCACAGCTGCTTAGCATGAACAACACCATTGCTCCTACGAGGATTCTTAGAACAAGGGTTCGCATCTTTTGTATTGTTTTGCAATGCAAACTTAGTATTTTTTGACCTAAAAAAACATGAATAAGCGCGTACTGATTGCTCCATTGGATTGGGGGCTTGGGCATGCCACTCGTTGCATTCCGCTCATCAATAAGCTTTTGGCACAAGGCGCTACGGTGATCATCGCTACCAACGGACGTGCCTACGATTTGCTCAAAGGAGAATTCCCGAGTCTTACCATAGAAAAACTACCTGCCTATGGCATTCGATATTGGTTTAACAATATGTTACTAAACATCGCAATTCAACTACCAAATATCATTTGGGCTTTTGTGACAGAATATTTCCAAACCCAAAAATTAGTTCGCCAGTATCAGATTGACGTGATTATTTCTGATAATCGCTTTGGTTGTTTTAGCAAAAAAACAACATCTATTTTTATAACCCATCAAACAAATATCCTCATACCAAATTTAATATTGCAGCGAATAGTCAATTTTTTAAATACCCGCCTTATCCGCCAATTTGACGCTTGCTGGATACCAGATTTGCCACCGCCACAACGCTTGACGGGTATATTATCTGACAACCAGCTGACCAATGTTCGATATATTGGGATTTTATCGAGGTTTGTTGCGTTGAATTTGCCCACAGCATACGATGCTATTGCGGTACTTTCCGGTCCAGAGCCGCAGCGGACTTATCTGGAAAACAAGCTTTTGGCACAAATGAAAGATTTGCCTTATACTTTTTTGTTGGTTCAAGGAAAATCAGAAGGATTCCAGCAGCCCAAACAAATTGGGAATATAACCTTCGTCTCTCACCTGCGATCCCCAGCGCTACACCGAGCCATTGCCGCTTCGGGCTTTGTGATGGGGCGTTCTGGTTATAGCAGCATCATGGATTTAGCCGCGATGGGCAAAAAAGCCTTACTCATCCCCACACCTGGGCAGACGGAACAGACATACCTGGCAGCCCGCTTTTCGGAGGGTGGCATTTTTTTACAGCAAAATCAATCCGCCTTAAACCTTGCCTTAGCTTTTGAGCAAATCAATCAATACAGCGGCTTTGATCCAAAAATCTTTAGTGCTGAAACCCTACTGGAGGAAGCAATTGCAGCCTTGGGAAAGTAGAATCGTTTTTTTTGATTTTAACCATCATAAAAATAGTTATAAGCTTATCACCTATAACTATCTGATTATCAGGAGCGGTAAACGAGACTCGAACTCGCGACCCCCAGCTTGGGAAGCTAGTGCTCTACCAACTGAGCTATTACCGCATAAGGTTTATAATCTTAGCGTTTCAACAAATATATCAAAAATATTTGGTAATATCAGCGTTTGTCAAAAAAAATTGGTGCTGGATCAAATGGGTGGATGTGATTTCGTAAATCTAAAAGATTTACGAAATCTAAATCAAAAAACAACCGTTTTGATCCACTATCAAAAAATTGTTTGGCACGGAACTCCGTGCATTTTGTAGCAGAAATAATTAAACACATCAGTTTGCACGCATTTTCACACATCTTGTCTAAACATCCTCAATATTGATCGAACAAAATCAATCGTTCTGTTTTTTGATTTGTACTTTTGATATTGCAATATTAGATTGAGATAAAACCTTTGCTCCGCTATGAATTTTTCTGAAAATATAAAGCTGGCGCTTCGATCCATCCGTGCCAATATGCTTCGGGCAGTGCTCACGCTTTTGATCATTGCCTTTGGTATCACTGCGCTGGTAGGAATTCTTACAGCTATTGACGTGGCTATTTATTCGCTAAGTGACAATCTTTCCTCGTTGGGGGCTAATACTTTTGATATCAATCCGCTGGAGGGCGGCGAGCGCAGAAGGGGCAGGCGAACCAAAAGTGGTGACCCCATCTCTTTCAAAGAAGCGATGGATTTCAAAGACCGCTACCTTTTTGCAGCGAGGGTATCCGTTTCTCTGCCTTGCGGCTCTGGGGCTGCCTTGAAGCATTTGAATGAGAAAACAAACCCGAATGTGAGCATTTTTGCAGTGGATGAAAACTACCTGGATGGCAAAGGATTTGAAGTGGAATACGGGCGGAATTTTACAGCAAAAGAAGCTGAAAACGGGGCTTACATCACCATTATTGGAGCGGATATTGTAAAAACACTTTTCAAAAATAAGCCTGAAACGGCCGTAGATCAGATGATTTCTGCCGGCAATATCAAGCTGAAAGTGGTGGGCGTGCTCAAGAGCAAAGGTTCCAGTATGAATCAAAGCGAAGACCGACGCATTTTGATACCACTCCAAACTGGAAAGCGCTACTACGGTAGTGACCAATCTGACTACAACATCCTGGTAGCCGTCAATGATGCTACGCAAATTGATGCAGCCATAGCAGAAGCGACCGGGCTTTTCAGAAATATTCGACGGCTCAAATCGTCTCAGGAGAATGATTTTGAGATTTCTAAAAGCGATGGATTGATTGACATTATTCGGGAAAACACCCTGTACTTCCGGCTGGCAGCCATTGGCATTGGTTTGATCACCCTGGTAGGTGCCGCCATCGGCTTGATGAACATCATGCTGGTCTCCGTCACTGAGCGCACTCGCGAAATCGGGATTTGCAAGGCTATCGGTGCTACACGCCAGAGTGTAATGACCCAATTTTTGACAGAAGCAGTTGTGATTTCCTTGTTGGGGGGCTTATTCGGAATTTTATTTGGCGTACTGGCCGGCAATATTGTAGCTATCGTGATGGGCGGCAATTTCCTTTTCCCCTGGATGTGGGTGACCATCGCGGTGATCACCTGCACGATTGTTGGCTTAGTATCCGGGCTTTATCCGGCATTAAAAGCAGCCAGGCTTGATCCTATCGAATCCTTGCGATACGAGTAAGGCGATTCCGGAAAATACTTTATTTTGCGGCGGGTAACGATGATGGTTATCCACTGACGCCATGAACAGAGAATTTCTGCTCAATATTATTTTCCTGCTTTTTATCAACTTGTTGATAAAGCCGTTCTACATTTTTGGTATTGATTTGGCGGTGCAAAATCGGGTGGAAGCCGGTGCTTACGGTTTGTATTTTGCATTATTCAATCTTACACTACTTTTCCAGATTATCAATGACCTGGGGATTCAATATTTTAACAATAGAAGCATCGCCCAACACAATCATTTGCTGGATAAATATTTTCCTAAGATACTCTTTCTCAAGGGTTTGCTGGGCATTGTATATATTGTTGTCATCTTGCTGGTCGCCTGGATGTGGGGCTACCGCCTGTCGGTATATCCACTGCTATTGCCAATTGTGTTTAATCAATTACTAAGCGCGCTGATTTTATTCTTTCGGTCTAACATTTCCGGGTTAGCGATGTATCGGCTGGACAGCGTTTTATCGGTATTAGACAGGTTGCTGCTCATATTGATTTGTAGTGCTTTGCTATGGGGGCATCCCTTTGGCGAAAAATTTAAAATTGAGTGGTTTGTTTATGCCCAAACGGTAAGCCTGTGTGCCACAGCTACCATTGCTTTTTTGATCATTAAAAGTAAAATAGTACAATTTCAGCTGCGGTTTCAACCCGCGTTTATTTTGATGCTACTCAAACAAAGCTTTCCGTATGCAATGGCGGTTTTTTTAATGGCGGCTTACACACGTCTGGATGGGGTGCTGGTAGAAAGGTTGCTGCCCACCGGCAAGATCGAAGCAGATCGCTACGCCGCGGCATACCGCTTGCTGGATGCTGCCAGTATGATTGGCTTTTTGTTTGCTGGCTTGTTATTGCCTATGTTTGCCAGAATGCTGAAAGAAAAACAGCCGCTCACTTCCTTAGTGCAATTTAGTTTTCAGCTGATTTGGGTGGGTGCCTTTGCCCTGGCTGCCGCTGTGATTGCTTTTCGGATGGAAATAATGACCCTGCTTTACCATAACGGCGACGCTTATTCGGGCGATATTATGGGCTTTTTGATGCTTGGCTTTTTAGCGATGTGCGTCATTTACATTTTCGGGCCCCTGCTTACGGCTAATGGCAATTTAAAGCAGATGAACCGGATTTTTGTTGTAGGGTTTTTGCTTAACATCAGTTTAAATCTTCTGTTGATCCCCTCTTACAAAGCCCTGGGCGCTGCTGCCGTAGCCTGTACGACGCAGTTTTTTGTAGCAATTGCCGAAATAATATTGGCAAAAAAAGAAATAAAACTATCATTTGATCGCCAATGGATAATCCAGATTATAGGCTTTTCCGTACTTTCTGGTCTTACAGCGCTATGGATTCATCAGAATAGTACGCTTCCTTGGCACTTAGGATTTTTACTAATTATGGGCAGTTGTTTATTTTGGGCACTGATATTCAAGCTATTGCAATGGAAAAACCTCCAAGGGATATTTGTCAATACAAAGTGATGCAGCAAGGGAGGAAGAATTTTTTATTACTTTTGCCAAACAATATGACGGCTAATGGAAAATAAGGACAATCTGCTGGGCGTAGCGCAAACGCTCTGGAAATGGAGAAGACCAATCATCATCGTCTGTTTGATAGCAGTTATAGGTACTGCGGGGGCAAGCCTTTTGATGCCCAATTATTATCAAGCCACTACTCTCTTTTTTGCGGCAAGCCCTGATCAGTCAAAGCCGGAATTAGTATTCAACCAGGGCAATCTGCGCAGCGAATACTATGGCAATGCCAATGATATTGACCGCTTGATCACCATCGCAGAATCGAACGAATTGGTTAGCTTTTTGGTTGATTCCTTCCAACTCTATGAGCATTACAAAATTGATCCAGAGAGCCCCCGTGCGCCCTTTCGCGTAAGAGAGAAGTTTTTTAGCTTGTACGAGATCAAAAAAACGAAGCGCGATGCCATAGCCCTTTCGATAGAAGACAAAGACAAAAAATTTGCAGCCCGGATGGCAAAAGCAGCACGCGAAAAAATAGACGAAACTGCCCAGGCTTTAATCAAAGAAGGGCAGCAAAAAGCCATTCATACTTTTGAGACTGAAGTAAAAATGAAACAAAAACAGCTTCAGATTCTGGGGGATACCCTCAATAAAATGCGCCAGATTTATGGATTGTACAATACCGTGGCCCAAACCGAATCGCTTACCGCACAACAGTCAGAGGCGGAAGCCAAGCTGGTGCGCAACCAGACGCGGCTGGAGGTGCTCAAAGGCACTGCTGGTGTACCCAGAGACACAATCGTAATGCTCACGGCGCTGGTAAAAGGTCTCGAAACAGAGGTGCAGAGCCTGAGCCAAAAAATATTGCTCCTCAACCAGGGGATCGCGCCAATCAATACGCTGGAGAAGCAGTACTATGAATCTAATCTGAGCCTTAGCCTTGATTTGGAGCGGCTCAAAATGTGGAAAGCAGTGTACGAGTCCTACGTCCCTACTACTATTCTGATAGAGGAAGCGGAAGTGCCCATCATAAAGTCACGCCCCAAGCGTTCTATTTTGGTACTTACAGCTGGTGCGCTTGCCTTTATTTTTAGTGCCTTTGCTGTATTGCTTTTCGATGCCTATCAGCACGTGAAGTGGTTTGAAATTGGTGATAAAAATGCGCGTAGAATAGAATAATGCTCAGCCTTTGCCTACTTGTATTATTTCGATTTTTTGCGTAAGGGCAATAAAATCATCTACAGAGAGCTGCTCTGGGCGCTTTTGAAAAAAAGGGGCTTCGAGCAAAGAATCATCCGTAAAAAAAGGCTTCAGGGTATTACGCAGCATCTTGCGCCTTTGTCCGAAAGTTGTTTTTACAATCTGGCGAAAGAGATTTTCATCACAATCAAGCCTTAAATTTGCTTTGCGCTGGAGGCGAATAACCGCCGATTCTACCTTCGGTGGGGGATTAAAATTGCCTTTGCTAACCCTGAAAAGCAGCGTACCTTCATAAAAGGCTTGGGTCAACACACTAATCACGCCATAATCCTTACTGCCAGGCTGCGCGATTATTCTTTCTGCCATTTCTTTCTGAAACATGCCCACCATTTCAGCGATCAACTGCCTGGATGCTACCATTTTAAAAACGATCTGCGAAGAAATATTGTATGGAAAATTGCCGATCAGCCCAAAGCCCTGCCCTTCAAATAGTTCTTCCAGATTTATCTTTAGAAAATCTCCTTCGATGATAGCTGCCCCAATTTTTGGATAAAACTTTTGGAGGTAGCGCACCATGTCCTGGTCGGCTTCTACCATTTTTAGTATCCAATCCTTTTGTAGTAAATATTTTGTAAGCATCCCTTTGCCAGGCCCCACCTCCAGCACCCGCTCATGCGGCAACGTGAACCCACCTGCAATGCGTTCTGCAAAACTTTCATTTGTAAGAAAATGTTGACCATATGACTTTTTTGCTTTCAATTATTGCCTGGTTTTATAAAATACGAAGTACGATTTTTAACAAAAGATTACAATAAAAATCCCTGGATTTCTTTTCTTTAAACACAATAGTAAGTCTATTGTCTAAAATCTAATAGCGATTGTGTTAAACTTCCGTACCTTTGTCGTTACGAAACTCGAAATCAACATCGTAGAATGGAGAAACTAAAAATAGGGATCAGTATAGGTGATATTAATGGAATTGGGCTGGAAGTGATTCTCAAAACGATTTCCAACCCCAAAATACTCGATTTTTGCGTTCCTGTACTCTATGGCTCTTCCAAAGTGGTGTCTTATCACAAAAATATTGTAGGTGTGGACTTTCCATTTCAAGCAACGCGCGGTGCCGACCGGCTCGCAGAGGATAAAGTCAACATCGTAAACTGCTGGCAGGATAGCGTCAATATCACCTTGGGCAAACCATCGTCGGTGAGTGGCACGTATGCCGTTAAGTCGCTGGAAATAGCCGTCAAGGAACTGAAGCTGGGCTTATTGGATGCCTTAGTAACCGCCCCTGTCAACAAATACGCCCTGCAAATGGCAGACTTCCCTTTCGTAGGGCATACCGAATACCTCACCCAGGAATCGAAACAGAAGGAAAGCCTCATGCTGATGGTGAATGAAGGCTTGCGTATCGGGCTGGCTACCAACCATCTGCCCATTAGCAAAGTTGCTGGCGCTATTACCAAAGAGCTATTGATGACTAAATTGAAGATTTTTCATCAAACACTGAAAGTTGATTTTGATATTGATCGTCCGGTGATTGCTGTATTGGGCTTAAATCCACATGCAGGCGATGAAGGCGCAATTGGCACGGAGGAAGAGACGCTCCTGCTGCCCGTGATTCAGGAAGCGAAAGAAGCAGGCATCTTGGTAATGGGGCCTTTCCCTGCGGATGGCTTTTTTGGTGCAGGACAATACAAAAAATTTGACGGTATTTTGGCAATGTACCACGATCAGGGGCTGATTCCTTTTAAAACCCTCTCTTTTGGTAGTGGTGTAAACTATACCGCCGGGCTCGATTTCATCAGAACTTCACCAGATCATGGAACTGCCTATGACATTGCTGGAAAAAATGAAGCGGACCCTTCCTCTTTCCGCGAAGCACTTTTTTTGGCAATTGATATTTTGAATAACAGAAAAGCATATTACGAAGCAAGGGCTAATCCGCTTGTGAAGAAGGAAAAACCGAGAGAGGAGATGGAGGATGAAGCGATCCTGGAACAAGAAGAAGAGGGCATTTGATAAAACATACACCAAGTATTGAGTGTTAGCAGTTATGCGTTAATTTTTTTATTCACAAGCTAAAGCATAGGATGTTGAACAAGGCGGTAAAAGTTGTAAGTATTATTTTTTTGGTACTCCTGATTGACCAGTGTTTGAAAATATGGGTAAAAACCCACATGGAATATGGACAAGAGATCAAAATGCTGGGTTTGAACTGGGCGATTCTTCATTTTGTAGAAAATCCCGGAATGGCTTTTGGTATCCAGTTTGGTGGTGATTATGGCAAACTGGCGCTTAGCCTTTTTCGGATTATCGCAGTTGTTTTTCTTATCTACTACATCCGCCAACTCATAAAAGCTGATGCCCCAATGGGCTTGCTCGCCAGCTTCGGGCTGATACTTGCAGGCGCTTTTGGCAATATCATTGATAGTGCATTTTACGGACTTATTTTTTCAGAGTCTCCCTATCATGGCGGTTTGGCGCAGCTGTTCCCACCAGGTGGTGGCTATGCTGGTTTTCTGCATGGCAAAGTGGTAGATATGTTTTATTTTCCGATTTTGCAGGGACAATTCCCAGATTGGTTTCCCTTCTGGCGTGGAGAATCTTTTTTGTTCTTCCGACCCGTTTTCAATGTGGCTGATGCCTCCATTACAATTGGGGTCATATCTATTTTGTTGTTCCAGCGCAGTTTTTTCAGTAGCAAAAAAGAGGAAAAGGAGGTCGTTCAACCGATTTTGGAACCGACAACGGAAAGCTTAGATTATCCCACCAACACCGCCGAAAGTAAAGATGTAGAAAAGTAAGGATTGATGCTAATTTCAATTGATGGTGGCGTATTAAAAACTAAATAACAGACTGATCTGCAATTGTTTAATTTTTTCACATTTACGCTTGCTCATTTCAAATTGGGTATCAACCTCCAATCGTGGACATAGATTCGCTCATGGGCAAGCCAAACTGTCTATTTTTCTCTGCCTCCCAGCCGTCTTTGGCGCGATTTCCAATAGCTTCCAGAAAAGCGGTTTCAAGCTCGGCATCGGTAGCGCCGGTGCGTAGGAGGTCGCGCACGTTGAATATGCCGGAATCGTACAGGCATGTTTTTAGACCGCCCTGCGGCGTGATGCGAATGCGATTGCAAGTACCACAAAATGTGCGGGTATAAGCTGCAATAATGCCCACCGTGCCTTGATGCCCGGGAATTTGATAATTGTAAGAAGTGGAATGCGGCGGATCGGGAATTTTATAAATAGCTGGAAAATAAGATTTTAAATAATCAAGAATCGTTTTATGATTCCAAACCAAAACGGGATAGTGGCTGCCTTCTCCGTTGAAGGGCATTTCTTCGATAAAGCGCACACTCACAGGATATTGCTTGGTGAGTTCTACCATCGGCACCAGGTCTTCGATGTTTTTGCCATCCATCACCACCACGTTGATTTTGGTAGGAATGCCATATTTCAAAAGCAAATGGAAAGTTTCCATTACGGTATCAAACTCATCCCGCCTTGTGATTTGAAAAAAACGCTCCCGATCAAGACAATCGAGGCTCAAATTGACGGAATCAATATTTAAAGCCTTGAGTTCAGGAATGAGCGGCGCCGTCAGTGTTCCGTTGGTCGTAATGTTGATTTTGCGAATGCCTTCGATTTGGCGCAAAGCCCGCAGAAAATCCATCATATCCTTGCGCACGAAGGGTTCACCGCCGGTGATGCGCACCTTCTCTATGCCCATATTCGCCAACAGGCGCATGAGACGTAGCATTTCTTCGTAAGACAGCAGGTCATTCTTGGGAACGTATTTGATACCTTCCTCCGGCATGCAGTAAAAACACCGCAGGTTGCAGCGATCAGTCACTGCCAGTCGCACGTAGTTGATGAGCCTGCCATGATTATCGTAAAGTTGCTGCGCCATAGCCCCGTTCAGTTTAGAAGGTTGAGGGTGTTGAGAAAGTTGAGTTCTGAGCGCAACTAAACCCTCTCAACCTCCTAAACCCTAATATCGCCAGGATTTCAAATCCGCTCCTTTTGGTGCTCTGGTTTTCACTTCTTCTGCCCATTTGGTGATGAACATCTGGTGGTAGCGCAGGCGCGATATGGCATTGGGCTGGGTATGATCGCCGTTCCAGCAATGCTCGGCGCGGTCGCCATAGTCCACTTCGCCATCGTAGTAAGGATCGGTTGATTCCAACATTTCCTCTGTAAGATAGACGGCATTATTGAGATAATAATTGTCCATATCACCACAGTAAATATGAATCTTGCCTTTGAGCTTTGGTCCTAAGGTTTTCCAGTCGCGCTTCATAATGTACGACAAGTCATAATTTTCTTTCCAATAGGCGGCTACTTCTTTATCAATTTCGCCCGTCATTTTATCAAAAATACGCTTTGGGTAACCATCTTCGCCCACCGGCGAGTACACTGCTTCCCAGATGTCAAATTGCTGCCCGGAGCGGCTCTTTGTACCCAGCACTAATTCCCGATAGTTCATATCTTGTATCGTTGCTGATACATGACCGAGGTAATTGCGATGCCCAGGGCGCAGAGTTTTTTTGAAATCGCTATCCAAATAATATGCGTTTTTATCTTCATAAATATCGATTGTCGTGTAAGCCCTAAAGTCAATCGGATCGGGGCAAGCAGCATAACAACCGTTGTATTCGTCAGGGTAAAAAACCTGCGCCGCCAGCACTTCCCAACCGCCAGTAGAACCCCCATACATAAAACGCGCCCAGCCCTCGCCGATGCCGCGGAATTGTTTTTCGATATAAGGAATCAACTCATACGTAATGGCATCGCCGTAAGGCCCGAGGTTTTCAGAATTGACCGCATAAGAATCATCATAATACGGATTGGCGTGCTGGATTTCAATGGCAATTACGCGCGGAAAGTTCGGGCCCGTCCACTGTTTGTAAAATTTATACGCTTCTTCTTGCTGAATGCGGTTGTAGCAATCCAATTGGAAGCGGTCGCTATACACACAAGGCTCGGTGGTATCGGCGGGTTCGGTGCGCCAGCCACCAAAGTCGTAGGGGAAATGCCCATGAAAAATCGCCAAGGGATACTTCACATTTGGATGCTCGTCGAAGCCTTCTGGTAGCAGCACGTGTGCGCCCAAGTAAAAATCTCTACCCCAGAATTTGGAAAGCCGCTCGCTTTTGATCTGAATATGTTTGACATATTTAGAGTCCTTGGGCGGTACAATCGGCTCGATTTCCTGATCAAGTACAATGCTGATTTTATTTCGCTTTTTCGGATCAAAACTAATTTTGATCGGCTTATTGTATAGATTACCCGGCGCACGATTCCATTGTTGCCCTTCGCCCCGATCCATCGGGAGTTTCACGGTTTTTCCATCTGAGCGTTTGAAGGTTTCATACTTATGCAACAAAGCTTGCACGTAGTACTCGCCTGCAGGCACATCGGCCAGGCTTTGTATTGGATACCCAAACACCGAAGCGTTGAAGGTTTTTTCTTCTCCAGCTTTCCAGTTTTCTACATCAATACCAAAAGCCAACTGCGTATTTGGTCCATCTGCAATTTGAAAGCGCGGCTCTTGCTTGTCATTATTTGATAACAAGAGTAGTAAGCGACCATCAAATTGCTCACCTTTTTCTTTGGGAAATGTGATCGAAAACGTAGGGGAAGATTTTTGCGTTTGATCGCCTATACTACAAGCAGCAAATAAAACTAACAATAAACTGACCAGACCGAAACTTTTACAAAAAAAAGAGAGTTTTAGGTGCATGTTTCCAAATATTTAGAGCGTTTTTAAATTATTGATTGACAGCATCTTGCGCGTTTGGCTTTAGATCGTCGAAAAGATGGAGTGATGGAATAATTGGAAAAAAACTACGCTTCCCTTGACTGTTTTCCTGCTTTTCGTATTTCACAAATCTTCAAAATTTACGAAATCTCGTCCACTTTTTTGACCCATTACTACATGTTCTCAAAGTGAAAATAGAATTTTAACACAAAGTTAAGACAACTTTTATTGATTAGACAAAGGATCCTTTGTCTATCATCCAAATGCGCCACAAAAACGCTGAAACTTTCAATTCTTAGACTTGTTAAGAGATTTTTAATAAGTTGAAGTGGATCAATATCCAAGCTAACTTTGTCTTTTAATTAAAAAATGCCTTGCTCTTCAGCCATGAAAAAAACACTACTATTCCTGTCCTTTTGCCTGTTAATGACTTTTGTACAAGCAAATCCGATTGATGAACAGCCGCCAATTGTGGCTAAACGAACCACTCAAGCCATTCGGATAGACGGCATGTTGGAGGAAGATGCTTGGTTTTTGGGTACACCTGCGCGTGATTTTTGGGAATATTTCCCCACCGATAGCCTGCGCTCGGCTGTAAAGACGGAAATATATTTCACCTACGATGACCATTTCCTCTACATTGGAGCCAAATGCTATTCTACCCAGCATAATTATGTAATTCCTTCGCTGCGCCGCGACTTTCGCGCTGGAGGCAATGATAATATTACTTTTATCCTCGATCCTTTCAATGACCGTACCAATGCTTTCGTGTTTGGTACCAATCCGTTCGGTGTGTTGCGAGAAGCCTTGCTTTCCAATGGTTGCCGCGATTTTGATACCGATTGGGATGATTCCTGGGATAACAAATGGTACGGTGCCTCCAAAATCCATGCAGATCACTGGGCTTGCGAATTTGCTATTCCTTTCACCACCTTGCGGTTTAAAGAAGGCGCTACCGAGTGGCGGTTCAATAGCTACCGATTTGATACCCAGAGCAATACGCGAACCGTTTGGAATCGAATTCCGCAAAATCAACTGATTGCCAACCTGGCTTTTACGGGGCGGCTTATCTTTGAAAAACCGCTGAAAAAAGCAAGTTCAAGTGTATCCGTCATTCCTTATGTTACGACTGATATGAGCCAGAATTTTCTGGAAAGTCAGAAAGATCCGGACTATGATTTCAACCTGGGAGCGGATGCCAAAATTGCCATAACGCCAAGTCTGAACTTAGATTTAACCATCAACCCTGATTTTTCACAAGTAGAAGTAGATCAGCAGGTGATCAATGTGGATCGCTTTGAAATCTTTTTCCCGGAGCGGCGACAATTTTTTCTTGAAAATGCGGATTTGTTTGGTTCTTTTGGTATGCCAGAGATTAATCCCTTTTTCTCGCGGCGTATTGGGGTTGCTATTGACACTGCTACCGGTCAAAATATCGCCAACCCAATTTTATTTGGCGCTCGGCTGAGTGGAAAATTGGATAACAACTGGCGTGCTGGTTTGCTCAATATGCAAACTGCTAAAGATGACGACAATGGCTTGCCCAGTTTTAACTATACCGTAGCGGCGCTGCAACGCAAGTTGTTTGCTCGTTCCAATGTAGGTGTAATTTTTGTAAACAAAGAAACCTTCGCCAATCTGGATGAAAATACCACGCTCAATCGCTACAATCGTGTGTTAGGTTTGGATTATAACCTCGCCTCTTCCGACAATCGCTGGACGGGTAAAGTCTTTTATCATCAAGCTTTATCGCCTGAAAATGACAAGGGGCAATTTGCACACGGTGCACGCTTAGAGTATCGCATTCGCCCCTTCAGCGTGGGCTGGCAGCACCAGTGGGTCGGTGAAAATTATAGCCCAGAGGTAGGCTTCGTGCCTCGGCGCAATTTCTTTAGAATCAGCCCGCAAGCCCAGGTTTTCTTCTATCCAAGAGGAAAACACCTCAACCAGCATAGTTTCCGTTTGGAAAGCAATATGCTCTGGACCCCTGAAATTGGTAAAACAGACCATCGTTTCGAACTTTCCTGGAATGCGGAATTCAACAATACCAGTGAACTGGACATCGCCGTAGCAAATGAGTATGTCTATCTACTGGAGGATTTT
This sequence comes from uncultured Saprospiraceae bacterium, assembly GCA_964526645.1. Taxonomy (GTDB): domain Bacteria; phylum Bacteroidota; class Bacteroidia; order Chitinophagales; family Saprospiraceae; genus JADJNW01. The sequence goes on from CAZGJN010000024.1 coordinate 45,668, forward strand.
GATCCTTCGCGCTCCGGTGCTACGCCCTTGCCGGGCAGGAGAGGCTACAACTTCACTTACGCCGGCTTATCCTTTCGCTCCGACCAGCGCCCCAGGTTTTCGTATCAAATCGAACCAAACGCCGGGCAATTTGCCAACGGCTATCGCTACGGTATCAGCGGGAGTTTTACTTATCGCTTTCAGCCTTATGGGCTGATCGCATTGAGGTATGATTACAGCTACATTGATCTGCCCAAGCCTTATGCCCAAACCGGATTGTTTCTGATTGGCCCACGGATTGATGTTACTTTCACCAAAAATTTATTCCTGACCACCTTTATCCAATACAATGACCAGATTGACAATGTGAATATCAACGTCCGCTTGCAATGGCGATTCGCGCCGGTATCTGACTTTTTCCTGGTGTATACCGACAATTACTACGGCTCCGATTTTAATGTAAAAAATCGCGCCATCGTGGCGAAACTGACGTATTGGCTGAATTTATAAGGGAGGTGTATTGCCCTTTTTGGTAACAGAATAGCTACGCCCCTGCCCAGGGTAGTCGCATCGTGTTGAGTGCTGCTTTTTATTAAAAAAATGGATAATGGTCAATTTTTAATGATCCATCATCCATTTTAAGTTTTTAAAAATCAATATTTTAAATCAAACAGAAGACAGAGCTGTATGGGCACGGTCTTTTAAATCATCTTTTTACTCCTGCCGCACTTTAAGTCCACCATAACTCAAGCGGGCGATGATTTTGCTGCGTGACCCCTCCTTTCCTAAGTGCCCTTTCACTTCATGGCTGGTGCCTTTTTCAATTTCTCTTTCCACTTTCAGTCCAGCAGGGTAACTTATGCCAGCGTAGGTTGCAGAGGCATCCAACAAAAAGTTGGCGCCGCTTTCAATATTGATTTTAAAATCAGTATATTTACCTACCAAATTAATGTTGGAAAAATCTTTAGAAACAATCAAAACGCCAGCGCCGCCATATTCAAGGTTCAAATCCAGTAAGCTTAATAACTTTTCCACATTCACCTGGCTATATTTACCTATGATTACCACATTATCAACCTGACCAATTTTGAAGCTATCGTACTTTCCTTCATTTCGGAATTCTTTCAATTTGCTGACTTCATAATTATCATACTTAGAATTCGTTCTAAGATTGGCGGCTTTTTCAATGGTAAGCCTGGAATAGCTGCTCATAATTTCAGCATCGCTCACCTCGCCGAGATAAAGTTTGCTGTAACTTACGGTACTCGTTAGGTTTTGAGCACTTTCCAGCGTGCCGCTACCGTACCCCAGTGTAATTTGGGCGTTATTTTTGACCGTTTGCGCTTTGAAATTGCCGTACTTGACATCAAGGGAAAGTTTGCCTTCCAGCGGTGCAATGTAAGAATCCCCGTATTTATTGGTCAACTCCAGGTTATTCGTAGGTGGCATGTACACTTCATAATTGATCGTGTAGTCGCTTTTATTAGCGCTTCGCCAATCCCACCATTCTTTTTTGAAAGGCTCGATGAAAGTTTCCGCTTTTACATAATCAGCATCTGCGTAAAACTTTACATCAATGCGGTCAAAAACTTTTTGTGCGGCATCCTCGCTGGCAGCATTTACAATGATGGTAACATCAATTTTCACGCGATTGCGATCCCAGGTCTTGATAACTACTTTTCCATACTTGTTCAGAATAGCAGTCGTTCCATTTTTAGAAATATCGTATTCTTTCTTGATTACTTTGGTAAACTCCCTGCGCGATAGGTCGTTGGCTTTTAGGCTGGCGCACAAACTCACCAGCATAAAAAGTGCAATTCCAAGCTTATATTGTAATTTCATCATCCTCTATTTTAGAATTTTCAGAATTGGATTTTTTTGACTCAATACGGTCGAGTACTTTTTCCAAAATTTCGATTTTTATTTGATAACTTATGATCAGATTGGCTATGATTTGCTCTTCTGCGCCTTTGGGTGCTTCTGCCAGTTCTTTCTCCAGCTCTTCCATCATTTTGTCCACGCTTTTCAGGTCTGCAAGTACATTTTCACTACGACCGTAGTGTACCAACTGGGTGGTTTTCTCCTGAATTTGGGCATTGTAGTATCGCACCATTTCAGCGTATTCCGGCGAAATTTCTTCCAGCGATGCCACGGTTGTCTCCTGCTTGATTTGACTTTTTGTGAAATAAATTCCGGCTGTAGCACCTACTGACAGTAGCAATACAATGGAAGCCGCCACGCGCAGCACCCTCAGTAGCGGGACTAATGTAATTGTTTTAGCAGGTTGATGCCCCAATGCTTTGTCAATTGCCGGCCATACCCTAACAGGAGGATTTGAGTGGTCAAAATCCGCACGATTGGCAGATATGAATTGCTCCAGCGCATCTTGTTTTTCATCCAGACCTTGCTCGATAGCCGTCCAGAGATTGGTATTCGGAGCTTGGTCATCAAATGCGCTTCGATTGTTTGTTATAAAAGTTTCCAGTGAATCCTGATGCAACAGCGGATCCGGTGGTGCAAGCCTTTGCGCTACGCTCGTCCACACGCTGGCAGCAGGCGCAGCCATGTTAAAGGCTTCGCGGTTTTCCAGTACAAATCGTTCCAATCGGTCTTGCTGCATAGCTTTTCAGAAAATTGTTGATTAAAAAAACATGTTTGATTGTTCCAATTTAAATATCGCTAATTCTGATCACAAGTTATTGATTATCAGTTATTAAAATTTAAATTAATAATTGACAGGATCGAAAAATCAGCACATGGACTTTAGGTTTCATAACTTTATATGGGAGCGGATTGCCATTTTTATTAAAACCCCGATACCGAATATTTGGTCTGCAAAATATCTTTCAATTTAGTCTTTGCGCGACTGAATTGCGATTTGGAGGTTGCCTCCGTGATATTCAAAATATCAGCAATTTCTTTGTGGTCATAACCCTCCAGCAAGTAGAGCGAAAACACTATCCGATAGCCATCCGGCAGTTCAAATAGCGCGCGATTGATGCGCTCCACCGTGAGGCTTATTTGGTGCTGTTCCTCCTCTTCTTTTTGTTCATCGTTTCGGATAGCGGCAAACTTATCATCCAATTCCTCGAACTGCATTCGGCTTTTTTTCAGATGGTTGATGCAATTATTGAGCACGATCCGTTTGATCCAGGCACCGATGGAGGACTGGAACTGAAAGGTATCCAGCTTGGTAAAAATGTCAATAAACGAGTTTTGGAGGATGTCCTCTGCATCCAAATCATTTTTGACCATACGAAGGCACAGATTGTACATCGCTTTTGAGTACAACTGATACAGCTCAAATTGGGCTGCTCTATTGCCTTGTTTGCATTTCTCAACAATGTCCCGATGTGTATTGGCGTAGTCCACTTCAATAGTTTATACATGTTGATAGACAAAATCGAAAAGGCAGGGTTGCATTCAAATGTTAAAATTTATTTAAAGGCAACAAAAAAATATTTTAAAAAATCCGGTTTTGAAAGGCTGCGAGTTGTATTTTTGGGCGTGTTTGATCGGTTTGCATCTACGCAGCGCGGAAATTTTGTAAATCTGAACCCTTCAAAGTAAAAGTATCGAAAAAAATATATAGCAATGGTGTCAAAAGTAACAATCTCCACGCTATACGAATGCTCCCTTGAGCGCGCGTTCAAAACCCCTATGCTTTGTGATGTTGCCAAGGTACATACAGGCTATGGCATTATGCCCAAAGTAACGCATACAACAAATGATGAAAATTGGGGAAAGCCTGGCCTCAGCAAGAAAGTATATGTAGCAAAATCATTTACACAAAAAGGAGGCTTTGCTTCTGTTGATACGATATTGGAAAGAATTGAAAACCAGTACTGGAAATTTCAGGTTGATGAATTTCAATCTTGGATGCTGGGTTTTTATAAATTTGTGGGAGAATGGAAAACAACTTCACTGGGGCCGAATAAAGTATTGATAGAATACACCTATTCATTGCACTCAAATATGCCGCTATTGTATCCTTTAAATTGGATATTCGCAAAAACATTTTGGAAGACGTACATGAAAAGAGTATTGGAGAATGTCAGGAAAATGGCATATCAGGGCGAGCCTTATTTATATGAATAGAAAACCATGAGTCGCTGGCTATCTTGACGAAAATGTTTTTGAAAAAATGTCACTATGGAAATCGAAAAAATTACCGCCAAAGCCTATCTAAACAGCCTGTCCATCCTACACGCTTCATTGATAATGGGGCAAGTGTTGATGGTTGGCGTGTTCTATTTTTTTGGAAATGCGGGAAGCGCGCCCCTTTCTGCAATAGAAGCCGGCGCTCAAAAGGAATTTTACCTGACGGGGGCCGCCGTTATACTCAGCGTATTGGCGAGTGCACAAATATTTGGAGCAAAGGTACAAAACCTAAGGCAAGTCAGGGATTTGAAAGAAAAATTAGCGGGATATCGGGCGGCTTTAATCCTTCGATATATACTATTGGAGGTGCCTTCTTTGCTGGCAATTTTCTTTTATTTCATCACCAACAATATATTTCTCCTTATTTTTAGCGGGTTGATTTTGATGCTTTTTGCAATCTATCGCCCTACGAAGGAGCGTCTTATCAATGATCTGGAATTAAATACCGCCGAGCAAAACCACATTAATAACCCAGATGTGATCATCAACTAACCGCTTTTGTTACGCCTGAAAAATGATGGTACGGACAAAAAGTGCGATCCCAAAAATGATAAGTGCCACACCAGAAATGCGGCGCATCCAAATTATGTGTTGAGGTGTCATGATTCGGCGAATACTTTTGGCGAGCAATACTTTGATCATGTCTGTAATAATCACAGTGCCAATGATTCCCCCAAAATAAAGATTGACGTGCCGCAGTTCCCAGCCTTGTTTGAGCAGGGCGGTACTCATTAAGCCAAACCAGAAAAGGATATTAAAAGGATTGATAGTATTGATGATAAACCCCGTAAGCCAAAGCGATACATAAGAAGCGGAGGGCTTTACGTTTATATCATTGGAGGTTTGACCAAAGGCAATCGGCTTGCTCATCAGCGCTGATGCTCCAAATAGTGCCAAAATGATGCTACCCACAATGCCAATGTAAAAAGAAAAGCCATCCCAGGCCAATAGCTGCATCACATAGGATACGCTGGAATAAAACGCCAGGATGAGCATTGAGTCACTCATCCAGATGCCAAGCCCGACAGCTACACCTGCCCTAAACCCTCGTTCGATGCCAGTCCGAATCAAGGTAAAAAAAATCGGACCAATCAAAAAACAAAGGATCAACCCCGTCTGAATGCCTTCAACTAAGGATTTCATCCGAGCGAAGCTGTTCAGAATGTTGGTGCACAAATTTTTCCCATGCTTCGAGCAGTTCACCCCGCATCACTCTGGGAAATTTATTTTGCCCGCCAAGTTTACCTCTATGTTCTTGCCATTGATAAAACAAGCGAGAAGGAATGACTTCCACCTGAATATCCAGTGCCGCATTTCTTTCTATCCGATAGTCATCGTTTACCTGCTTGAGCCGTTCATCGAGTGCCGTTTTGAGTAAATTGACATCCACCGTGGTATCACAACCCACATACCATTTGTGTGAAAATAATCTACCGGATTGTACCGCAGAAACCGTAAACTCCCGAATATCTATATTAAGCACTTCTTCAGCATGGCTTACTGCCTGATTCATATTATCCACCGACAAGTGCTCTCCTACTATGCTCAAATAATGTTTGGTTCTGCCCGCTACAATGATCTCGGCTCTGGCTTTGTCTGTAAAACGCAATACATCTCCAATTAAATAACGCCATGCCCCTGCACAAGTACTCAACAGCACTGCATAGTCCACCCCTTCTTCTACTTCATCAATAGATAAAGCGACCGAATTTTCGCGAATGTGCCCTTCTTCATCAAAGTTTTCTTCATTGAATGCTACAAACTCGAAGAAAATGCCATTGTGCAACAAAAGGCGCATTGCATGGGTATCCGGGCGATTCTGGAAAGCGATAAATCCTTCGGAAGCCAGATAAGAATCCATATAAATCAATGGTTTTCCTACCAGTTTGTCAAATCCTTTTCTATACGGTTCAAAGTGAACGCCACCATGTACATAGACCGTCAAATTAGGCCAAACCTCATGGATATGACTTACCTTGTTGTACTGAATAATCCGCTCCATCATCAATTGAATCCAGGCAGGAATCCCTACCATAAAGGCAACATCCCAATTGGGGGCTTCTTTTGCAATTTCCTCTATTTTGTCATTCCAATCATTGATTTTTGAAATTTTGGTACCTGGTTTGTAAAAAGGACGAAGCCAAAAAGGAATTTTTCCGGCGTTGATACCACTCAAATCACCCATAAAAAAGTCGCCTTGGTTTTGAAGATCAGTAGAGCCGCCTAGTAGCAGCATCCCTTTGGTGTAAAGCTCCGGCGAAATATCGAAGCGATTGAGATTGAAAAACATACGTGTTCCTGCTCTACGAATCGCGCGAATCATATCGTCCGTCACTGGAATCCGTTTGCTGGGGCTGCCAGATGTGCCAGAGCTCAACGCGAAGTATTTTACTTTACCGGGCCAAGTGATATTTTCCAAACCATTGAGGGACATGTGCCACCAGCGATCGTGCATCAGGTCATAATCATGTACAGGTATCTTGCTTCGAAAATCCTCCACTAAATTGTGAGAGCGGAGCAATTCCCTAAAATCATAGTACTGCCCAAAAGTAGTATGGTTTGCCTGCCGGATCAGCCTGCGCAGGGTTCTGGTTTGAAACTGAATAGGACTTACATTTTGCCTTTCCAATTTCTCACCCAGTGTCAATCCGCGTTTAATCAGCGCACCCAAGATTGGCATAGTTGTATAGATTTTTATATATGAAGTTCTTACGAAAGAGCTGCAAAATTAGCTCGTTTTCAGGAATCAGCAGAAAATATTCTGCCAAGATAATAGGCCTCCTTCAAAGATACGAACAAACAGAAGTTTTAAATACTCTTTGCGCCGAGTCTGTTCATTTTTTCGGCTGATGCAAGGTTTTTTAGGATAAAATTTTTTTTCAATAAAAAATAAAGCGGAAGAAACCGCGCCAGGTTGTCGTGAATCAGGCTGGTGGTCTCTCGGATGCCGGTACCGGATGGCGTATCTCCCACCACCCAGCTATCAAATTACAGAGCAATTGCCCAAAGATTCGGGTAATTCAAAATAATCCTGATAAACATACCTTTCATAGCCATATTCTCCCTGGGCTTGTTTGTAGCAGCCTGCCCGTTGGGCATAATCCATTAAGTAAGTGACTGTCACGTAATCTTCATCATTATTGCCGATACATACAAAATGAACCATCCTGATATCCAATTGGGCATCGGCTTTCCAAGTTGCGCCGCTGAAAGCATATTTAAATCATTGATTAACTGATACTTGTGTATTTGATCTTAGATCATTAAAAAGATGGAGTGATGGATGCTTGGCAAAAAACCACGCCCAGCTTAACTATTTTCCAGGCATCCTTCCTTCCAACATTCTTGGTTTGGAGCAGGAATGCCCCAGGGTAGGCAAATCTTTTCTTTAAGGCATCGAAATTTTTAAATATGCTCTAAACCCTTGTGTACAAAATCACCAAAATCACGTTCAAAATCTTTCGCAAACAATATTTTCGTTTTCGTTGCACGGAAAGATATTCTTTAATAAATTTCCATTGCGAATCAGTTAGCTCATTATATCGAGTGATCATATGAGTTGTGATCGTTGGCTCAAACACAAGTTGATAAACTGATTCTCGCTCCTTTACACCTTTAATAGAAATCTTAACATGCCCTAAACACTTGTGCATAGAGGAAGGAAAGTGTTATCACCCTCCCCCTTGCGTTTCTGTTGTGGGCATTCCAGGACTATCTAACGGACAAAAACAAATATCAATAAAATGAATAAATTAAAATTTTCAAGAGACGAAGGGTCTGATTTCTACAAAGAACTGAACGAAAGAATCGAACAGTATTTTTCCGAAAAAGGGATTCATAAAACAGGCAACAAGATAATGATTTTTAAAATCGTACTTTACTTTGGTCTTGATATTTTATTCTATGGATTGATGATTACAAGTACAAATACCTTAGGATTTTACAGTTTCTACTTACTTATGGGGCTTTCAGTTCTTTTGACGGCTTTTAACATCTCACACGATGCGGCTCACGGCGTTGCAGTAAAAAGCAAATTTTGGAACAAACTGTTATTCTCCATCAGCTTCAATCTTCAAGGGAATAATGCTTACGTTTGGGGAAAGTACCACAACGAATCTCACCACTTATACACCAATATTGAAGGTAGTGACATAGACGTTCTGAATAATGCATTATTCCGAATGACTGAAAGTCAAGAATTAAAATGGTTTCATCGGTATCAGTTTATTTATGCGCCATTCCTATATCTCTTTTATTCCTTAAATTGGTTTTTCTTCCGTGAAACATTGATGCTGTTTAATTTTTCCAGCAGAACGATAAAAATCAAAATCCCCAAAAATGAAATAGTCAAATTGGTTGTTTACAAACTTTTGTATATCGGATATATGATTATTCTTCCTATTTGCTTTTTGCCATTTGGATGGCAAACTGTTTTATTGGCATTCCTGTTAAATCATTTTATGATATCTATTATTTTTGTTGGTGTCTTAGGTGTTTCACATTTGTCTGACTTTGTACAACATCCCGTCCCTGACCAAAATAACAAATTGAATATGAGCTGGCCAAAATTACAACTGTGTACTTCTATTGATTATGATCCAGATAGTAAATTCTTCAATTGGACATTGGGCGGCTTCAATGCTCATGCTTTACATCATTTACTGCCTAATATTTGCCACGTTCATTATTTAGAAATTCTCCCAATTCTTCGTGAGTTAGCCAAAAAGCACGGGCTTATCTACATGGAAATGCCATACAGAAAATCGTTGGCATCTCATTTCAGATTTCTGAAGAAAATGGGTACACAACAAACCTTTAAACCGGTATTCTTTGAAAGATAAACACATTCATATTGCCCAAGATAGCGAATTGCTAAAAATCATTTACCAACAAGTGGATGAAAGGCTTGTTATCAATAACAGAGAGTTCTTATTAAAAATATGGATCAAGTTTATTTTCTATTTCTCTTTTTCGGTTTTTGCTTACTCCCTTTTATATTTAGTTGATAATTCAACTTATTTCATGCTTAGTATTGTTTTGTATGGTTTTGCATCGTTACTTTTTGCTTTCAATTTTTCTCACGATTTTTCACATAATACGGTTTTTAAAAATAAAAAGCTAAATAATCTTTGCTTTATTTTCATCTATGCGATTGTTGGTGCTCACGCGGAAGCTTGGAAACAGAGGCATATTAATTCCCATCATTATGCACCAAATGTACAAGATTATGATTCTGATTTGAAAATAACAAAACTAATAAGAGTAATTCCGAATAGCGAATACCTATGGTATCATAAGTATCAATATCTTTATGCTCCTTTAGCCTATACAACGTATTCGCTTTTTTGGGTATTTATAAAAGATTTTGTAATTTTATTCTCCGAAGACGAATACACACAAAAGAAAGGATTTAAATATCATCTTTCTTTTTGGATGCAAAAAACTTTTTATCTGACCTTCATCCTTGTTCTGCCACTGCTATTTTCCAGACAAGCTTGGTACATCGTGTTGACTGGATTTTTACTAATGCACTTAACTCAATCTTTATTTTTACTTTTCACTTTCTTTATGACCCACCACGTTGAAGAAACTGAATATCCAACGACAGACGAAAACGGCTATATCAATACATCTTGGCTGATGAATCAAATAAAAAGTTCAAATGATATGCATCCGTTTAGCGAGACAGCAAATTTTATATTGGGTGGTTTCAATAATCATATTGCACATCACTTGTTTCCACATATTCATCATATACATTACCCAAAACTTAATAAAATTCTTTATGATGTCTTAAATAAAAACAATATAACACCAAATCAGACAACCTATTGGGGCGGGCTTGTTTCACATCTTAGATTACTAAAAAAAATGAGCTATCCAGATAATAGGAGCACTTCGTATCAATAATTATGTTTGTGTATTTCTGGAAGGATAAAATGAACTTTGGCATTTTGCCCAGTAATCCTCAATCAGGTCTCAAAGCCGTTTATATTTATAACACAGGTGCACCTGTTATTTCAGTTCAAGAATTTATTACTGATCACGGCACATCTGAGGTAGCTTTTACATAACTTTAAAGTTAGTAATGATAGACTGATGCGGGCAAGCCACAACACGTCAAAACTTCAAGGCAAAGGAGACACCATTTTTTATAATCAAAGAAGAAGTAGCATAACAACAGGAGGAATTTATTTTATTGTGGTGAATGAGGACCGGTAGTTAGGCAAGACATCCTTTTTAATTAGGCGATAGCCCGAGTCACTAATACGGGGTTTTGCATCAAGTGAGGTAAAGTGTCCCACACTTGCGCGAGGGTTTTGTGCTCCGGTTTCTGGCCTGAATGCAAAGCCCACCCATCCAGGGCTGTCCATCTTCGAAGGGGGCAATATTTCTTTTGAATATCAACCCTTTCTCTTTTGGGCTATTTGAGCAAAATAGGTCCGCTTTTGCGATAAGCCTTGTAATGCCCCTTGCTAAACCTTGTGCCATTAAACTCGATACTATTCCTTAAGCTTTCACGCGCTTTTTCGGGCAACTGGATAAAATCTGCGCATTGCTGCGAGCAACAATTATGATACTGCTCGGCACAGGCATCGCACTGGAGGAACAAAATATGACAAGCGTCGTTAGCACAGTTGACGTGCGTATCGCAGGGCTTGCCACACTGATGGCAATGGGCGATTACATCTTCACTGATACGTTCTCCAAGTCGTTCATCAAATACAAAATTCTTTCCGATAAATTTATTGGGTAAGCCTTTTTCATGGCATTGACGGCTGTACTCAATGATACCGCCATCCACCATAAAAACATGCTGAAAACCCCTGTGCAGGTAGTAGGCGCTGGCTTTTTCGCAGCGAATGCCACCTGTACAGTACATCACAATGTTTTTATCTTTTTTATCAGCGAGCAGCTCTTCCACCAAAGGTAATGCCTCTCGGAACGCCTCTACGTCGGGGCAAATAGCATTTTGGAAGTGTCCTACTTCGCTTTCGTAGTGATTACGCATATCCACGATGATCGTATCGGGATCATCCGTCAATTCGTTAAAAGCCACAGCACTGAGGTGTTTACCACGCTTGGTTACATCAAAGGTTTTATCATCCAGCCCATCGGCTACGATTTTCTCTCTCACTTTGATAGCCAGCTTATAAAACGACTTCCCATTATCGTCCACAGCGATGTTCAGCCGAATACCGTCCAAAAATGGAATGGCATACAAGTGCGCTTTGAAAGCTTCGAAGCCCGCCTCCGGTACCGAAATTTGTGCATTAATTCCTTCGTAAGCAACGTAAATGCGCCCGAATACGCCAAGGGCAGACCAATCGCGGAATAATTCATTGCGGAAGCGCTGGGGATCATCTATGTGGTGGTATTTGTAGAAAGAAAGCGTTACGCGTTGTTCATTGCGCTCCAACATACGTCGCTTCAGCTCGTCGTTGTTGACCAGGTTGTACAATCTCATATATTGCGTTTTTCAAAGACAATTGCAGGTTATCCTGAAAAATTGATACCAAAAACAAGCTGATTGCCAGCCGTTTTCTAAAGTTGGCTGCAAAGATAAGACTTCGGAAGGGCTCTTGCAAGTGTTTTTCAAAACAATGCCTTAGGCAATTTTTTTGAATGAGCCATGCAATACCAAACCGATTCCAATGGGGATCAGCAGGCTTACCGCAAATAACATTTCATGATAATATGGCATAAATCCCATTGCTGCCCACAGCATAGTGCCTTGCAAAAAAAGCAGCGCTTCGCTCAACAAGAATCCAATGACGATGCTCCATAAGCCCGTTCGCGTAATACGCAGCGGTCTG
>CAZGJN010000025.1:0-51695 GCA_964526645.1 uncultured Saprospiraceae bacterium
TATTGGAGCAATTTGCGCTTGCCTGGATCAATCTTGCCATTATGCAAGGGCATGGACGAAATCTCGCTTTCAAAGTTCTAAAAAGATAAGTGGCAGCAGTATCTTTGTGAAAAACACGCCAAAGATGCTGAACCCAAGCGTGACAATCAATTGTAAAGGAAAACTGCTGAGCCTGGAAGTACCCGTGGTGATGGGAATATTGAACCTCACGCCTGATTCCTTTTATGATGGAGGCAAACACAGCAAGGCAGATGCTGCGCTTCGGCAAGTAGAAAAAATGTTGCACGAAGGCGCTTCTATCATTGATATAGGCGGCATGTCTTCGCGCCCAGGTGCGGAAGTGATTGAAGAGGCGGAAGAACTCAGGCGGGTGCTACCCATTATTCAGTTGATCGTAGATCATTTTCCGGAGGCCCTGCTTTCGATTGATACCATCCGGGCAAGTGTGGCGGCAGCGGCAATATCCGAGGGCGTGCATATTGTGAATGACATTTCAGCCGGAGCACTCGACGAAAAAATGTACGAAACCGTTGCTTCGCTCGGTGTGCCTTACATCTTGATGCACATGCGCGGTACGCCTGGAAATATGCAAACGCAAACAGCATACCAGGATATCGTAACAGAAGTGCTCGATTTTTTTATTCAGGAACTTGGGAAACTCCGAGCCATAGGGCTGAAAGATATTATACTGGATCCGGGTTTTGGTTTCGGCAAAACAGTAGCCGGTAACTATCAACTTTTGAAGCATTTGCATGTTTTTCAAATACTGGAGGTACCTATTCTGGCTGGTATTTCGCGCAAGTCAATGGTATACAAACCACTACAAAGTACCTCTGAACACGCCTTGAACGGCAGCACCGCGCTGCACATGGTAGCGCTTCAGCAAGGCGCAAAAATCCTGCGGGTACACGATGTGCGCGAGGCAGTAGAGGTGGTCACACTTTGGAAACAGTTGGAGCAAATGGTTTAGAAAAAATGGAACAGGAACCAGATATCATATCCACAGACCAACCCTCAAGCACACTCAGCGAAGAGGACATCAAATGCGCGGCGCTAGTATTACTCAGAACATACTACCGCTTCCGAGTGAAAGCCGGCAACCCTGAACTCATTACCGACTTGCGGGGAAGCGGCGGAATTGTAGCCGATGGAGCATATTCTTTTCAAAAAGAAGATAAAACAAGGTTTTGGGCGACCCTGGAAGCGACTTCTTTCGAAACAAGCGGTGAGGTGTTTTATCGCCTACAGCGCCATCTGCTGGTTTGGGATAGCATCACGGTTGGTTTTCTGATTACCGCTTTGGGCTTTGGAAGTAGCCATATTGCACACTTTTATCTGGTGAAAAGAGTAGGCGTGTTAGATACAGTGGTGTATCTTTTGTTTTCTATCCTGATTCTTGCCTTTTTATACATCCTGATTTTTCATTTTTTGAGGCGGTATCGCTACATACTCGCAGTGGAGCAATTCAAGCAATATCATGCAGATGAGCAGTGGATTGCTATCGGCGAAGACGTATTTCCTAACAGCGATGATAAGCGATTGAAAGAACTTCGGAATCAGTGTATTTACAACGGTTTCGGGCTAATCGTAGTCAACCTGAGTAAAAAAGCACATGTCGTCCTTACGCCAGCCAGGCGAGATGTCTTCAGGCATCGGCGCAAAGCGATACAGTTTATTACAGAAAATGAGGTGATAAAAATTTTACAAAAAGGAGGTACTACCCTGAAATTCTGGTGGAAAAAGTTTGGGAAGGGTTTGCCAATTGAAATCACCCCATTGGATTTGAACATGAGGAGAATTTTTTTCCGGTTCAATCGCTCTGTGCACAATCAGGTGTTGCTTTGTAGTTTCTCTTTGATTGTTATCGCTATTGTTTTTTATCAAGAATTAGCGCAACGCCCTTATCGTTCGATAAGCCAGGCGCGCTACAGCCAGGAGGTACTGGCACGGCAAAGCCTTAGCAATCGGGAGCCCGATTATTTTCTCATTGATACCTTATTTTTGCAACCCTACAACCGCCAGGTCATGCCTTACTTGTTATTGTTGCAAACAGAGCAAGCTTTAGCGCAAAAAGGATTCAATCAAGCGGAGGTGTTAATGGAAGTAGTGGCAGATGCCCGGATGATCTATGATTGTGAACAGTTGTACAACTTTCAAACCCGAAAATTTATCATTCAAGAAAGCGCATATACTGATTTTGAACAAGCTTCCCAGCGCATTAGTTTTTTGGCTTCGATGGGATTTGCAGCAAATAGCCTGTGGATGGGTTGCTTTTCGCAGCGCAACAAACAATACATCGTTTTTTTCGATGTTTTATACAACAGCGAAAAGGAGGCAAAGGAAAAAGCAATTTTTTTTGATAAATTATTAAAAGAAAATAACCTAAAAAGCGATCTTGTAATTAAAACACTAATGCCAAATCGTCGCTAAAAATGCTATCATCCTATGCCCCTTTTGTCTTCATCTACCTACAAAGCATTTTCGATTTTTAAAAATGGGCATATCAATACCGTGTACGCAGCGGCTTTTCGGCACGTTGGGCATCTAGCTTATGAAAGAGAACGTTTGATAACCCCTGACAATGACTTTCTTGATTTAGACTGGGCCCGCGTGGGGAGTCGTCTCTTGCTTATTGCTTTGCATGGGTTGGAAGGCAGCGCTCAAAGACCCTACATCAGAGGAATGGCACGCTATTTCAATCGAAATAACTGGGATGTACTCGCGCTCAATTTCAGAGGTTGTAGCGGAGCGCCCAATCTTCAATTGAGGAGCTACCACATGGGAGAGACCTCAGACCTGGATTTTGTAATAAAAACAGTACTTGAGAAAGATCAATACCAGCATATTGCCTTAGTGGGATTTAGTCTGGGCGGTAACGTTGTGTTAAAGTACATGGGCGAACGCGGTGCTGGCATTGCATCTGCCATCAAAGCGGCTGTGGCATTTTCTGTACCCTGCGAAATGACCAGCGCCAACGAGGTTTTTAACAAATGGTATAATCGCCTGTATCTGAAGCGATTCATGCGCTCCCTCAATGTAAAGTTGCAACAAAAGGCGATTTTATTCCCCAATCAATTGAATGCTTCCAAGCCCCTGCCTCGAAACTTTGATGAATTTGACGAGCGGTACACCGCGCCCGCGCATGGCTTTCAAAGCGCCCAAGACTATTGGCAAAAAGCCAGTAGCCTTTCTTTCATACCAGGCATCCAAGTATCAACTTTGCTGATTAATCCGGCAGATGATTCCTTTTTGAGCAAAGCTTGTTATCCGATCACGGAAGCCGAACGCTCAAAGGCATTTTATTTGGAAATACCACGCTGGGGAGGGCACTGTGGCTTTGTAACTTTTGACAAGAATGGCGTTTATTGGACAGAACGAAGGGCGCTCGATTTTATCACTAGCGCTTTACAGTGATATTAATTCTTCGTTAAAATCATTAAAGTGTGCATCATTCGATTTACTTTGCAAGTTAAAATTTGAAAAGCTCGACCGCAAGCATGGAGCCAGAAAAGCAGTATCCGATTTCGACCATAAGGCACAAACCCTGGCGAAGAGTCAGAAATACTATATTGCGATGGGTTGGCAATGTGGTGTCCTGGGCTTTTTTTCTGTTTATCCTCGCTGCTATCATTTGGCAAATTCCTCTTGTACAAAACCAGGTAGCGCAAAAAGTAACCAATACCCTGAGTGAAAAACTCCAGGCGAAGGTTTCAATAGATTATTTGTATTTTGGCTTTCTTAATCGGCTGACCATCAAGGGTTTTTATGTGGAAGACTCCCAAAGGGATACCCTCTTGTACAGCGAATTACTCAAGGTAGATTTTGTGGATAATCCTATTGTGTTTTTGAAACAAGGACTCATCATTGATGAACTTAGCCTGATAAATGCGCGGCTTTACCTGCGCAAGGCTGAAAATGCAAAAGCAAATAATCTTGAAATACTGCTGGATAGGCTTTTTCCTAAAAAACAAAAGCCGGAAAAAGAGAGAGAGCCGTTTCAAATTAATTTAAAAAAACTTCACCTTCAGCAGGTTGTATTCCAAAAAGAAGACAAAGTACGCGGACAAAGACTCCTGGCAGCCCTATCCAAAGGGAATATTCAGATTCGGGAATTAGACCTTCCCGGGAAAAAAATCCACGCCACCTCCATTGATTTGACCGAACCACAGCTTTTTATAGAAGAATTTCCCGAACGTCCCTTTCCTGTGGAAACCGCTGTAGAAATTATTGATTCGAGTGCTGCCAATGATACACTTTCAACCCAAATCGTTGTAGATGATTTCAAAATGCAGGGCGGGAAGTTCTCTTTGCATAATTTTGCAAAAGCACCTGTGAAAATGACACCCGCCGATATCCTGGATTACCAGCACATGGATGTATCCGATATTGAGATGAACATCCGTTGCTTTTCTTTTTCGGACGAGGTGTATCAGGGGGAAATCGTCAAAATGGCGTTTAGAGAATCGAGCGGTTTTGAACTCAGCGCCTTGACGGCAAGAGAGGCTTCCGTCTCGCAACGACAGTTAGCACTTTACGATTTCAAAATAAGGACTCCCTACAGCGAAATTGGGGATACCCTTATTTTTAGATACAAACAATTGCCTGATTTTGAGTATTTTACTGATGCAGTGAATATGGATGCACGCATTCATAGCGCTGTGATTGCCTTGAGTGACATCATGGTTTTCGCTCCAGGTTTGGAAGAAAACACTTTTTTTGCTAGCAACAGGGAAGAAATGATTATCCTGGATGGGGAGGTGCGGGGTAGAGTCAATAACCTCCGCGGAAAAGATTTGAATCTGCGCTTGTCGGACGGTTCTACCTTGCAGGGGGATTTTAGCTCAAGGAATTTGGCTGTTAAAAACGAGGAAATCCTTAACCTTAGTTTGGAACGTTTGGGTACAAGGATTGAAACCCTCAAGCAATTGATCCCAGGGTATAATTTGTCCAGCAATTTTGATCGCCTCGGCAAAATCAATTTCCGCGGTAGTTTCGATGGCTTTTTTGAAGATTTTGTAGCGTATGGGGATTTGCGCAGCGACATTGGTCGGGCGATACTTGATATGCGAATGAACTTGAAAAACGGCAAAGAAAAAGCAGGCTATTCGGGTAAATTGACGCTGGAATCTTTTGATTTGGGTGTATGGCTAAATAATAGGGATTTTGGACTTGTAAATGCCACTTCGGAGGTGAAAGACGGGCGAGGACTTACTGGTAGTACAGCAAAGGTACAGCTGATCGCCAATATTCAAAATCTTTCTTTTAAAAATTATAACTATCAGAATGCCAACCTTTCAGGTGAACTCAATAGCAATTTGTTTAATGGTATTTTTGCTATTAAGGATGATAATATTGATTTTTCATTTACGGGCTTACTTAATTTTAAAGATAGTGTGCCAATTTTTGATTTTTATGCGGATGTAAATAAATTAGATTTAAATAAACTTAACTTATCTGAAAAAGATGTGATTGTGAGTGGCAAGGTAGATCTCAACCTTCGCAATCGGCAGCTGTCCAATTTTGAGGGAACTATTAATATGGAGAACCTCAATTTTTTACACAATCAAAAAGATAATTATAAAGTAGATTTTTTTACGGCGCGTTCCTATTTTGATACGAGTGGAACCGGTAATAAAATATTTAATATAGATTCCGATCTTATCAAAGGGGAAATTATTGGCACATTCGATATTGCACAGATCCCAGATGTCTTTCTCCAGTACTTCGGCCGCAATTACCCTACTTTCTCTAAAAATTTAGGTCTCAAAGCATCAAGTAAAAAAGTAAATGATTGTAAATTTAACTATAATATCGAGGTAGTTAATTCTAAAGGGCTGAATAAAATAATAGACAACAAACTTGGTATTATTGAACATGCTGTTGTAGAAGGATTTTATGATAGTGCAGAGGATACTATTTTCCTTATGGCGGAGTTACCTTTCTTGAAATACGCGGGCGCAGAATTGGAGGATATTGGTATGTTTCTGAGGGCGAAAAAAGAGTATGGACAAATGGATGCCCTAATTAATTCTACCGTTATTAATGAAAAAACGGAATTAAAAACTATTGTTTTTCAGAACCATCTAAAAGGAGACACCCTTGATTTTGCGGTTAACTTTTCGGCTGGCTTTCAAGATAATCTTAGCTTGGATGGCACGCTTTTTCCAAAGGATAGTACGCTTTTTCAGGTTTATTTGAAGCCGCTCAACTTAGTAATTTTGAAAGATTACTGGCTGATTGATCCCAATAACAGTATTATAATCGGGAAAGATTATCTGAATGTTGAAAATTTCAGCATGACGAATAGAGATAGAAAAATTTCATTACAAAGCTATAATGAAAAAGGCTTGTTGTTTTCATTTTTTAATGTTGATTTTAATTATATTGATCAGTATTGGGATTATGAATCGCTCGATTTTGGCGGCAAATTTGATATGGTTGCACGAGTAGGAAATTTATTTAAAATGACAGACTTTAACGTAGAGCTTACTTCCGATTCTCTGGCAATTAATGATGACCCCTACGGTAAATTTTGTATAGAAGCAAATGCGAAAAGCCTCAAAAGCCCTGTCAATGCTTACCTTTCTATTGTTAGCAATGCGGAGCAACAGCTGGTAGCCCAAGGGCTTTTCAACTTATCTGATTCGGGCAACCCCGTTGATCCAAAAGCCTTAGAAAAGCAACAACATTATTTTGACTTTACAGTTGATATTATTAATTACCCTATTTGTATTGCGGAATATTTTATTGGAAATGTAGTATCTCAAACCGAAGGCGTATTTAGCGGCAGAGTGCGATTTGAGGGCTTGCCAGCCAAGCCAAATATGAGTGGATCTCTGACTCTAAACGATGGCGCCCTGACGGTTGATTATTTAAAAACACGATATACTTTTGATAGAGGTGTTGTGAATGTGAATAATGAATTGTTTGATATGACAGGAGTGATGCTTAAAGATAAATATGGGCACCTGGCTACTGTCATTGGCGGAATTCGGCATGATCGCCTACGGAATTTTAGGCTGGATGTGCAGCTGCAAACTAATCGTTTTCTTGCTTTGGATACTCAAAAGGGCGATAATAAGCTGTTTTATGGTCATGCGCTTGGTCGTGGCGATATTCGTTTCAGAGGGGCTTTTGATAAAATTGACATTTCTATTAATGCCATAGTAGGCGATAGCACCCACATTGTGATACCTATCAGTTCGGAACGGAGTGCTTCCGAATTAAAATTTGTTCGGTTTAAAGACAAACAGAAAAAAGAGGGCGGCAATAATGTCAATCAAATTGATTTGAAAGGCGTAAGCCTGGAAATGGAGCTGACCGTACGCGAACAAGCAAAGGTAGATTTGGTTTTTAATGAACAAACGGGCGATATTATCAAAGGATTGGGTAGAGGAAACCTGAGGATTGTCACTACTCGCGATGGTAATTTTCAGATGTATGGGGATTATACCATTGAAGAGGGTAATTATCTTTTTACCTTGTATAATGTTATTAATAAAAGTTTTAGAATCCGGCGTGGTGGCTTTATTCAATGGACGGGCGACCCCTTTGGAGCAAGGATAAACCTACAAGCCGAATATAAGGGTTTGACTACCTCGGTTGCCAATTTTATTCAGGAGTATTTGGTAAATTCCCCAGATGATGTCAAGCGCGATGCAAGCAAATCTACCAATGTGCTGTTAGTCATGCAGTTACAAGGAGAACTATTAAGACCTATTATCAATTTTGATATTAACTTTCCATTACTTGCCGGTGAATTAAAAAACTATACAGATAGTAAGCTTCGCTTATTAAAACAAGATCAAAATGAAATGAATCGCCAGGTATTTGGCTTGATTGTGGTGGGGCAATTTTTGCCATCTGACCTGGCTTTCCAGGGTAGTGAAATTTTTTACAACACGGTTAGTGAATTCGTTTCCAATCAGTTATCTATGCTCCTGACGGAGTTGTTCTCTGAGTTAATTGGCGATGGTCGTGTTTTGTCGGGTATAGATTTGGATGTAGCTTACAATCAGTATCAAAGTATAGATTTGAGTGATGGTCAAGACTTTAATAGAGGCGATGAATTTCAAATCCAGCTCAAGCAAAACTTTTTCAATGACAGACTGACAGTGCTAGTAGGTGGAAATATTGATTTGGGTGCCAGTGCGCAAGCTTCTGCCCAAACGGCAGGTACTTTTTTTGGCAATGATGTAGTGATTGAATACGTGCTGAGTAAGGATCGAAGTGTCAAACTCCGCGTATATCAGCGCTTACAGCCAGACATCGGTGGCAGGCGTTTGCAGGTAGGTACGGGTTTGAGCTTTCGGAAAGAGTTTGAATCTTTCGGCGAATTTTGGCGGAGCTTGCGCGGAGAGTTAAAAAATGAAAAATAGCGGCTGTTCTTACTGATGAAATTTGTATATTTGATGATATTATTCCTGTTTTGTAAAGTTTAGCATAATGATTTTTGCAATAGGTACAAAAGTTAAACTGATACACACCGGAGATGTTGGTGTAGTTACCGCTTGGCTCGATGATGGTATGATTAATGTTCGGTTGATCGGTGATGATATGGAAATTCCGGCTTTCCCTGAAGATATTGCTAGATTGGACGAAGAAGCCTCCAGTGTGAAAGCTAAGGTAATACAAGGTGTAGTAGAAAAAACAGCACCAGTAGCGCCTCATAGACCCCGACCGGAAATTCAGTACTCGATTTTGAAAAGCCAGGGCATTCAGTTAGCCTTTGAACCGATGTTTCGAGAGGACGGCACGGCGGAAAAATTTTTAATTTATTTGATAAATGACACAAGATATGATGTACTTTATGATTATGAATTTTCTCTTCTGAATGGTCTTAAATTGACGGATAATGGGAAATTGGCTGCTTCGACCTATTACAAAATAGGCGAAATGCTGTATGATCAACTGAATGAATCGCCAGTTTTTGATATTGATTGTCAGCAAATTACAACCGAGGGCTTGGGCTTGCAATATCATAAAAACTTAAAAATTAAAGCAAAGCAATTTTTTAGCAAGATCAAAACAGCCCCACTTCTCAATCGGCAGGCGCACCTTTTTCGCCTATTTGAAAATTTTCAACAGGAAAATTCGAAAGGCGATGAGGATTTAAAAACCTATACCCAGCGCAATACGCGCCCTTCCTGGCACTTCAAGGAAGAAGACAATCCGCACGAAGTAGCTGAAAAAGCACATTTTGAGTCGGAAATTGACTTACACATAGAAAAATTGGCACCCGAAGGGCATAAAAAACTCAGCAATGCAGAAATTTTAAACTTGCAGTTAACACACTTTGACAGATTTATTAACAAAGCAATTAAGCTTGGTGTGAATCGGGTTTTTGTGATCCATGGCGTAGGGGAGGGGCGACTACGCGACGCGCTGGCTACGCGCTTGATGCAAATGCCAGAGGTAAAAACTTTCAAAAACGAGTATCACCCCCGTTATGGCTATGGTGCAACGGAAGTGATTTTTGAATGGTAAAGTTTGTTTGTATTAAGTGGGTTGAAAAAGAAGATAGCGAAGCAAATTGCAAATCAGTATGCGGTGGCGGCGAATTTTCGGTGGAGATAAAAACCGTGTACATGCCCGCAGCCTTTCCAAATTCAATATCCGAAGACGTATCGCCTACCATCACGGCGCTGGAAAAATTCACCGCCGGAAAATCACTTTGAGCTTGCAAGGCCATGCCGATGCGAGGCTTCCGGCAGTTACAGTGCTCGCTGCGCAAATGGGGGCAATGATAAATCTGGTCAATTCGCCCACCAACTTTTTCGATTTCAAACAGCATTTGTTGATGGAGCGCTTGTAGATCGGCTTCCTGCATTAGTCCTTTGCCAATTCCTTGTTGGTTGGTCACTACAAAAATAAATCCGAATATTTTTGAAAAGGCAGCAATTGCCTCCAGGCTACCAGTTTCAAATTGAAAAGCAGCCCAGTTTTTAACATAATCGCCCTGCAACCGATGATTGATGACCCCGTCGCGATCCAGAAAAAGCGACCAGCTTTTATCAATAGTCATAAAAAACTTTTGTTGTTTTGCTTTGAAAACAAGGCAGTCTCGATTAATTCACAAAGTAGGTGTCCCAACATCAGGTGGCATTCCTGGATGCGAGGGGTGTCTCGCGAGGGGATATTGATCAAAAAGTCGCACAAATTGTACATTTTCCCGCCGGTTTCGCCTGTCATGCCGATGGTTGTCATCCCTATTTTTCGAGCATCTTCAACAGCCCGAAGGATATTGGGTGAATTGCCGGAAGTGGACATCGCAAAAAGAATATCCCCTTTTCGACCCGCTGCGCGCACCATCCTTGCGTACACCTCTTCGTAGCTGTAATCATTGGCTACCGCCGTCACAAAAGAAGTATTAACATGCAAGGCTTCCGCAAACAACGGTTCTCGATCAAAATAAAATCGCCCGGACAGTTCCGCCGCCAGGTGCTGGGCATCCGCAGCGCTGCCACCATTTCCACAAAAGAGAATTTTCCCTTTGTTTTGATAGCTTGCTATGCAGTGGTCTGCCACTTTTTGTACAGTGGCCAGGAGTTTTTCATCAGCGAGTACGGCTTGCTTAGTGGCGATACTCTGGGCAATCATTTCTTGGATGCGAGGATTCATCTTTATTTCATAAAATAAAAAAACAAAAATGCAACAAGCGCGATCAGTGCCAATTCCAGCATATTGCCGATCGCTCGATTGCGCACGCGCAGGCGTATGAGGGCAATCGCAGCGGCAAGTAGCCCTAAGCCTGCAAAGAATTTAATGCCATCCAGTGTAAAGGTCGCAACTTGCACTTGTTCATTAAAGGAGCTAATGATTTTTAAAACGAGCGCTCGGATTAGAGGGGCGAGTATAGCCGTCAGAAAACCGCCGATAAGCAGTTTGTAATTGGGAATTTTTGTCCTGATGGCGTGGATGCTCCTAATGGTACTCGTGATGACTATCCAGATAAAAAACAGTTCGATTCCGATTTGGGCTGCTCTGGCAAATTTTGACGCGCCCAGCAGTTGTGGCATATACACAAATGATAATGCCAGCACTACCCCCAATAGCACACCCGAAATGGCGATGGCGCGCAGCATCACACTGGTATCAATCTGACTTTCTACGGCAGGTTCATAGCTTTTTCTGGTATTTGTATTTTTTTTAGCCATTTCTATATTTTTTCGTATAGAAGGTGAAGGTTCTCCAACATCCGATCCCAGGAAAACAGTTTTTTATGTTTTTTAATAGCCGCTTGCAACTGAGCCGCCTTATCATTTTCAAAAAAGTCAACAATAGCGGAGGCAATTGCTGCTGGCTCAGGTGCTACCGCATAGCCCGTCTCGCCATGAAACACGATTTCAGGAAGCCCGCCCACGTTGGTTACGATCATTGGTTTTTCAAAGTGGTAAGCAATTTGCGAAATACCGCTTTGCGTGGCGGAACGGTAGGGCTGCACGATCAAATCTGCTGCGCCAAAATAATATTTTACTTGCTCATTTGGTATAAAATCTTGGTGCAAAATCACCTGATGGCTCAGATGGTGCTTGTGGATTAATTCTTCATACAATGCCGGATCATCATAAAATTCACCAGCAACGATTAGTTTTAAGTGCATCTTTTTCAAGCGCTCATCTGCCAGGGCTTCCAACAGCAAATCCAACCCTTTGTATTTTCTAATAAAACCAAAAAACAGCAGATGCTTGTCGTTTTGCGAAAGCTTCAGATAGGCTTTGGCAGCTTCTTGTTCAAGGGGGTCGCCATAATGGTCATAAATAGGATGGGGGCTATACACGATGGGTTTGACTTGGTCAAATTGCCGCAGGTCTTGCTCCACCGCATGGGACATTACTAAAAAAGCATCTACCGCTTTCACAAAATATCGAGTCAACCAATAATCGCCTGGGCGCTTCTCGTGTGGCAAAACATTATCAGCAATGGTAATTACTTTGGTATGTTTATTTTTTTTAGCTATCCGGGCAATAGTACTTAGGCAGGGTGCCATAAACGGCAACCAATAGCGGATGATCAATAAATCGGGCTTTTCCGCTTGAATCATTTTTCCTACGCGCCACCAGTTGAATGGATTAATGGAACTAACGACCGTTTTGATATGCAGCTGATCTGGGGCAGGATCAGCAGTGAATTGGGTTTTTCCGGGGAATAAAATCGTTGGATATTGCAAGCGAAACGAGTAGATCGTTACCGCTACGCCATCGTCTTGCAGGGCTATCGCGAGTCTTTCTGACAAAGCGGCAATACCACCGCGTAAAGGGTGGGCAGGAGAAAGTAGAATAACTCGTTTGAAACTCAAAGTGCTGGTTATTAATGTGTAAGCTAATATGCTGATTTCGCTAATGCAATTATAAAAAACAGTCAATCACTATTTTATCAAAACAAGTGCTTGTGATTCAATAATTGCTTATCGGGATAAATCGTTTTTTCGATCAAGTACTGGTTGCGCTCCGGGGCATTGCGCGTGACCAACTCCGCCATAAAACCTGTGACAAATAGCTGTGTGCCAACGATAAGTGCCAAAATACCCAAGTAAAACAAGGGGCGATCCGTGATGCCATATTCTTTGTACACCAGCTTGGCAATGCTCAAATAAGCAAGCACTACAAACCCGATAACAAAACACAGCGTGCCCATCATTCCGAAAAAGTGCATGGGGCGCTTGCCAAATTTGGATATAAAAATGACCGTGAGTAAGTCCAACGGACCTCGAATGAAGCGCTCCATTCCGAATTTGGTCACGCCATACTTTCGTTCCTGGTGTTGTACCACCTTTTCCCCGATTTTTTTGAATCCTGCCCATTTTGCCAGCACCGGAATGTAGCGGTGCATATCGCCATAGACTTCTATGCTTTTTATCACGGTATTTTTATAGGCTTTAAGCCCGCAGTTGAAGTCATGTAGCCGGATGCCGGTCATGCGCCGCGCTGTCCAGTTGAAGAATTTGCTCGGAAGATTTTTTGTAAAAAGAGGATCGTACCGTTTTTTTTTCCAGCCCGAAACCATATCAAAACCTTCTTTTTGAACCATGTGGTATAGTTCTGGTATTTCATTCGGATTATCTTGCAAATCGGCATCCATCGTGATCACAACATCGCCCTGCGCTATCTGGAAGCCGACATTGAGGGCAGCGGATTTGCCATAATTTCTGCGGAATTTAATACCATACACCTGCGGATTTTGCTGCGAAAGCTGCTCGATCACCTGCCAGGAGCGGTCTCTGCTCCCGTCATCCACCATAATGATTTCGTAACTAAAATGCTGCGCTTCCATCACGCTCCGAATCCAGCCTTCCAGTTCTGGCAAGGATTCTTCTTCGTTGTACAGCGGTATGACTACAGAAATATCCATTGTATCAAAAGGCATTGTGTTTGAAAACGCCCAATGGCAATTTTAAGTATAAAAAATGGTACGAAGGCGAATAGCAGCATGAATTGTGGTAAAAAATTATCGCCTCATCAGGGCAGCTAACCCTAACGATAGCACAAAGCCTCCGATTAAACTTTGCGATAAAGCGAGTAGCGAATTGCGCAGCGTTATGCTGAAATCTCGATTTGAAAAATCCTGTATTTGACCTTGCAGATCCGATAGCTTAAATCTTTTTGCCATCGCGGTCATTTGCTCAAAAAGTATTTCTTTTTGAATTTCAACGAGTTCGGTATCAAATACATTGTACAGTAAGTAAGTAAAAGTGTAATAGGTAATACTAGCAATCGTGAATGTTAGAAAAGCAGTGCGTAAAGCCATTTTGAAAGGAAAATTTTCTTGTGCTTTGCGTTGCTTATTGCAGGCTAGTACCATCCCAATGAGGTAAACGACTACAACACTCCAGACGACAAAGGGGGTGAAAAATAATCGTACATTGACCAAATAAAAAAACAGGAAGTAAGCGACTACGCCTACTCCTGTTAGTGTTCCGTATTTTATTCCAATGTTAGTTTGCATCAATTTATTAAACTGCGGTTTCTACTGGTGGTTTTCTTTGCATAATAGCAGCAATAATCAGCGCCAGAATAGCGCCCATCGCACTACCGCCAAGTAAAGCCCATACATTTGAGAGTAATTTTTTCCCGATTGAAACATCTTCTACCTGCGCTTTGCCTTGCTCTATGGCTAATTCAATTTGTTCTTCTGACATGCCGAGCATTTCATAAAATCCTCTCATGCCTTCTATTGTTCTTACTGCATAGTCAGGGTCAATAAAAGTATTATAAACAAAAGAAAATAAGATGGAAATTGTATAGGCGACCAAAGCAGTGAGAAAAGCTACAGCGAAAGCCCTTCCGAAAGAAATGTATCCTCCCAAATCTTCATTACGGTGTTTTTTGGTAGGCATTACCATGATCAGTACTGCAATCACAATGGAGATCAGGGAGTACAAAATCCAGAGCGCAACGCCGCTTTCGGGTGTTGCCAATCCAGTTGCAATGCCCAACATAGAGTAAGCCACCAGCACAAGCCCGCTGATGAGGCCATACCGTAAGATAGTAGGGCGGGGTGATACGGATTTTGGATCAACTACTTGAGGAGAATCTAAGGTACTCATACGATATTGGTTTAAAGTCGGTTAAAAAAATTTGATTCAAGGTAAAAATTGATGATAACTCACCAATAGTGGTTATTCGCAGTACAAAATGCGAAAAAAATCTTGCTTGCAAAGATTTTTTCTATAGATGCTCAAAAATTTCCGATTGATGATTGTTTATGATCGCTAAAACCCTACCGCTTAGTTTTTTACCGATTAGAGGAGAATTTTTAGACTTGGAGCGAATGTGCTTTTCGGTAAAGTCCCAGGTGTGTGCCGGATCGAAAATCGTCATATTGGCGGTGCGTCCCATTTCGATACAAGGCACTTCTATTCCAAAAATTTTTCTAGGGCGAATCGCCAGTTTTTCTATCAATTGCTCCATCGGCATCCAGTCCCTTAGCGCCATCCAACTCGTAGCAAAGGCTGTTTCCAAGCCAATCGCACCGAAATCGGCATAAGGAAACTCAAGATTTTTGCCTTCTGTATCAATCGGAGTATGATTCGATGCGATGAAATCAATCGTGCCATCTTGCAAACCTTGTATCAAGGCCTCCCGATCAGACGCGCTGCGCAGTGGCGGCATCACTTTGAAATTGGTGTCAAACTCTGCAATGGCATTATCTTCAAATAAAAGATGTAGCGCGCTTACCGAAGCGGTCACATTCAATCCCATTGCTTTGGCTTCCCGAATACGAGCCACGGCACCAGCAGTGCTCACATTGGCAAGGTGCAAACGCCCACCCGCATAAGCCAGCAATTGTAGGTCCCGCTGTACCATCAATTCTTCTGCTAGATTGGGAATCCCTTTCATGCCGAGCATCGTGCTCACAATACCCTCGTGCATCTGCCCATCGGCAGCGATCGCTTTGTCCAAGGCTTGATGAATGATGATACCATTGAATGGAATAGCATATTGTAATGCCCTGAGCATCAAGCCACTGTGTTGTACTGATTTTTTGCCATCAGAGAAAGCCAACGCGCCCGCTTCGTGCATATCGAGCATCTCCGTGATGTCTTTTCCCTCGCAATGGTCGGAAATGGCACCAATTGGATAGAAATCAACGATGTTGCCCTGGGTATTTTTTTTAATATAAAGGACTTGAGATTTAGAATCAATGGCAGGAAGCGTGTTGGGCTGTACCGCAATGGCCGTAAAACCACCTGCCGCCGCTGCCTGGGTTGCCGAATGGAGGTCTTCCCTGTGCTCCAGCCCAGGATCGCAGGCTTGCACGCCTATATCTATCCAGCCCGGAGAGGCGTATGCCCCTTTCGCATCAAAAATAGGCGCGTTTTCGATATCTAGATTGGCTTGAATAGACTGAATGATACCCTCTTTTATAAAAATATCGAGCAATTGACCATGGTAGGAAGTGGAAGGATCAGTAATGTGGACATGCTTTATCAGCAGATTCATTTGAAATAAAGATTTTGGCAAAAATAGAAAAATGCGTGATGATTAGAGGGCATCGGTTTAAAAATTGCCAAATTGCACAGCGTGATACTCATCAGCTATCTGCAATCGAAGGGCAATAAGGAGACCTGTTTTGCACAATTTTGGGCTTTTCGCCAACGGTTTTTCCACTTTTGCCGTCTTTTAGAGTTGAATAAAAATAAATCTATTTTTATGAAAGCAATCACCCTCTGTATTTTTTTAGGATTATTCCTCGTGAGTAGCTGCGCCAATGAAAAAGAAGAGCCACAGGTAGAAAGTGAAATCGTAGGAAAGTGGCAACTGCAAAGCATCAGCGGTGGCTTTGCGGGTAGGGGCTACGAAGCCTTTTTCACCCATGTGGAGTTTAAGTCGGATGCTTCTTACAAAATATACGACCAGGGAAATATCATTTCAACTGGCGTATATACCATTGAAAATCAGGTCGAAGGCGCGGTTATTGACTTCACCGTGGCTAATCCCAACGCTTTTGAATCTTCTGAAAAAAACATTCGACTCGAAAACAATCGGCTTATCCTCGAAGACCCCTGCTGTGATTTGTACTTGTACACCTTCGGGCCCGACTCAGAATAAGAAAAGACTTCCGAAGTAGTTTGGTTCTTCGGAAGTCTCCCTACCTTTGCTGAAAAGGAAAGCAAGATTTGTATCTGAACAAGCTTAAACTCACCAATTTTAAAAATTATGAGCAGCAGGAAATTGCCTGTTCGCCTCATATCAACTGTTTCGTAGGGCTGAATGGCATGGGCAAAACGAATTTGCTCGACGCTATCTATTACATCTGCATGGGCAAAAGCCATACGGGACTGAGTGATAGCCATTTACTAAAGCACCAGGCTGATTTTTTCAGAATAGAGGCGCTCATAACCAAATTTGGCAAAGCAGACAAGGTAGTGGCAAAGGTGATTCCCAGAAAACTAAAAGAACTTGAGCTGAACACCATTTTGTACAAAAAAATTGCCGATCACATCGGCGCTTTTCCTGTGGTGATGATTGCCCCTGACGATACGGAGCTGATCGTGGACGGTAGTGAGGTGCGGCGGCGATTTTTGGATAACACCCTCTCTCAATTAGATTCGACTTACCTGGAGGCGCTGCTGCTTTACAACAAGATTCTCCAACAGCGCAATGCCGCCTTGAAGCATTTTGCTGAAACGAAAAGCTTCAACCCTAATTTGCTGGATGCCTACAACCTTCAATTATTAGAACCTGGCAAACGTATTTTTGAGCGGCGGCGTGATTTTATTGCTGCGTTCAATCTCATTTTTCAGCAAAAATATGCCTATATTTCCAACAGCAGCGAACTTGTTGATTGCCAGTATGATTCCCAATTGCAGCAAAAGGATTTTTCTACCCTGCTCCATGATACAACAGACAAAGACCGGATACTACAGCGCACCACCGCGGGCATTCACAAGGATGACCTTGAAATCAAAATCGGGGGCTATTCTGCAAAAAATTTTTCATCGCAAGGACAGTTGAAATCACTGGCATTGGCGCTTAAATTAGCACAGCACGAGCTATTGCATCAGAAAAAAAAATTGCAACCTTTGCTCCTGCTTGACGATATTTTTGATAAATTGGACAAAAGTAGAGTGCAGCGGCTGTTGAATCTATTGTTAGAAAAATCATCTGGGCAAATTTTTATCACAGATACCGATGCGCAGCGCATAGAAGAAATGGTACAGCAATTAGAAACGCCCTATCAAATATTCCGAATCGAAAACGGCAAGGCTATTTCCTAACTAAAAATGCCAATATCATGGGTAACTCAAATGAACAAAGCATCAAAGACGCACTGAAGGAATTGGTAGAAACGTATCGCCTCAAGTCAAAACTGCACCAAAACCGAATTCACGAACTCTGGGAAAAGCAAATGGGCAACACCATCAGCCGTTACACATCTGATATTAAGCTTCGAGGGCAAAAACTCTATATCACGATTGACTCCGCACCGCTCCGGCAGGAATTGTCTTATGGTCGAGAAAAGATTTTACATACCTTAAACGAAGGCTTGGGAGAAAATTACATCAAAGAGTTGATTATCAAGTAGTTAAGTAAAATGGGCGTTACTACCCTGCATCCAATGGTTCAAAATTGCCGGTCAGGGTATTTTTTCTGACATTGTGCCAGTCGAAATACCTACCGTTCATCACAATGTACACCCCCGGCGGGAGGGTTTGTACAAAAGCCAGTGCACTGCCAAGGTTGAAAAAACCATCGGAAGAAGTACCAAAAGCGTAAGGAATCATTGCGCCGGTCAGTACGATTGTTTTGTCCAGGATATTGGATTGAGCCAAGTGTGTGGCGGTTTCCACCATACGGTCGGTGCCGTGGGTGATGAGTATTTTTTGATGGGGCGAACGCTGACAATTGTGCGCGATGATCGCCCTGTCCGCTTCGGTCATTTCGAGGCTATCCACCATCATCAGGGTCTTCACATCAATGCTCAGCGTACAGCGCCCTCTGTCAAACATAAGCGGGAGGTGCGTACTTTTAAAAAAAAGTGTTCCGGTGATGTAGTTGTAATCTTTATCAAAAGTACCGCCTGTAACAAAAACTTGAATCATTTTTACAAAACTTGGTATGGCTAAAAACGAATATTATCTCATTGAGCGTTTGCAAAGCTAAAAGATTGACAACACTGGGATTTGTTACAATGTCTCGACTGCTTGCAAATGTATGATATTTTGTATTGAAGAAAAAAGTCTTTCTTCAGGCAGTTGTGAAGAAAGACCAGTATAATGAGTGTCGAAATCTTTTTAAGGCAACTTTAAGCTTCGTTTGTTAAACAAGTTAAACAAATCTGTCGAGAAGTGCAAGTGTGCATGCCTTATTTAAAATTATTTTGGTTCGTTTTTTCGACTAAAGTGGGATATTCCCGTGTTTTTTGCGAGGCAAATGCGCTACTTTATTTTCCAGCATTGCAAAAGCCTTGATTAACTTTCTGCGGGTATCCCTGGGGTGAATCACCTCATCCACAAAACCGCGACTGGCTGCCCGATAAGGATTGGCAAAAAGCTCTTGGTATTCGTGTTCTTTTTCGAGCAACATGGCCGCGGGATTATCTGCTGATTGTATTTCTTTCCTAAAAATAATTTCGGAAGCGCCCTTGGCACCCATTACAGCAATTTCGGCACTGGGCCAGGCAAAATTCATATCAGCACCGATGTGTTTGGAGTTCATTACGTCATAAGCGCCCCCATAAGCTTTTCGAGTAATCAGCGTGACTCGTGGCACCGTTGCTTCGCTGAAGGCATACAAAAGTTTTGCGCCATTCATAATGATGCCATTCCACTCTTGATCTGTGCCAGGCAAAAAGCCGGGTACATCCACCAAAACCAGTAGGGGGATATTGAAGCTATCGCAGAATCGAACGAAACGCGCCGCTTTTTTAGAACTGTTTACATCCAAAACCCCAGCTAAGCTCATCGGTTGATTACCTACAATACCAATGCTGCGCCCTGCCAAGTGTGCAAAACCGACTACGATATTTTCGGCGTAATCTTTATGGATTTCATAAAAAGAATCCTCATCTACGATTCCTTGTACCACCTCGCGCATGTCATAAGGCTGCTGTGGGTCTTCAGGGATGAGTTTTAGCAGGTCCTCGCGGATTTCTGTGCCGATTTTGTAAGGCAATTTCGGAGTCGTTTCTTCGCAATTTTGAGGCAAATAACTCAATAATCGTTTTACTTGCTGAATGCAGTCCAGGTCATTGGCTGCTACCAAATGGGTTACACCCGATTTAGTGGCATGTGTGTAAGCGCCGCCCAGTTCTTCAGATGTTACTTCCTCATTTGTAACGGTTTTTACCACGTTGGGGCCTGTCACAAACATATAGGAAGAATTTTCTACCATGATAATAAAATCGGTCATAGCAGGAGAATAAACGGCACCACCGGCGCAAGGGCCCATGATGGCTGAAATCTGCGGCACTACACCCGAAGCCATAACATTTCGGTAAAAAATATCGGCATAACCGCCCAGTGAACTCACCCCTTCCTGGATACGCGCACCACCGGAGTCGTTTAGCCCGATGACGGGTGCTCCATTTTTCATAGCTAAATCCATGATTTTGCAGATCTTTTCGGCGTGGGTTTCAGAAAGGGATCCCCCGAAAACCGTAAAATCTTGTGCAAAAACATACACCAATCTGCCATCCACCGTGCCATAGCCCGTCACTACGCCATCACCCAGCACGATCTGTTTATCCATTCCGAAATCGGTTGTTCGGTGCGTCACCAGCATCCCGATTTCTTCAAACGAACCCTGATCAAGCAGAAAATGGATTCTTTCGCGGGCAGTAAGTTTACCTTTGGCGTGTTGCGCATGGATGCGGTCTTCTCCACCGCCCAACTGCGCTTCGCTTGTCTTGTCTTGTAGGGTTTTTAGTTTACCATTCATGTGTTGAAGCTATTTTCTTTTTGAATGTAAGTAGATTCTTTTTGAATTACAAAACCTTTGCCAATGGCGTATTTTGATTGCTCAAACAGTATTTTATCCAAAAATAAGAAGCAAGCAGTGACCACCGTCAAAATAGGTTCTTTTGCAGAAGGGCGGAGCGCCCTTTTTTTACTTTTTTCAGAAACATTAGCGGCATTTGCCTTGAAAATACGCTGCACCCAGCCCGTCCAGTACATTTCTAAAAGCCCTATCAAATAGCCACTTAGGTTTTGTTCTTGCAAAATTGTCATGTGGTTTTCTTTTAGCCATTGACGAAAATCAGCCGGAGAGATGAGATATTCATGCCCAAAAGCATAAGCGCCCTGAGATATGACTTTACGGCCAAAAAATTTGTTCACAGGATCGTAGGTGAAAGGAAAATCCAGGGAAGGAAAGGTGATAATGGCAATACCGCCCGGGCGGAGCACCCTGGCTACTTCTTGCATCATTTGTTGGGGTTTTCCGACATGCTCAATCACCTCTACCGATACCAGCAGATCAAAAGCGTCTTTCCCGAAACGGAGTTCAAGCGCGTTTTCTACTTGATAATCAAGGTTTTTTACATTGCGATTTAAAGCTCTTGCAAAAGCGACATCCTGCTCGTTGATATCGCAAGCAATCAAATGTTTGCAATGTTTTGCAATCGTGGCATCATAGTCCCCCTCTCCCGTGCCCAGGCTAAGCCCTTGCCCGAATGGGCTATATTTTTTCAAAGCATTTTGCACAAAGCGGTACCGGTTGAGGTACGTCGGAAAAAGTAGTTTGTAATTCAAGGCTGAATGCAAGTATTAAATGGTCAATACTAAATGATCAATACTAAAACTGGCTTGCCGCTTCTCGGTAGCGCTGTGCACTTTGTACATCACCCTGCTGCTCCAGGGCAGTAGCCGCCAATTCATAAGCTTGTTTGAATCGCTGATTGAGTTTTATCGCTTCGTTGGCATTGGTGAGTACCGCCTGCCAATTTTGCAACTGCTGATATGCTACCCCAAGGTAATAATAAACTACTGCGTTTTCTTCGTTCACTTTGATGCACTGCTGAAAGGTATTGATTGCCTCATTAACATTACCGATATTCAGATAGGATAAGCCCAAAAAGTATAGTGCTGTTTCGTTTTGCGGGGCCGCTTGCAATGACTGGCTGGCAGCCTTGATCGCTTCCTGAAAATTGCCGGAATTGATGTAGGCGCTCGATAAATCTTGCCAGGCAAGCTCGTTGTTTGGATGTTTTGCCGTTTCTTGCTGCAATTCTGTTATTGCCTGCTGCCAATTCTGGGCCTTAATCGCCTGTTCGCCACGGAAGACAAAATGATCTTCATCTTTTTCGATGGCTGTCAAGGGAACGCCATTGGCTTTGATAGCAACAATAGCCCGACTATTGGGCCAAGTTTTGTTGCGCAGGTGCGGCCCCCGAATGTACCGCGAAGGGAAAATGCCATAATCCCACTGCTCTGCGTACCTGTTGTTGAAACGGACGTATTTCACTTGTACTTTGCCCTTGTATTTGCCAGCCAGCCGGCTCACAGGATACCAAAAACTCGTGCCGATCACCACCGTGTCTTGCATATTGGCACTGATTAAACCCTGCTTTTCCATCCAATCCACGGCTTGCTTGGTACTCACACCCCAATAATCTGTTTCGTAATAGCCATAAGCACCCTTTATGCCGCCACCGATAGGGTTGAAGTAAACATAAGGGTAGTGCGGGTTTTTGCCTATAAAAACGCTTGTCTCTAATAGCAATAAGCCCAACACGGCATAAACTATGTACCTGCCAATTTTATTTTTTGAAAAAAGAGATTCGATCACCATCCAGCATAGCGTTGCCATCACCACCATGCTTGGATAAACAAAGAGGAGGTGTCGCCAGCCATCGTGAAGGGTTGAATCTTTGTAAATGATGTACAAAACCGGAAAGATGGAGGCAAAAAGCATCAGCAGCACAGGAATGGGTGCGTATTTTTTCCAAAGGCTCCGGAAAAGCACAAAACTTCCTGCAAATCCGATTAGTACAAATAAAGGAATTGTTTTTATCATCCAGAGGACGGGGTAATACCAAATTGTTTTATCCGACATTACATTTTCGCCTTCAAATAAAACTCTGATTTTCACACCCAGTGCCGAGAATTCACTCAAAGCTTTTAATGGGTTGGCAATCGGGCTTTGCAATGCCCATGGCCAGGTCAGAATAGCTAAAATGTAGCCCACTACTGCCACCCCAATGCCATACATCGCATACCTGCCAACGAGGTTGGAATGTGTTGATAAACCCTTGAGCCCGTGCTTAAAAAGAAAATCCAAACCCAGAAACAAACCAAGGTAGCCAAAAAGCAATAAACCGCCCGCACGCGTAGCCAGCGCCAGCGCCAAGCCCAGCGCCAAGCCAATTAGCGTACCCCACTCAGGCTTTGGTAAAGTTTTTAATAACAAAATAATATAATAATTCGCAATGGCAAAACCTGCCGCAAACGGAATGTCCTTAGGATTCATCAACGAATGCCCCAGAAATCGGGGCGATAAAAATAGGAGCACTAAAGCCAAAATTCCCGCTCGCCAACCGGCAATCTCTCTAGCAGTTAGTCCTACAAAAAGCATGGTGAGCACGCCCAGCACCGCATTAAAAACGTGCCGCACCTGGTGGTATGCTCGGTCGTAGGTATCAAAACCAAGCGCTTTATTGGCAAAACCAGTCACTAGATCAAAAAAACCACCGTACAGGTGCATATTGCCTTTCGGAATGTTCAGGGCGCTGGTATCCTTGCCCATTGTGGTGTAATACGCAACCAGCTTTTCTGAATAATCATTTTGATATTCGTCATCGGCATTGATACCGCTGCCAAGGGAAAGGATGATGGTAGCAATCAGGAAAACTCCTGCCAAGCCCCAGAAGATTTTTTGTAGTAGCCCATCTGCACTGGAAACAATAGGAGCGCGCTCCATTGATACCTTAGGTTTTAGTGCCTTGATCGGTTTTGGTGCAGCGGAAATTGTTCTCGATGGTTGTTTTTTTGAATTGCCCGGCTTCTTTTTGCTCATGCTTGTAGGTGTTGCGATTTGCGGCGGAAAGATACTAAAAGATGTCAGATGTCAGATACCAGATGCCAGACAAAGTGCTACGCCTTTTGCTAAAAAAATAGGGTTCAATGAGGTAACTTTTTGCTGTAAAGCCCAATATATGCTTGCAATAGATTTATAAAAGAAATAAATTTGCAGGATTTTAAAAATCTGCGTTTAATTCTTGTAAAACTTGAAATACGAGGTATTAAGCGTTAAACAATTTGTAAAAAAATGGAACTTGTCGTATCATCTTTATTGTCTCGTCGTATCCAACGCATGGAAGAATCTGCCACGATCAAAATGGCACAACAAGCACGAGACCTGGCTGCCAAAGGCTTTGACGTCATTGACCTAAGCCTGGGAGAGCCTGACTTTGACACACCTCAGCACATCAAAGATGCCGCCAAAAAAGCCCTCGATGAGGGTTTTACGAAATATACGCCAGTGCCTGGTTTGGTGGAATTGCGCAAGGCGATTCAAACAAAATTCAAGCGCGATAACAATCTCGATTTCGACATTGGCCAAATTATCGTCTCTAATGGTGCCAAGCAGTCTATCGCCAATGTAATCCTCTCTTTGGTGGATGAAGGCGATGAGGTGGTGATTTTGTCCCCTTATTGGGTCTCTTATGCGGAGTTGGTAAAACTGGCAGAGGGCACACCTGTGCTTGTTTATGCGGGTATTGAACAAAATTATAAAGTGACAGCACAACAGGTGGAAGCTGCTATTACCGATCGCACCAAAATCTTATTGTTTTCTTCTCCTTGCAATCCTACGGGTTCTGTTTATTCGCACGATGAATTGAAAGCTATTGCAGATGTGGTGGCGCGGCACGAACAGATCACAATCGTGGCAGATGAAATTTACGAGTATATCAACTTTGTCGGCAAACACGTTAGCATAGGTGCTTTTGAACAGGTGAAAGACCGCACCGTCACGGTCAATGGTTTTTCTAAAGGTTTTTCTATGACAGGCTGGCGTTTGGGATACCTCGGTGCGCCTAAGTGGATCGCCGATGCCTGCAATAAAATGCAAGGGCAAATTACCTCAGGTGCCACGGCTTTTGGTCAGAAAGCTGCGGCTTATGCCCTGTTGAGCGATATGAAGCCCACACAAGAGATGCGCGAGGCTTTTGAGCGCCGTCGTGATTTAGTGGTAGAAATTACTTCGCAAGTCTCTGGTTTTCAGGTCAATCGTCCGGAAGGCGCTTTTTATCTTTTCCCGGATATTAGCAATTTTTTTGGCAAAAGTGATGGCGATACCTTGATTCGCAACGCAGATGATTTTGCAGAATACATCCTACACAGCGCTCATGTGGCTATCGTGAGTGGCAGCGCTTTTGGTGCTGATAATTGTGTGCGGTTTTCTTATGCTACTTCTGAAGAAAAATTGCGGAAAGCGATAGAGCGAATCGCGATGGCTTGCAGCAGGTTGAAATAAACAAGGGGTTGACAAGTAGTCCTTTCGGTTTACAGCCAATAGCTGATAGGTTTAAAGTGTTAATAATCAAATAAAGGAAAAGGTGGTAATCCTTGTGCACCACCTTTTCCGAGTGCTTCGGTTATTTCTGGCTAAGCGTTTTCTTAGTCTGCACAGCGGCAGCAATGGGCTTAACCTCCGATGCAGGGTTCACCTGTACGGTCTTGCAATTCCAGGTAGGGTTGTAGGCACTATCTTCACCGCCATATTCGCAAAGTTGCACGGTCGTTTGTTGGCTT
The DNA here is from genome assembly GCA_964526645.1 of uncultured Saprospiraceae bacterium. Taxonomy (GTDB): domain Bacteria; phylum Bacteroidota; class Bacteroidia; order Chitinophagales; family Saprospiraceae; genus JADJNW01. Next base: position 25,196 of record CAZGJN010000025.1, read on the forward strand.
CCGGCAGGCGCAATTACAAATTGTTTTTTGAACAACTCGGTTTGGGTAGTATATTCCGCCTGATAGACGCGCTCCAATCCGCTGCCATTCCAATAGAAAAAAGCTTTATCAATACCCGTCATACAGCCAATGGTCATCGTGCTGGCCTCAACGATGATCAGCCCAGGCGTAAGCTGGCTTTTCAATACGCGCAACATGGGGCTTGAGTCGCACTCTTCAAAAATGCATAAACCAGGGACAATCGCTTGGCTCACCAACTTGTTTTGCTGCAAAATACGAATTTCAGCCTTAATGTCCTTTGCGTTTTTTCTTGGTTGTGTTGAAATGCCGAGCATCACAAACTCCGCTTTCCCGTCGCCGGTGAGGTCCGCTTCGCGCCAACCTTTAGCCAGATGCGTCCCCCAGATGTAACCTTCAAATACAGTGCCTTTCGCATCTTTCCCTTTCACATGGTACCACATATCGCTGTAGCCGCCGATCTGATCTTTAGGTATTGTATTTTCTTTATAAGCAATATTTGTTACTTCCTGTCCTATAGTCATTTGCGCCACAATTGCGGCATCGGTAGAGGGTTTTTGTCGTACGTTCACCTTGTCTGTAAAAATGTAAAGCGTGGAATGATCCGAGTAAAGTAAATCAACCTGAGCGTGTTCGTGAAACCATTCGAAGTAATTGCCATAGTCTTGCGTTGCAAAATAACTTTGGGCAATGTTTGGAGTAGTTTGGTAGCTCAAAAGAGCCGTTGCTAAAAGAATGGATCTCATGGGAATAGGTTTAAGGGAATTAAATGATATGTTCAAAACATTTTCGAGCATTCGGATATTGTATTGTCAATCAAAAAATTGCATTTCAAATGCAGTTTTCTCTCGCTACTAACACGCCTCTTTTTGAAAAGGCTGGTTTTGAAAGATAAGTTCGCCAGATGAATGAAATTTTTGAAAAAAGCAAATTGGCGACAGTATCTTCTCAAAATATTTTCTTTTGTATCTTAGACGCAGGGGCATCGGAAAGTCACTATCTTTTATTCGTTTTATGAAGAAAGCTTGCTTCTTTAAAAATTAATAAATATTTAATGATCATTTCTATATAATTGGTCATGCTTCACGTAACTTCAAGGCGCATTTAAAATATAGCCCAATTACTTTTATATTTCACTCCTAAATATTATTCACAGCACTACTTTTAAGCTTTGCATCATTTTTTTATTCATTAAAAGCAAAGCAAATGAAAATTATTACGATTATCTTGCTATGTTGGATTGTTGTAGGCAGTAGCCTGGCACAAAGTCCTGGTGGAAGTTTATTTATTCAATCTCAATTTATAAACCCTTGTGGATTAGATGGTTCTAATGAGTTTATTGTGTTAACCACGGGCAGTAGCCCTGTAAATATTGCCGATATTGCCTTTGCTTCACAGGATCACACCTCTGGTACGCAGCCCAATTTCAATTTTTTCTGGCGCGGCAGCAATGTTGTACCTAATCCTAACCCGACTTTTACCTCCAATACAGATGTCTGCGGGACAGGGGCTTTAGAATGTTATGGCTTTGCTTATCCAAGCAATCCAACTGATGCTACCACGATCAATGCAAGGATTACAGAATTGAATACCATAGCGGGTTGCGCTGTGTTTTTAGCTGTGCCGAATACGGATGTCATACCGGCTAATAGTGATTTTATTGTTTTTTTGGGTGCTTATACTTGTGGCTTTAGCAATGCCGCTACCAATTTGAATTTCAGCAATCATTGCAGTGGCGGTACGCCCCTTCGTACCTACTACGCTGTCTTTGGGTTGGGGGATGGTGGTATCGCGGCTTGCGGCGATAACCTGAGCGGTTATTTTAGCAATTCTAATCCCAGGACGAGTGCTGCCTTTGTGTACAATGGCGGTGGCAATATGATGTCGAGCAATTATACCCAGTTGTCTGTCACTTATACGCCGGGCACAGCGCCGGGCAGCGGCAATGCGGGCTGGATTAATCCCGCGGGGGATTGGATTAATAATCAGGGTTGTATCGGGGCAGCAGGTACTTTGCCGGTGGAACTGTCTGATTTCTATGGTAAGGCTTATCAAGGATATATAGTTTTAAACTGGACCACCCAAACAGAAAAGGATAACGATTATTTTTTGATTGAACGGAGTGCGGATGGCAAAAACTTTAAAGAAATTGCCCAAGTAGAGGGTGCTGGCACTTCTTTGTCACCACAGCTTTATGCCTTTACCGACAAGGCTCCTTTTGAAGGTATCAATCATTATCGGCTTCGGCAAGTAGATATAACGGGACATGCTGAGCTACACAAACAGATAGTGATTCGGTATACGTTCAAACATACGATTCAATTATCAGCTTATCCGATTCCCGCGCGGGAGCAGCTACACGTCGCTTTGATGGAAAATGACACAGACAAGATTGATTTGCTCATCTCCGATGAATTTGGGAGGCTGATCATGCACAAAACGATAGATTCTGGAGCTTTAGAGGTACTTCTGGATGTCAGTCAACTTCCCCCAGGGCATTACGCACTTAGCGCCATAGGCCTTCAGGGAATCAGTAGTCTTCGATTTGTAAAAATTTGATTGTCAATTTTTTAAATCAAAAAAATATCCTGTGCCGACTGGAGCAGAAATGGTTGCAGTTGGGCCATTGTTTCGCTCCGTCAGGGCACTTTAAATGACTTCTGAAGAAAAATTAAGTGATTCAAAATGAGTTACTTAATTTTCGATATACTTTTAGCAAATATTTCTTCTCTCAATTGGAGGACTACCAATTCTTCTACTGCCATTTTTCTGGCAATATTCAACATCCATGTAAGAATTTTCAATTTGCAATCGGGATAAGTTTTAGTATTGTTTCGGATGTGAACGAAAGTATTGGCTAATGCCCGTTCAGCAGAAAGTTGATTTGGCAAAACGCAAAGAATAAATCCAAACAATATAGGGGCACAAATGTCATACAAAACCGCAAAGTCTTTTTTGGAAGTGCTTTGCAGGAGTGTCTTTAGTCGTTCTTCTGAATAAGGCATAAGGCTTGGTATTTAGAGTTGTTGATGTGGAAATGAAACATCTTCAATGACTATACAAAATTAGACCCCAGCAAAAAGCGATTCAATAGCGAGAATCGCTATTTTTGTATTATTGAAAAAGAGCATTGTTTTTGAAGTGCAAACCCCCATTTTCAGTGCTTTATGAGCCAATCGCCGGACATTTATAATGAATTTAATATGCGTAATATCAATGTCTTTGATGGTCTAAATCGCCTAAGAGAAGCAGAACGAATCTATTCAAAAGTGAGAAAGCTCTCAGAACGCTATTATAAAGACGATGAAATAGCTGATATGGAGGGTTTTATCAAAGAGGCAAAACTTCTACTGGAGGGTACGAAAGGCACGGAGACCGTCATTAGCATTTTTAATCACAAAAAGTACATCTCTGAGTTGGATGTTGGCAAGGAAGAGTTTTGGGGTGTTTTGCCATTAGGCACAGAAATGGAAAGAATGAGCAAGGTATTGAGTCTTTTGGAAAAGGGCTATGAATCTTTTCCCGCCGATTCGGTCGCGTGGTTGACCAAGGCGCTTTCAGAAATACCTTTTGAGCATAAGTTTAATGTAAAGATTTATTATTGTGGGATTCGATATCGTAGAACCGACGGAAGGCCTCTGTGCCTTTTTTCGCAAGGGTTTCCCGTTCAATATGATAAAGATAGAAATTTTACTTATACTTTTAATTATATCCAAAATGTTGTTCATTTAATCAAAAAAGATTATCCTCATTATTGGATTCGCGTTTCTTATGGTGAAAAAAATGAATACGTAAAAACCTTTCAATCGGCTTACAAAGAGAATTCTAACAAAGACTTGTTGTCACTAAGAGAAAAAGAAGTGTTGGAATTAATAGCGCAGGATTTGGATACGAAAGAAATTGCAAACCAGCTATTTATAAGCCCCAATACGGTTGGGCATCATCGAAGCAATATGATAGAATATCTCGGTGCACGAGATACAACAGCATTGGTTCAGATAGCCAAAATGGCAGGTATGATCTGAGTGCTGTTAGTTCTATGTTTTCCGCTACTTTCCGCCTGTTTTTTTCTTTTCCGCTTCTGCTATGAGTTGTTTGAGTTTTTCTTCCGCCTCTTTTATTTGCTTTTGCAACTGTTCCAGTTTGGCTTGCTCGGTGATCACCTGTTTTTGGACCGCATCCAATTTTTTCATTTCTTCGGATATTTTAGTAGCCGTATCTGCCTTTACTTTAGTGATTTGCTCGGTGGCCTGCTGTTTGGCTTGATACACAATATCGGAAGCTTCTTTTTTAGCAGCGGCGACTTCGTCCATCAATTGCTTGCGTGTCGTTTCTGCCTCCTGGGCATACTGTCCTTTTTTATTAGCTGCCTCTTCATGCGCTTTTGTGATCTGCTCCTGTGCATTGGTGCGGGCGTTCTGCACTTGGGCAGCCAGTTCCGCCTTTTGAGCCTCGTTGGATTCCTCTATTTTTTTCAATTCTGCCGCTGATTTTTGCCGAGCATCAGCTATTTCTTTGGTGGCGTTTTCTCTGGCGGTGAGTACCTCTTGGGCATATTGTTGCTTAACAGCATCCGCCTCTTGCTTGGATTTTTCCGTCTCTAATGCAATTTGCTGGCGGGTGCGAGCCAGTTCTTCTGACGCCTTTTGGCGAGTATTGGCTACCTCTATGGCGGCGGCTTCCTTTTCTTTTGCCAAATTTTCTTTTAGAAGTGCTATTTCAGTAGTGTTTTTTTCGAGCAACAGCGTTTTTTCCTCCGTTGCTTTACGGCGTGCCTCTGCTACTTCCAGTGCTAATTTTTCTTTTTCAAGGGTAGCGTTTTCACGAGTTTGGGCAATTTCTTCCGCCAATTGTTCCTTCGTTTTAAGTATTTCTTCGGAAGCGGATTTTTTAGATGTAACGACTTCTTCTATGGTTTTTTCCTGCTCTTCAGATGCCTTCTGGCGCGCCTGCTGTATGAGTGCTGCCGATTCTTCTCGAATACGTTTGAGTTCTGCCGCTGAATTTTCTCTGGCAGTAGCTACTTCATCTGCATACTGCAGCTTCGCCTGATCCATTTTTTCTTTGATGTCTTGCAATTCTTTGGCGGCGCGATCCCTGGCTGTGGCTACCTCCTGAGCGGATTCTAACTGCGCTTTTTGAATGGCTTCAGCGGCACGTTGTTTGGTTTGCATCACCTCCAGATTGATCTGCTCGATTTGATTTTGGGCATTGGCTTGTGCATTTTTGACCATATCCGCTATGGTTTGCCGAGCTTTTTCTATTTCATCCTGCGATTTTTTGCGTGCATCCAGCACTTCGTTGGCAAATTGTTGTTTTTGGTCGGCGGCTTGTTGCTGGGCGATGGTGAGTTCTTGTTGGAGTAATTGCTTTGCTTTTTCCGTTTTTTCTTTTTCAGTGGCAATCTCGGTTTTCAGGCGTTCTTTTGTTTCCTGTAATTCCTTGCGCAAAGCAGCCAATTCTTCGTCATTGAGCATATTGATATCCGCTACTTTTAGTGGTTTGGTGTCCTTGCCAGCTGTTGTAGCCACTTTATCTGACTTTGACTCATCAGAAAGCTTGGGCGCTTTTGGCAATTCACTATCCGGAAGTTCTACGTTGGTTACTTTGGAAGGATCCAGCATTTGTTGAAAACACATTGCCAGTTGGCGAAATTCGATTTGGCGGTTAGGATTCACCGTGAATTTTCGCATCTCCTTGCTGGTATTGTTTTTGATATAAATGATCGTAATATAGTCTGTGGCAAACCATTGAACGGCATCGAGGTTGATTTGCAACATATTGGTATAAACGGGGGTATTTCCTTCTTTTGATAGTTCGCCCATTTCTACAAAGCGGTAGCTGCGCCGAACGGTATTGGAATCCACAAAAATGATTTCATCATCCTGATTAAACTCAACGCCCGCCTTGGAGTAAAATTTGGCGGCAATGCCTTTTTCATTGCTTACCAGCTCCAGCCCATAGCTGTAGTTGCCCCTCACCACCAGTACTTGCGGATGCGTATGGAGGATGTGCTTACCATTTAACACTACATTTTTGGCGATCATGGCATCGCAGCTCTGCTGAGCTTGGGTAGCAAAAGATAGCAGGCACCATGCGAGTGAGAAGAGGAGGTGTTGTGCGTGTTTCATAAGCCCTTGGTTTTAAAAGGTAATTTAATTCTTTTCAAGTTATTGCGAAACCCTTTGGTAAGAAAACCGAAATCTTTTAACAAAAAAATTTGCTTTCGCCGAATCGTATTTAGCTTTTTGCTGAAAAAGCGCCATAAACTTTCTTTTTACAACATGCAAAATGCCCAATCACCGCCCTTACCTGCTTACACTTTTCCGATATAGTTTTGGGGTGTGATCAGTAGCAGTGTTGCCTTTACCGTGTCCTTAATGTCTAACTGTTGAATAAACTGGTGTATGTCTTCTTTTGTGACCACAGCCTTCCCGCGCGTGAGGGCTTTGAGGGCTTCGTACGGCTGCGGATACCCCTCTCGGCGCAGGATGCTTTGAATGGCCTCCGCTACCACCATCCAGTTTTGTTCTAAGTCTTCCTGGAGTTTTAGGTCATTCAAAATCAACTTGCCTAAGCCCTTTTGGATAGACTGCATGGCGATAAGGGTATGTGCAAGGGGCACGCCGATGTTGCGTAGTACGGTGCTATCCGTCAGGTCGCGCTGGAGGCGGGAGATGGGTAGTTTTTCAGCCAAGTGTGCAAAAATAGCATTCGCCAAGCCTAAATTTCCTTCTGCATTTTCAAAATCAATAGGATTCACCTTGTGCGGCATGGCAGAAGAACCTACTTCGGTGGCAACTACTTTTTGCTTGAAATAATCCATTGAGATGTAGGTCCAAATGTCGCGGCAAAAATCAATTAAAATCGTATTGATGCGGCTCATGGCATGAAAAAGGGCAGCCATATTATCATAATGCTCAATTTGAGTAGTGGGATACGAACGCGATAACCCCAGTTTTTCTGATACAAACCGCGCGGCAAAACCTTGCCAGTCAACTGCTGGATAGCTGATGTAGTGTGCGTTCATGCCGCCAGTAGCCCCGCCAAACTTTGCCGAAAAGGGGATACTTTCCAGTTGTTGTTTTTGGACGTTCAGGCGACTTACGAACACCTGCAATTCCTTGCCCACAGTGGTAGGCGAAGCCGGTTGCCCATGCGTGTGCGCCAGCATGGGGATGCCCTGCCAATCAGTAGCCAGCTTGTCCAAATGTTGAATCAGTTCATTGAGTGATGGTATGTAAAGGGATTGGCAAGCATCGCGCAAAGACAAAGGAATCGCCGTATTGTTGATGTCCTGGGAAGTCAATCCAAAGTGGATAAATTCCGCAAATGCAGTCAGCCCCATTTCTTCGAAGCGCTTTTTCAAAAAGTATTCCACTGCCTTTACATCGTGGTTGGTTATTTTTTCGATAGCTTTGATCGCTGCTGCATCTTCGAGGCTAAATTGTTCATAAAGAAGGCGCAATGCCTGCAGTTTTGTTGGATCGAAGGCTTTCAGTTGTGGCAAAGGCAATTCGCACAAAGCAATAAAATACTCCACTTCTACTAATATCCGATATTTGATGAGTGCAAATTCAGAGAAGAAAATACTCAGATTTTTGGTTTTATCACTGTATCTTCCGTCAATCGGAGAAATGGCGGTCAGCATTTGTATGGTTTTTGACAAAGGTAAAAAAGGTTTAAAAAGTTTGGGACTTCCCTGTACAAACTTGTTTGTAGGTTTAAACATTTCATCATGATTTTCAAAAGATTACAAGAATACTTTCCAGAATTTGTGTACGGTGGCATTGACGGTAGCGTTACCACCTTTGCAGTAGTGGCAGGCGCGGCAGGTGCCCATCTGGATAGCTCGGTGGTCATCATACTCGGCATTGCTAATCTGATAGCCGATGGCTTCTCGATGTCGGTGGGTAGTTATTTATCCCATCAATCAGAACGACACCATTACGAAAGACAACACCGCCTGGAGCATTGGGAGGTGAATTATAACCCCGAGGAAGGAAAAGCAGAAATCGAGGATATTTTTTATAAAAAGGGCTTTCGAGGTACCTTGTTAGATCAAATCGTGGTACAAATTACATCGAATAAAGACCTCTGGGTGGATACGATGATGAAAGAAGAATTGGAGATGACTCCCACCAGCAAATCTTCTTTTTCGATGGGGCTTTCCACTTTTGTATCCTTTGTTGTAGTCGGTTTAATTCCTCTTTTGGTGTATATAATAGATTACATTGCGCCGCTGCGCATCAACCTCTTTGTTTGGTCATCCTGCCTCACTTTTTTGACATTTGCATTGATTGGAATCCTAAAAAGCTACGTAGCGGAGCGGAGCATGCTGAGGGGCGTGACAGAGACCCTGTTGCTGGGTATCGCAGCGGCTGGACTGGCTTATGGCATTGGCAATTGGCTGGAACAGCTCATCCGATGACTGCAACTGCTTTAAATATTGTCTGAAAAACAGCCCAAAAGTCTGAAATGTTGCCTGAAGTTTAAACCGAATTTGACAAAAAAGCATTTAAAAACAGAGAAAGACAGAAGATGAGAGTATGAAAAAGTGAACACTTTGGAGGCGATTTTGTTATTTCAGTTATTTAAAAGAAAATGCGTTAATCATGTCAATTGCAGGTGCTGTAGAGACGGAATTGTTGGATCAAATGATAACCAACACCAACCAGTCGCTGAGGGAATTATCGGAAAAGTCTCCGGTAATGTTGGTCTTTCTCAGGCATTTTGGCTGCACCTTTTGCAGAGAAGCGCTCTCTGATATTGCAAAAAAGCGGCAGCAGATTCAATCCATTGGTGCTCAACTGGTTTTCGTACACATGTCCAGTCCAGAAGTTGCAGAAAGGTATTTCAACCGGTATGAATTGGACGATGCAGTGCATATCAGTGATCCCGATTGCCAATACTATGCTGCTTTCGGTTTGACAAAAGGAAATTTTACTCAATTATTTGGTTTACAGACCTTTATCAGAGGGTTTCAATCGAGTATTCTGGAAGGGCATGGTGTAGGGCCTGCTATCGGCGACGGTTTTCAGATGCCAGGTATTTTTATTCTCCAAGACGGGGAGATCAAGGAGCAATTCATCCATAGGTTGGCATCTGACCGACCCAACTATGAGCAATTGGCGCGCTGCTGTACTATTGATTGATCTTTTAACTAAACATATTTCCGTTACGCCTTGAACTTTATTCAGGGCGTTTTTATTTTTACATAAGTTGATTCTTACTTTCAAACACAGGTTTTGATTATGATCGGATGGAAATTTTCAGAGTTTAAACCAGGCGAGGGGGATTCGCCTTTTGACAAATTATTCAAAATATTTCAAGAATTGCTACTGTACACTTCTGGCGATGTGCGGGAGGCACTGTCCTGGCTCACAGAATTGGATAAAGAGTACGACTTGACGGATGAAAACTATGGAATTGCGGATTTTATCCAAGACCTGATTGATAAGGGCTACCTCCAGCCCGAAGAAGGGCAGGGGATGGCTGGCTTTGTGCCCTCCTCAAAACTGGAAATCGCGCTGCGGCGCAAGGCCTTGGAAGACGTGTTTGGGCAATTAAAAAAATCGAAAAGAGGCAATCACAATACCAAAAAAGGAGGTAGGGGGGATGAATTTACTGCTGACCTTCGTCCTTTTGAATTCGGAGACCCGCTGGATAACCTTGCTGTATCTGAATCCCTTCGCAATGCCCAAATTAACCATGGTATTGACGAATTCAAACTAACCCAGGAAGACCTGGAAGTGAATGAAACTTTTTATCAGAGCCAGATGAGTACGGTGCTGATGATAGATATTTCGCATTCTATGATTTTGTATGGCGAGGATCGAATTACACCCGCCAAGAAGGTGGCAATGGCGCTATCAGAACTGATCACTACCCGCTATCCGAAGGACACACTGGATATTATCGTTTTTGGTGATGATGCCTGGCAGATTCAAATCAAAGACCTGCCTTACCTCGAAGTGGGGCCTTATCACACCAATACGGTATCGGGTCTGGAGCTTGCCATGGACCTCCTGCGGCGGCGAAAAAATCCGAACAAGCAGATTTTTATGATTACGGATGGAAAACCAACGTGTATCAAAAAAGGGAAAAAATACTACAAAAATAGCTTCGGTTTGGATCGGAAAATTGTGAGCCGCACACTGGGATTGGCTACGCAATGCCGCAAATTGCAGATTCCTGTCACTACTTTTATGATTGCCCGCGATCCTTATCTGGTAAAATTTGTAGATCAATTTACGCGTGCCAACAACGGCAAAGCTTTTTACAGTAGCTTGCAAGGGCTGGGAGAATTTATTTTTATGGACTATAAAAACAACAAAGCAAGAAGACACCGGTAAAATTGCGCCAGATCATTGGTACTCAAACAATTTTTGGAATAAGAATGCCGTTTAGTAGCTGAAAACATGGTGAAATGGGCAAACTATTGATTGTAGCGCTGATCTGTTGCGCGTTTGCATTGCAGCTTTTTTCTCAAAAAAGAGAATTACTCACCCCTCAAGATGCGGCACAGTTAAGGCTTTATGAAGATACAATCGCGCTATTAGCGTACGCCGTAGTGAACGATTCGGTGGGCGACCGGCGTTTTGCTGCCTGCCACCGCTTGATTCCCACTTTGGTGAAAGCGCTAAAAGCACCACATTCATTTAGTTATCCATTTGAAAGACTTCAAACGATTTCTATTCAATATCCGGCGGACAGTTCTTTTCGTATTTTTACTTGGCAATTATATGTAGATAAGGACGAATATCGCTACTACGGGGCTATTCAAATGAATACTCCAGAATTGAAGCTTTACCCTTTATTGGATCGCTCTTCCGCTGTGACGGATGTAGAGCAAGCGCAGCTTTCTCCCGAAAAATGGTATGGGGCCGTGTACTATAACTTAATGCAAGTACAACACAAAAAAGAAAAATATTATTTGCTGTTTGGGTTCGATGGGTATCGCTTTTTTCACAAGCGCAAAGTAGTAGATGTATTGCAATTTAAAGAAGGAAAACCCACTTTTGGTGCGCCTGTTTTTGTGCAGCAAGAAAAAGGAAGACCGGAGCATACCAAAAATCGCTTGATGTTAGAGTACTCTGCTACTACCAGTGTTAAATTTAATTATGACGAAGCACTTGGAATGATTGTTTTTGACCACCTCATACCCATGCAAGGGCAACATGGCGAAGGCATGGTGATGGTGCCTGATGGCAGCTATGAGGCGTACCAACTCGAAGCCGGAAAGTGGAAACACATTCAAATGCTTGAAACACAAGCCTTAGACGAAGCGCCAAGACCCAATCCTATACTCGACCAAAGAGATAAAAATATTTTTGGTAAAAAAGGAAATTAACGCAGTGCCTGGGCTGGAAAACAACAGCTTGTCCTTATCTTTCCGTCAAAAAATGATTGCTTCTCACCGGATGCCCGTTCAGCGGACGGCCCATTACTACACCATTGGAACGCCAGGAGTGGATATTCAATATTGCTGGTTTGTTTGCCATGGCTATGGTCAGCTTGCTCAAAATTTTATTCGGAAATTTGATGTTCTTGCAGCAAAAGATACGCTGATTGTTGCACCCGAGGGCTTGTCTCGTTTTTATACCAAAGGTTTGACCGGCGAGGTAGGCGCTTCCTGGATGACGAAAGAAGATCGCTTGGATGAAATAGCCGATTATGCCAATTACCTTCATACGCTTTACCAGCAATTTTTTACCCAATTAGGAGCGCATACTCGGTTTATTTTGCTGGGCTTTTCGCAAGGTTGCGCCACGCAGTTGCGCTGGATATTAAAAATGCTGCCAGCATTTGATTACTTGGTGTTGTGGGCAGGAACGATACCTGAAGATTTGGATTACTTGCCACATCAATCTTATTTTTCTGATAAAAAATGTCATTTTGTGTATGGTACAAAGGATCCCTTTGTCACACCAGCATGGCTGCAAACGCAACAAGAATTGATCGAAAAACAGCACTTGCATTTTGAAATTGCCACTTTTGAAGGGGTACACACGGTAGATAGAATGGCTTTGAAAAAACTGTCGGATGCGATTCGACTGGACTTTATACAATAATTTGACAAAAATGCTGTTAGTCCTTTTACAGGAAAACAGGTGAATTATGTTTCGCAAAATGACTTTTGTAGCCATACATCTGGCTATCTCCGCAGCGTTGGTGGCTCAGCCGCCTCAAACGAAAGAGGAATTTGAAAAACAGTATCAGAAGCGCATTCAGCAGGAGGTGTTGGATGGCGTTTATATCCCTGCCGATCTGACCGATGCTTTTGTGCAACTCAATAAATTAATTGACCCAGAGTCAAAGGCGAAATTCAAAGCTATGCCGGAAGAAGATGCCGCCCACAAGCTTTATTTCAGCTTTGGTCGCTGGATTATTCACAATTGGGGCTTTTATGGGGGGTCGCGGCTATCGCATCATATTCGGGAGTTGGGCATTACTTTTCCTGAAGATATGGCAACATTTATTATTGTTTCTTATCATCGGAATTTAAACCGTAAGGAATTGAAAATCAAAGAGCAAGTGGCTTATTACCAGGATAAGATTAAAAAAGAACAAGAAGAACGGCTCGAAAAAGGCAAAGTTATTCACGAAGAGATAAGAAAAGTAAATAAAGGAAATTGATTTTATAAAGCCTTTTGCTGTAATAAGAAGTGGAGTTTCAGAATGCCTGCTACGGAAAGAGAATCGGTGATAGTGCCGTCAAAAACCAGCTGCACAGCTTCCTGAAAAGGCAAATTCCAGACTTGCAACTGCTCGGTTTCCTCAGGGCTTGCTGCCCCGAATTGTAATTCCTGCGCTACGAAAACAATTGCTTTTTCATCTGTTACAGAATTAGAGACATCCATTTTTAGTATTTCGGTCCACTTTTGCGCTTTGATACCCACCTCTTCCAATAACTCTCTCTGCGCCGTGGCTAAGGGCGCTGTTCCCAGCGGGCAACCTCCTTCTGGTATTTCCCAGCTGTATTGATCTAAAGCATAACGGTATTGCCCAACAAGCCAAGTATTTTGATATTCATCTAAAGGAATAGCGCCGATAGCTATGTTTTTGAAATGGACAATGCCATAAATACCAGGATTTCCAGCAGGATTGAGTACATCCCGATGGCTTACTTCTATCCATTTATTCTCATATACTTTACTGGTATTCAGTGTTTTCCACGGGTTTTTGTATGCTTCCATGATTAAATTAATTCATAAAACCTGTTGGGCCTGTCAGCAGGCGATTCATAAAAACCTGCAACATATTCGGCTGTAATGCTATGATTGTAATAATTGTAAAAACAAAACCGTAAATAGCGCCCCAAAAATGTACATTATGTCCAATATTATCCATACCGCGTTTTTCCATGTAAGAAGAGTACCAAAGATAAGCTACCCCAAACAAAACAGCTGGTAAGGGTGGAAATAAAAACCATCCCCAGGGGTTAAAAATAATGTAAGCAAATACAAGCGCAGAGGTCGCCCCCGAAGCGCCCAAGGCAGCGTAGGCAGGATTGTGCTGGTGCTTGAAATAAGAAGGAATGGAAGCAATAATAATTGAGCTAAGATATAATATGACATAAGCAATTCGCCCCATCATTTCTCCGAACATGCCTGAAAACATATATTCTACTACCTCTCCGAATTGATATAATACAATCATATTGATAATCAAGTGCTGCCAATCCGCGTGGATGAACCCACTGGTCAGAAAGCGATACCACTCGCCGTTATTACTAATAGAGACCGGATAAAAGAGCAATTTTCCTTTGATGGCGCTATTATTGAAAGCTTGAAAGGATATAATACCGGTCATTATGACTAGAATAATTGTAATATTCATTTTTTTAATTTTATTTATTCATTGTGATAAGATTCACTTCTCAAAATAGTCATAGCTCGATATAGCTGTTCTACAAAAAAAAGGCGCGCCATTTGGTGTGAAAAAGTCATCGCAGAGAGCGAAAGTTGCTCGTTTGCCCGTTCGTAAAGCGCAGGCGAAAAACCATAAGCACCCCCAATCAGGAAAATAAATCTTTTGCTTGATAAATGGCTAATTTTTTGCTCCAGGAATTTGGAAAAACCCTGAGAGCTAAGTTGTTTTCCTTTTTCATCGAGCAAAATAAGAAAATCTTCTTTTTTCAAGCGATTGAGCACTTGTTCTGCTTCTTTTATTTTGAGTTGTTCGGGCTGTAGTTGCCCCGCTTGCTTTATATCAGGAATCACGGTTATTTCAAAAGAGATATAATGTTTTAGCCTTTGTAAGTAAATAGAAATACCTTCTTCCAGATATTTTTCGTTTGTTTTACCGATTACCCAAAGTTCTGTTTTCATGCCTGAAGGGTTTCCAGTTTTTCCATGAGCGTATGCCTTTCCGGGAAGTCGCTGCGCAATCTTGCCTTGAGTTGATCCGCGATATCTGAGGCACCCAATTCGTATAAACTTTGTAATAGCTGACTTATTTTTTCCGAGGTTTTTCCACCAATGTGGTTATGCAGGTAATCGGAAAAAAACGTCTGATACAAATCATACACCGCAGCCTTGTAGCGAGTAAGTAGCAGAGGCGTGAAATCCTTCAACAAATCAAGTGATTGGCTATTTTTGAGATACTCGATCAGTTGCTCCAACATGTTTTCTTCCGAATAAATTGTTGCAATCAACAGTCGTTTTTCCAACGAAAACGGCAAGTCATTAATAGTGCCAAGCAAATCCTCAAAATAAACTGACCAATCAGCGGTGTAAGCCGCTTTGATTATTTGGTAATATTGAAAATCGAGCGTTGCTAATAACCTGTTTTCAGCAAATTGGATAATAGTATTTGTATCTTCTTCTGTTTGAGCGATTTGCAACAAAACTTCTTCCAATGCTGCCATTATTTTCTTGTTGGATCGCTTTTCCAGACCAGCATAAGCCAAGTGTTTAGCGCGTTCTAATTGTTGTTGAGATACTGCTTGTTGTACAGCGAAGAGCAAGACCTCTGGATTGCCAATATATTGCTGAATAAAATGACGGACATCCTCTTTATCACCTGTTTTTTCCAACAGATGAATTCGGAGCAATAGAAGCGTAGCTGTTTCTCGGTTTTCGTATTGGTAGCGCCGAATTTGCTCATCCAATAAGTCTAACAGCTGTTCTGCTCGCGCTGCTTCTTCCGTTAGCTGGAGGAGTATTTTAAAAAAATAATGATCAATATGGTTATTTCTATAAACTAATTTTCGGGATTCTTGGGTGCAATATTCCCAGATCATTTCTCTTAAGGCAGGTGGTGCAGGCGTTTCGATGACTGACCGGAGCACATCAAAAGCCAATTTTACCTGATGCTGAATTTTGTCCTGATCGTGTTGAAACTTTCGCAGGAGTGGCGTGATGCGTTCAATAATACTTTGAGCCATTGCTACCGACTCAGAGAGGTAGCCTTCCAAAAGGGTTTCTTCAATTTGCAATTGTAATTCTTCCAATATTTTCAATACTTTCTGGCTGCCGCGCTGATTGAAGGAGCGGTCTGCTTTTCTGCTTGTTTGAATAGCATTTTCCAGCAGATCAAGGTATTTTTCTTTGTTGTTAGCCGTGACCACGTCGGGGGCAAAACGCGTTTTAAGTGCTATTGCAAAATTACGGTTTTGTTTGGCGTATAATTTTAAGAACTTCACCAACTCCTCATGTTTTATTTCCTCCAAAATCAGGGCAATCGTTAGTTTCGGAGGAGGTGCGGGCGGGTGTTCTGCGGATACATTTTGG
Source organism: uncultured Saprospiraceae bacterium (assembly GCA_964526645.1). Taxonomy (GTDB): domain Bacteria; phylum Bacteroidota; class Bacteroidia; order Chitinophagales; family Saprospiraceae; genus JADJNW01. Next base: position 40,951 of record CAZGJN010000025.1, read on the forward strand.
GCTTTTCGATTGTTTATTTCTCTTCGCACCTGCAGCAAAACCGCCACAATATGCTCGCACATGCCTTCTTTTTTGTACCGAGTGCATTCGCAAGAATTGGCAACGACCCTGGAAGGAGTCGTCTTGATTTCCACCTCGTAGCGTTGATCCACCCAAACCTCTGCTATCCAGAAATTTTTTTCTGTTTCTTTTAAATGCTGTACAGCACCACCCTCCAGGAGCTGCTCTCCGAGAATAAGAGAAGATTCGTCAACACCTGATTCAATGTACTCCAGCAAAAAGCTCATAAAAGCAAATATTATGACATAAACAAAACAATTTTTATGACCGGGGGTTGCGAAATGCTTTGCATATTCAAAGTTTTAGGAAAATTTGTCGTGCCGACAATAAAAATTACGCTACCGACAAGCTTAAAGCTTGAGGGCTTGCTTGATTTTGATCATAAAACAAAAAGCGACAAAGGGCATTTACTTCTGTCGCTCGATATTCTTTATTGAACAATTGGCATCCCGATGGTCACACGAATTTCAGGAGAGATTTTAATTCTTATTCGCACGATCAGGGGGTCATCCAAGGTGGCGTAGATTTTGCGGTGCAGGTTGTAGGTCGTATTGATGGTACTGAAGACCATGGTCAGGCTTGGATTGTTGCGATTTTCGTGTATAATTTCCTGTAAACGTTCTTTAGGAAAATCGGCGTGCCTGCCGCGCAATTCTACATCCAATGCTGGGCTGATGGCTACGCTCAACGAAAAACTGGTGATTTTCAGACCATAAACCTCCAACTTCGGAAAAATCTGTAGCCAATCTTCAATTATTTTGTAGCCTTTTTCTTTGGCGTTTTCACCCAAAGTACCTGCTTGCTGCTGGATCGCTTCGGTGACATCGCTCAGCGCTTTTTTGATTTGATCGAACATCTTTTCGCTTATTTAAATTTAATCGCGCCGTCTATTTTGGCTTTTCCATCCATCATATCGAGGAGGCTATTGGTCACTGTCACGGTATTGCCTTCAATTACAGCTCCAGGGATATCCGCTTTTTTTACCTTGCCAGGCAGATGGTAAATCGTTTTATAGTCCGCGTCGCCCAAAAACATTTTCATCATTTCCATATTTTCATCTGCTTTTACCGCATCCGACATTTTTACGGGCAAGCGGCTCAATAAACCTTTTTTGAAACTGAAAGAAGCATTATTGCCCGTCATCAGATTGCCACCCGGCATACCGCCGCTCACTTGTTGATCTGCTCCTATTTTTGACATCACTTCGCTCATTTTGTTGATGTCTGTCACATTTTTAAAATCCAGTTGCAATTTGATGAGCATCTCCGATTTTTTCTCGCTCATGCTGAGCCGCATCTGCAAATTTTCCAGAATTTCCTTTTCTCCTGCCGATAGTTCAGCGACTTCCGGTAGGTCTTTGAAATAAATGATGCTATCTTTCTCCATCAAAGCACCTATTTGGTCGCCACCTTCTTGTTTTAGAGATTCCTCGAACATGCCCTTCATAAAGGAATCCTTCAGCAAGCCACTCATATCCATTGTCATCAAGTACTTTCCAGAGCCATCTTTGTTCAAAAAAACTTCTTCCACAATATCAAAACATCCTGTATTCAAAACAACGAGGCAGATGCCCACTAAAATTGCTAAGGCTTTTTTCATGTTGTGTTACTTTATATTGCTGTGAAACGAATGGACAAAAGTAAGGGTATTTCATCTTATCAGACAAGGCGGGGTTGCAAAATAAGCCTTTTTTTTTCAAAACTATATTTTGCGCAGGGCGTTTCATAGTTTTGTCTTTGTATATAAATCACAAACGATTACGAATGAACGGTATCAAGACCTTAGGTGCGCTAAAAGCAAGTGGTTATCGCCCCAAATCCATTAAAGAGGAATTGAGAATAAATTTGGTGCAAAAGCTCAAAAATAAGGAGCGAATTTTCGAAGGGATCATTGGCTTTGATGATACGGTATTGCCTGATATCGAAAGAGCAATCCTTTCTCAGCACAATATTTTGTTGCTGGGTTTGAGGGGGCAAGCGAAGACCCGCATCGCCCGTATGTTGATCCATTTATTGGATGAATATATGCCGATTGTGGCGGGAAGTGAATTAAACGACGACCCCCTGCAGCCGATTTCACGGTTTGCTAAAGATTTGATTGAAGAAAAGGGTGATGATACGCCCATTGATTGGATACACAGGAACGACCGTTATGTAGAAAAACTGGCTACCCCTGATGTAAGTGTAGCCGATTTGATTGGTGATGCCGATCCTATAAAAGCCGCCACTTTGAAATTGAATTATTCTGATGAAAGGGTGATTCATTTTGGCTTAGTGCCCAGGGCGCACCGCAGTATTTTTGTTATCAATGAATTGCCGGATTTGCAGGCGCGCATTCAGGTTTCTCTTTTCAACATCCTCCAAGAGGGCGATATTCAGATTCGGGGTTTCAAACTCCGGCTTCCACTCGACATCCAGTTTGTGTTTACGGCCAACCCAGAGGACTATACCAATCGGGGCAGTATCATCACCCCGCTAAAAGACCGCATCGAGAGCCAAATCCTTACGCATTACCCCAAAACGATAGAAATCGCGAGGTCCATCACCCAGCAAGAAGCGCAGCTCGTACAAGCGCAGCGGGATGCGGTGAAAGTGCCAGATTTATTGCAGATTTTGCTGGAGCAGATTTCTTTCGAAGCGCGGAGTAGCGAATATGTGGATGAAAAAAGCGGTGTGTCGGCTCGATTGAGTATTTCTGGTTACGAAAACCTAGTGAGTACTGCCGAACGACGTATACTGATCAATGGAGAGCAAAAAACTACGGCTCGGATTATTGACTTTTGGGGGGTGATCCCTGCTATTACGGGCAAGGTGGAACTGGTGTACGAAGGCGAACAGGAGGGACCCTATATCGTAGCGATGAAATTATTGAGCGGTGCTGTAAAAAAATTATTCCTTGACCATTTCCCCAATCCTGACAAATTGCGCAAAGGGCAAGAAAAAGATCCCTACGGTACGATTCGCGCCTGGTTTTCGGGCGGCAATGCCATTGAATTGCTCAATGACTCCAGCGACAAAGATTTCCGCAAAAGCCTCGATACAGTAGCTGGTTTGCGCAAGCTGGTCGAAAACACCATTCAAGCTCAAGGTGATGATCTTTATACCTACATGGAGCTCGTGTTGCATGGCTTGTCGGAATTTAATGTAATTAATAAAGATGTGATGGAAGCCAGCTTTTCTTTCCGTGATGTTTTAGCTAATATGCTGGATGACAAACTCTTTGACGAAGAGGATGAGGAGGATGATTATGATGTATAATCGGAGAATTTGTATATTTGTAGCATAGCCTTTCTCATTGTTGATCGAGTATAGGAACGGAGACCTTTATGCTACTCAAAATCAATAAGGATAATCCTGAAGGCAGGAAAATTAGCCAGGTGGCAGCGATACTGGAAGACGGTGGGATTATTATTTACCCGACCGATACGGTCTATGGTTTGGGTTGCGATATTACTAATCATCATGCAGTGGAGCGCATTTGCAAAATCAGAGGCTTTGACCCTGAAAAGGCGATGCTTTCTCTCATTTGCAAAGACATTAGTCAAATTTCGGATTACACCATGCCTATTGATAATCAAACTTTTAGGGTATTAAAAAAAAATCTGCCCGGGCAATTCACCTTCGTACTACGATCCAATAATGCTGTGCCCAAAATGTTTAAAAACCGCAAGCGAACCATAGGTGTCCGAATTCCAGACCATGCCATTCCTCTTGCCATTGTGGAGGCTTTGGGGCGCCCCATTCTTACTACTTCGCTCAAATCGGATGATGATATTTTAGAATACTTTACTGACCCGACTGATATTTACGGGGATTTCAAAAAAATTGTTGATTTGGTAATTGATGGGGATTTGTGCGGCAATGTGCCTTCTACCATAGTAGATTGCACAGGCAATTTGCCAGAGATCATTCGCAAAGGCGCTGGTACGCTTCAGCCATAGGTCCCTTTATAAATTCAAAACAATGGTTCTAAAACATTATTCCTACGGTGTCATGCTCCTTCTGGCATTTTTTTTAATGACTTCTTGTAAAACCGCACGGTTACAAAAAAATACAGCCACTGAGCACATTGAGCAACTCAAAAATGGCATCTTGCTGGTACGGCTTCGCACCCAGCAATCCAAAGTAGAGGCACTCAAGGAAGTACAAAAAGCAGGGCTAGCGGAAACCATCCAAAAAGAACAGGAGGCTCAAAATCAACGTATTATAATTGCTTTCGATCAGTTTTTTAATTTTTGCCCTGTGTTTTTCTTTTATGCAAAAGATTCTAAACTGATCGGAGACAGAAATTTTGAAGGTATTATTTTTAATGCCAATAAAGAAGTAGTTGCTGTTTCAGCTTTGGAAAACAAGCTTTTTTATATTGCGGATTTTGGCAATATAGAAGAACCCGGGGTGGTCACACAGCTCCAGGGATTATCCGTTCGGGATAGTAGCTTTCAGCAATTACAATCGCCTTTCCCCTATGCTGTTAGCATCAATAGTTTTTTGGCAGGCGAAAATGTAGAAGAGCGAACCGTTCAGGTTTTTAATTCAAAATTGGAATCTTACTACATCAGTGCCCGATACAGAAAACAAAAACAAGAATTGAAGCGCACCAATCGAGCCCTATCCCGCCCGAACTAAGCTTTTCGCTCGAAAATGACAAATAAAATCCTTTCACAGCGTGCAAATGCTTTTATCTTTGCTTGTCCTTATCAGTTCACCATTAAGACTGTTGAAATGCTGAAAAATTTATTTTTGCTTTGCACATTCTTATCTACAGCGGTTTCCGTTTTGTTTGGACAAACAGGCACTATCCGTGGAAACATCTACGATTTGGATACCGGCGACCCCATCATTTATGGTAATGTAAGGCTCGAGGGTACTAATTTGGGCAATGTATCCAATATAGATGGTTTTTTCAGCTTTTCGAATGTACCGGCGGGTACTTACAAGCTAATTGTCACTTATCTGGGCTATGATAGTGTAGCTGTGGATATCAACCTGAAAGCAGGCGGTATCATTTATCAACGCATCAACATGTCGCCGAATGCCATAGAGCTGGGTACAGTAGATGTCTCCAGCACCCGCGAGCAGGCAAGGTCAGATGTGCAGGTTTCAAAACTGGTAGTGACTTCCAAGCAAATTCGCGCTTTGCCTTCTACTGGTGGCGAAGCGGATATTGCGCAGTACTTGCCCGTTTTGCCTGGCATTGTCAGCTCTGGCGACCAGGGCGGGCAGTTGTACATCCGAGGCGGCTCTCCGATTCAGAATAAAATTTTGTTGGATGGAATGACGATTTACAATCCTTTTCATACCATTGGCTTTTTCTCTGTATTTGAAACTGAAACCATTCGCAGCGTAGATGTGCTTACAGGTGGTTTTAATGCAGAGTACGGCGGCAGAATTTCGGCAGTGGTAGATATTAAGACCCGCGAAGGCGATAAAAAAAGATTCGGAGGCTTGGTTTCTGCCAGCCCATTTCAAAGCAAAGTTTTGTTGGAAGGCCCCATCAAAAAATTAAATCCCGAAACAGGCAACAGCATCTCTTTTCTACTAACGGGCAAACACTCTTATCTCAACGAGACATCCAAAATATTTTATGACTACGCCACAGACACTTCTTTCTTCTCCTTTGCTTCAGGGGATACCAGCTTGATGGATATCGTGGATGATATTGGCTTACCCTACAGCTATACAGACTTGTACGGAAAATTATCTTTCGTAGGCGGTAATGGAAGCAAATTTAATTTGTTTGGCTTTAATTACACGGACAATTTCGACTTTGTCGGATTGGCGGAGATCAACTGGGATGCTTCTGGTGGGGGGGGTAATTTTACGGTGATTCCGCAGAATTCTAATACCATCATGGACGGTTCCGTGGCGGTGTCGAGTTATGCCATCCAACTCAGGGAATCCGGTGAAGCACCCCGCACAAGCAGTATTGACAGCTACTCCGCAGCATTGAATTTTACCTATTTCGGGGGTAGTAGTCAGTTGAATTATGGCTTTGAGTTTATTGGTTTTAACACAGATTTGAAGTTCAAAAACCTGGTTGGAATCACCTTCAACCAAAGAGATTTTAATACCGAATTGGCTGGTTATTTAAAATACAAGCGCCGATTTGGAAATCTGATTATTGAACCCGGCTTCCGGCTGCATTATTACGCTTCCCAATCGGAGATTTCTCTCGAACCTCGGATTGGTTTAAAATATAATGCAACAGATCAATTGCGATTCAAGATGGCGGGGGGACTTTATTCTCAAAATTTGTTGAGTACTGTAAATGAGCTTGATATCGTCAACTTTTTTGTTGGATTTGTTTCTGGTCCGCAAGAAACACTTTTTGAACCAGGTACCCGTGAGCCTACGGATTCTCGCCTTCAGCGGTCTGTCCATGGCATTGCGGGGGTAGAATTAGATCTGAATAAAAAAACAACCCTCAACGCGGAGGCTTACTACAAACGTTTTAACCAACTGATTAGCGTTAATCGCAATAAGCTGAGTGAGCTGGATCCCGATTTTCAGGTGGAAACAGGCGATGCCTACGGCTTGGATCTTTCAGCAAAGTATGAAAATAAAAAAACATACTTTTGGCTTACATATTCTTTGGCTTACGTCAATCGCGATGACGGAGTGCAGGTTTTTCCCACTGTCTTTGATCGCCGCCACAATGTGAATTTATTAGCGACGCATGCTTTTGGCAACAAAGATGCCTGGGAATTGGGCTTGCGCTGGAACTATGGCTCTGGCTTCCCCTTCACGCGCACACAGGGCTTCTACCAAAACATTGATTTTGAGGATTTGCTCCTCACGGATATTCTCACGGGCAATTTTGACTTGGGCACTATCCTGGCAGATAAACGCAACGACGGGCGCTTGTCGGATTACCACCGCCTGGATATTTCACTCAAACGCACTTTTACTTTTTCAAAAAACAGCCGCCTGGAAGCTTTGCTGAGCATAACAAATGTTTATAATCGAGAAAATATTTTTTATGTGGATAGATTGACCAACAACCGCGTTAATCAATTGCCGGTTTTGCCAAGTCTCGGTCTTACTTTTGGCTTTTAGGGCATAGCGCTGTTTTTTTTGATAGGGGCAATCAAATCTTTTTGCGAGATTTTTTGACAAGTTTATGCATTTCGTATTCTTATTTTGACAAATTGGCACCGAAGGCGAACAAATCTTGCTAAAAAGTCTTATCTTATTTTTATTCATCAAATTTCAATACCAAATAAATGAAAAATCATTCAGATGCTTCTGCGCAAGAAGCTGCTGCAATGCAAGCCACTGCTACCACTTCAACAGATATTTTGACCCACAAACCTTCCAGGTTATTTATCTTTCTTGGAAGTTTTTTTGTAGCCAATGCGCTGGTAGCAGAATTTATCGGCGTGAAAATTTTTGCTTTGGAGGATACCCTGGGCTGGAAACCTTTTAATTTCAACTTGTTTGGACAGGTGGGTGCGCTTCAGTTTTCAGCAGGTGTCTTGCTTTGGCCCCTCGTTTTTATTATGACGGATTTGATCAATGAATACTACGGCAAGCGTGGCATCCGGCTTCTTTCTTTCCTGACAGTAGGTTTGATCGGCTATGCCTTCGTGATGATTTTCGCAGCGATTAATTTGGCACCAGCCGGTTGGTGGATCGAGCAAAATACCACAAAAGGCGTACCCAATATGCAAAGCGCTTTTCAAGTTATTTTAGGGCAGGGGCAGCTGATTATACTTGGCTCTCTGGCGGCATTTCTGATGGCGCAACTGGTAGATGTAGTCGCTTTTCACCGTATCAAGCTATTCACTGGCGAAAAATGGATTTGGTTGCGTGCTACGGGTTCTACGATCATTTCCCAGGCAGTTGATAGTTTTGTGGTTTTATATATTGCTTTTAAATTAGGACCTGAACTAACAGGAACGGTCACGCCCTGGTCTTGGAATCAGATATTTGCAGTCGCTCTGGTACAATATTGTTATAAATTTCTTATGGCAGTTTTGCTAACGCCGGTACTGTATATTGCGCACGATCTGATTGAGCGTTATTTGGGAAGAATGACAGCTGCTGAGATGAAAATAAAAGCAACGAAATGGAATTGAAAGGGATTAATTATTGGTAAAAGACCGATTTCTGCTACATTTGTAAGAAACCAGGCTTTGAAATGGCTCACAAAACGAAACAAACCACCAACCATATCCTTATGGTGCGCCCGGCGCATTTTGGGTTTAATGAACAAACTGCATCAAGCAATGCTTTTCAACAACAGGATGATTCGATATCGCCTGAGGAAATTAAACAAAAAGCAATCGAGGAATTTAATGGTTTCGTAGAGCTGCTGCGCGCCGCTGGGGTTCACATCATCGCAGTAGAAGATACAACGGAGCCAGTCAAAACAGATGCCGTTTTTCCCAATAATTGGGTCACTTTTCACGAAGATGGAACGGTGATCACTTACCCAATGTTCGCACCAGTACGCCGTGCAGAACGCAGGGAGGATATTTTGGAAATACTCAAAGATCATTTTTGTATTAATCGGCGAATTTATTTGGAGTATTCTGAGTCGAAAAATAAATTTTTAGAAGGAACAGGAAGCATGGTGCTTGACCGAATCCACAAGGTGGTGTATGCTTGTGTAAGCCCGCGCACGGATATAGGCTTATTAGAGGAGTTTTGCCAGTTTACAGGTTATGAAATGCTTGTATTTACAGCAGTAGATGGCAAGGGTAAGGAAATTTATCATACTAATGTGATGATGACCCTGGGGGAAAATTTCGCTGTTATTTGTCTGGATGCCATTACGAATGCAGCAGAGCGCACACTGGTAGAAAAAAAATTGGAGGCAAGCCAAAAGGAAGTCATACCTATTACCCTTGATCAAATGATGGCCTTTGCTGGCAATATGCTTCAAGTGAGAAATAATGGAGGTGAGCCAATTTTAGTAATGTCAGAACAGGCATTTCAATCTCTTCGCCAAGATCAGGTGCGTTGCCTCAACCAATTGAGTAATTTATTGCATGTGCCACTTTACACCATTGAAAAATACGGAGGTGGAAGCGCTCGCTGTATGATGGCAGAGGTTTTTTTGCCGGAAGCTTGATCGCTAAATTTGCAATTATGACAATCTCAAACAATGATGGCGTGCTAAATAACAGACTGATTTACAATTGTTTAATTTTTCGTGCTTGCGCTTTCTCCTTTTAAATTTGGTATTAGTTTAAACAAAAAGGGTTGAGAAAACTTCTCAACCCTTTTTTATTCAGTAGTTTATGCTATGAGCATTATTTCATAATGACCATCTTCTTAGTAGCGTTGAATTCACCAGCCTGGAGAGTGTAGTTCAATACACCAGTTGGGAGGTCAGCGCTGTTGAGTACAACTTTGTTGTAACCCTTGGCATAGCTGCCACGTACCAACTTGATCACCTTGCCAGTCATGTCACTGATTGTCAAAGTAGCGTCGCCTGCAGTTGGCAGGTTGAAGCCAATCACCGTCTGACCCTTGAATGGGTTAGGCTGGTTTTGCATCAACTCGAAACCTGCAGCTACTACCGCTGAACCAGAGAAGCTGATGCCTACGTTCAACAGGTCGTTCGACTTGTTGTAAGCTTCTGCCTTCGTATAGCGGCTGCTCACACCTAATACTTTGCTCAGTTCCACATCCTTCTTCGCCTTGATAACCAGGCTGAAGAGTACATCGTCGTTGTTTGCTTCGCCGTTCCAGCTCGTTGTGATCGCACCTTGCTCAACGAAACGCAGACCGAAGTTATCTTCTTTAGCAACACCGTAAACGATGTCCATCAGTTCAACCGCTGTCTGGTCGAAAGTCAAAGTACCCTGGAAGCCCTGGATAGCAGCCAGATCAGCAGCACGGAATTCAACCGTGTACTCATCACCCGCCTTGAGGCTTGCCGCTGCTACCTGGAAGGCCATCGTGCCTTTCATATCGCGTACTTCAACACCTGCTACGCTGCTTGGAGTAGCATCCAGGTTCACATCACCTATCTTCGTAGCTACGAAGTTAGCGTTCAGAATCTGAGCAGTCAGGTTGTTTACGTTCACTACTTCAGGGAACTCAGTAGCCCATGGGTTAGCTGGGTTCGGGAATACAAAGGAAGCATCAATGAATCTCCAGCTGGTGTTGCTTGCAAACTCAGTGTCAATGCTGAGGATGAGCTTACGCAACTGGATCAGGTCAAGCGTTGTAATCGTCTTGCTATTGTTCACGTCAGCAGCAATCAGTTTGTATGGCGAATCGAGTAACTGTACACCCAAAATATGTTTGCTGATAAGTACGATATCAAAAGTGGAAACACCATTATTGTGTTTTGCATCAAAAAGTGGAGAAATGGTATAGTCGTGACCATATTCAATATTGCTGAAAGAATAAGCACCCTGGACGCTTGTTAGCTCGCTTTGAGAAGCCTGACCACTCAATTGAACACTCACATCTTCTACGGGCCTGTTATCTTCGGTGTTGATCAAACCAGCGATCAACCCTCCATCTGTAGAGCAAAGGTTGAACATATTATCCTGAACGAGTACATACGTTTCGCAGAAGTCGAAGTTACCAGCCCCGTCAATCGCATAGATTCTCACATTTACAGCTTGGAAGGCATCCTCGCAAGTGAGGGTCAAGCTGGTGTTAGCCGGATTAGGAGTCCAGGTAGAGTCATCTGCAGGTACTTCATCCGCGCGGTAGATCGCAATC
>CAZGJN010000026.1:0-51403 GCA_964526645.1 uncultured Saprospiraceae bacterium
AGCCAGGCTGGTGATATTCGCCTATATTAAAACCTGTATAACCAGATTTAGTGATATAAATAGAAACATTACCCGAAACGGGGTCATATTTATAAATTACATTCGTATTGGGGTCGCTGAATAATAGAAATCCATCGGGATGCCAAACAGGACCTTCCGTAAACTGGAATCCATCCGCCAATTTTTCAATCTTTACATTTGCATCTAAAACATTATCTAATTCTTTATCAATTCTTACAATTTGACCCAAATTTTGCCAATCGGCGCGTTTGGGAGCGGTTTTGTAAAAATCTAAGGTCGCCGAGCGAATCCAGATGTAATTGGTCGGTAAATCCGCGATTGGGCCATTAATTCCCAAAATGGCGATTTGAAATTGCTGCCCCGGCTGCGCATTTTTCGTCAACACCACGCGATTGCGAGCGTTGAAGCCTTTTACTACACCTTCGCCAGATTGCCCAAAGGTTTTATTCAGTTTGCCATTCACCCAGATTTCGGAATAATCATCCACCACGATTTCAAAAACAACCGTCGAACCAGTCGGGTCAAAATCCCCTACTTTATTTGGAATCGTCACATCTATTCGATACCAAACAAAAGAAGCCAAGCCCGTGCCGCGGCGCTCTTCGAGTTTCGTGGGGTCGAGGGTTTGCCATTTGCTATCATCAAAATTGGCTGCGCCCGCTTTGGGATTTAAATCTTGGGTCGCAATTTTTTTTCCAGTCGGATACAATGCTAAAGGGTCATTTTTATCAGGTCCCGGTGCGTTAAAATCTGCATTTATCAGTTTTGCATCGCTGTATTTCCAAGTGGTTTTCACCAGTTTTGTTCCTTCCTGTGTGCGCAAGTCCACGACTGCATCTGGCTGCCCGATGGCAAGCTCACGGCTCTCCTGCGCGAAGGCGGAGAGGCTTATGATGAGGAATAGGATGTTTATAATGTTTTTCATGTTTTTAATTTTGTGGAAGGTAGAGGTATTTGGGTAGAGGGTAGAAGGACTGTCCCAAATCCCTCTACCATCATCTCTCTACCAAATTATTGCAAAAACTTCGCGCCCACGCCCGCCTGTGCGATTTCAGCATCCTGGTCGGCACTCGCCGCGCCGCTCACGCCAATGCCGCCAATCACTTTGCCTTTGTAAATAATCGGCACGCCGCCGCGCAACATATTTTCCCCAACGGTAATCAAGGAGGTGCGTCCTTTTAAAATGTTGTCTTCCAGGTTTTTAGAAGGCATTTTGAATAACGCCGCCGTACGCGCCTTGCCGTGCGACACTTCCGCTGCAATCGGGAACGTACCGTTCAAGCGTTCTAACAAAATCAGATTTCCACCTGCATCCACGATGGCAATTGCGCCGCCGGGAGCATTGTTGGCTTTCGCATATTCTGTGGCTTTCGCCATGATTTCCTTCGCGCCTTCGAGGGTCAGTTCATAGGTTTCGACCACCTGCGCTTGTATTTGAATTGCTGTAACCAGCATTGCGATGATTAAAAAAAATCGGGTTTTCATGATATTTATGTACTGGCGACTTCAGTCGCTATTTTAGTTAGTGAATAATTCGGCGGATAAAGCCGCCGGTACACTAATTCGCTGGTTCGTCGTAGCCTACTTGCTTACCTGCTTTCTTTTCTACCAATTGGGGCCAGTAGCCATCCGCCAATTTTATATTGCCAGGCACATCTTCTTTGAATAGCCGGTCGGCTTGCTTGGAATGCTGCAAAAACAAACGACCGTCCACAATCTGGAAAATCGTCGGGTCAATTGGGCGCAGGCGATTGCGACTCACAGCATAAGCGCAGTAACCGCCGTATTGCGGTTTGTACTTTTCGGCGTTGTCTTTGAATTCATTCTGATTGGCTTCGCTGGAGAACCAATACGTTGCGCCATCTACACGAGCAGTAAACTGGGGATTGCCTTTCACGGGCTTGTTTTCTTTGAAATACGCCACTGGGTCGTATCCTTCCAGAATCAAGCGGTCTTTTTTCACATCCACATTCACGAGGTAGCGTTTTTCTTCATCGGTTACAATTTGCTTGCCCTTGTTGCCAGCCACCAAAGCCCAGTATTTATCTGCTTTTACGATGTTGCCAGGCACATCTTTATTCCAGCCGCGCACCGCGCGCTCGTTGTGCTGAATGAACAAACGCCCATCCACGATTGACCAGGTATCAATGATAATCGGCGCTATGCGACCCAACGACACGGCATAGGCGCACCAGCCACCGTACTGCACTTTGTATTTTTCTGGGTCGGAATCGAATAATGCTTTATGTTCGGCGGAAGCAAACTGGTAAATCGCACCTTTGAAAGTAGATTGAAACTCCTTCGAGCCCTTTACAGGCATACTGTCGGTAAAAAATGCCACGGCATCGTAACCGTCAAGGATAACACCATCTGAATTTACATTTGCAAAAGTATCTGGGTCGGCGGCAGGCTTGATGTCTTCCTGCCGAGTCGGTTTTTGACAAGCGACCATTACGGTTAAAAATAAAATTGAAATACTGAAAAGCGTTTTCATAAAATTTGATAATGTTTTGTTAATAAATGAGTGGTTATTGGAAAATTAATACTGCATGTCCGTCGAAATCTCTGACTAAGAATGCCTTTGTCGTTTTCAATGTGGGTATTTCAATTGGCACGATTCCATTCGAAATGAATTGACAATTAGCGTCTTGCAGGCGTTTGTAAACCTGCTCAATGTTGCTCACGCGAATGCTCGTGTGCCAGTGCCAGAGGTCGGTGGCTTTGCTATCGGTTGGATAAGGTCTGCCGCCGGGAGGAGCGAGATAATCCAGAAATTCTACCCCGAAGCCTTGCTGCGCGTGCAAGCCCGTGATGAGCAGGTGCGCGCCAAAAACCTGATTCAGATGTTCTTGCTCGGAGCCATAGTTTTCGCTGTTGCCAGCAATTTTCAAGCCCAGTAGATTTTGATAAAAATTCAATTCTTCGTCGGTATCGTCAATGCCAATCGCGGTGTGGTCAATACCCAGGAAGAGCTTGTCCATCGGTGTTTGCCATTTGGAATTGCCCTTTTCTTTTGGGAAGTGAATGATTTCCAGATTGTGTCCATCGGGATCACGAAAGTAGAAAGCGCTGATGCTCGCCGCCGCTGGAAGGTAAGCCGGTAGCGTTTGCGGTGCGGTAGAAACGTGCTGCACTTTGGCTTGCCGCAATTTTTTGTAAGCCGCATCCATATCGCGCACCACAATGGCGATGTGCTGAAACCACAGGTCATTGCTTTTGGAATCGGCTGGAATCGGGCGTTCTTCCGACTCGGTTTCAAATTCGAGCAATTCGATGGATTCATCACCCAACTGCAATTGCACCGCTTTTAGCGAAAGCGTAGTGTCTTGAATACCAAATAGTTGCTGCAATGCCTTGCCGCTCAGTTCGTATTCGCTCACTTTTTTGAAAGTCAATACTTGCTCGTAAAAAGGCACGATTTTGTCCAAATCCGACACCGTGATGCTCACTTGCGCCACTTGGCGGGCGGTTTGTGCCCAGATTACCAGATATGAAAAGCTCAGGGCGACTACGAGTAGCCACCGGTTTCTTGTTTGCATGATTTTTGTTTTTAAAGACGTTGGAAGTCTCTCAGATTTCCGAAGTCGGGTCAGGAAGTTTTGTGTTCAATCTCTTTCGCCAGGAAATAGCCAATAACTGTTCGTAATAATCCTATGACTGTCAAGCTGATCAATTCTTCTAATGCCGGTTTTAACATGGTAGAAAGAATATCGGATACGATGTAAAAATCCAAACCCAACAAGATGTAATTCCCTACGACGGGGCGAAGTTCCGACAAATTGATCCGCTCTATTTTTTGTCGGAAATAATTCCATTCACTTTTTATAAAACCCCAAATGCCTTTGCCAAAGCCCGTCAGTAGGACAATTGCACTGACTATTTCTACGAATTCGATCACGTTTTCAAGAATGGGGGCTTTCATTGATAATAATTCCATGATATTCTCAGATAAATTTGCTACTATTTTATCCAATCCAATTTTCAGAATCACGATCCACCCTCGTTTGCACATCCACCACCGCGTTCAATCTTTTGATCAGATGATCGCCAACTCTCAGTGCATTTGCCATAGCGGTGAGAGAAGGATTCACCGCGCCACTTGAAGGGAAAAAGCTCGTGTCCACCACATACAAATTGTCGAGATCATGTGCCTTACAATTCAAATCCAGTACAGAACTCATCGCATCTGTGCCAAAGCGACAAGTGCCCGTTTGGTGCGTCACGCCGCCGCTGCCGAGCTTGAAGCCAAAGTATTTGGTGGTACCCGCCACACCGTCCATCTCCGCCACCTTATCCATGATAGTGATGAGCTTTTGGCGCAGACGATTGTAAGCTTCGAGGTTATTCTGATAATAATACAACTGAATACTGCCGTCCTCTTTGGCAATCACGCGATTATTCACAAATGGTAAGTCTTCGGCTGTTATAAAAAAGTCAATAATATGATTCGCATAATATTCGAGGCTTTTACCGCTGGAGCTTAGTTCATCGCCCAGGGCATCGGTGAGCAGTTGCGGATCCGCTTTGCCCATGAGTTGGATTGCGCCCAGTGGATACTTGGAATCATCAGCATTGTGATAGAAATCAGGAATCAAAAAAGCTTTCTGGAACGCCGAAGGGTTTTCTTTAGCAGAATACGCCAATACCACGCCATTGTTGTGAATCATCAAGTTGCGACCGACCAAACCAGAACTATTCGCCAAACCATCGGGGTGTTTTTCATTTTTGGAACGCAGCAATAATGCCGCCGAATTAATCGCCCCGCAGGAAACAACTATGATGTCGGCGCTAAATGTTTCCATTTCACCATTATGATCCACTACCACTTGCTTCGCTACGCGTCCCGTGCTATCCGTTTCGATACGCATCGCCTTGCGGTTGGTCAGGAGCGTCACATTTGAGTATTGCAAAGCCCCGGTAATGCCTATTGAGTGTGAATCTGCCTTCGCGCCAGTGGGATCGGGATAACCATCGTACAAGGTCAAATGCACTTTATCGCTGCCTTCCGGCAATTTTACAGCTAATGGAATCGGTACAGGGTTATAGCCTTGCCTTTTTACCAAATCATTTACTTCCTGCATTCTGGGCTCAAATGGTAAAGGCGGCTGTGGATAAGGTTTTTCGGCTGGTGGCTCGGTTGGGTCAATACCGCGCTGTCCACGCGTATGATATAAGTATTCAGCCTCGGTGTAATATTTTTCAAAATCATAATATTTCAAGGGCCATGCCGGCGAAATACCATCGTAATGATGCACCTGCTCAAAGTCGCTTTCGCGCAAGCGAAGTAAAGCCCCTCCATACATTTTGGTATTGCCGCCTACAAAGTAGTGCTGGTAAGGCGAGAAGGCATTGCCGTCTTTGTCCTGCCACATTTCGGTGGTTTTGTAACGCCCTTTGGCAACCGCCCAGGGATCCCAGTTTTGGACTTCTTTGGGTAGAAAGTCACCCCTTTCAAGGATCAGAATCTTCTTGCCAGTCGGGGCTAAATGGTGGGCAAGCGTACCTCCGCCAGCACCCGTTCCAATGATGATGATATCGTAATGATTCATTTTTATTTTGTTTATTGTGTTTGTGTGTTCAGGCGTTCAGGTGCACGCCTCAACGGACATGAACACAAGAACACATTGTACCTGAACACGATATTACTCAATAATAAATTTGCTGTTAAATCCGCCGAAGCCATCCAGTTCCCGAAAGAGATTGGTGGGGTCGGGCAGCCATTGCTCCTGGTTGATCAGAAATTTGTAACGGTATATGCCTTTAGGCAGCAGCGGGTATTCTATGCTCCACTTGCCGTTTTCATTTTGTTGTAAGGAAATTTCGGAAGCGCTCCAATTAGTAAAATCGCCGGTTGCTATGGCTTGCACTGCTTCATGTTGATGTAAATGAAACTCAATAACTTTCTTTCTGTAATTAATAATTGGTGTAAAAAATGCCGGCAATTCATGATGTTCCACTTCAGCAGCGTACACAGCGCTCAAGGGATGCACCACACCGTAGCCCTGGCGTTCCGTTGGTGCATTTTCTAATTTTCGAGCGGTTCTCAGTAAGATTTCTCTGATCGCAGCGGGCGTTAATGTTGGATTGGCTTCCAGCATTTGCGCGACGAGGCTGCTCACAATTGGTGCTGCGAAAGATGTACCATCGGCGTGTTGGTAATGTGCAGAAATGAGTTTCCGATTTTCGATTGCCTCCCAAATTTTTTGCCGAAGTATTATTACACCCTGATTAACAAGCTTTGGATCGAATCCGATTTGAATTGCTATATTTGCAAATTTTGTTTTAAACAAGTTGTCATCTTTCGTATTTGCTAATTCAAAAAGCGCGCTTGCCACCTGCTGTTCCTTCGTCTCAGGCAAAATCGGCGCAGGAATCCAAATAGCTGGCGCAATCAATTCCGGCTTGTGCGTGCCATCCACTGTTTCTCCAAAAGTAGAGTGATACAAACTGTAAGTAAGCGGATGTAAAGTATTTTGGTCATCCAAACCACCCACCGTGATGGCGTGCGGGCTATTAGCAGGGGCTTTCAAAATGGCGTTGTCGTCGTTTCCGGCGGCTGCGATTACCACAATTCCCGCTTCAACCGCCGCTTCAATCGCTTGATCCACCTCGTTTTCCTTGTAAGATGTCGCCCAATCATCGGTCACCGACAAATTGAGGATTTTGATATGATATTTTTCTTTGTTTTCAATCGCCCAGCGAATTGCTTTGGCAATATTTTCACCTGTAATAGCGCCTTTTACATCGGTAACCTTCAGCAAAACCAGCTTTGCTTCAGAAGCCAAACCTTTGTACATTCCACCCGAAAGCTTGCCGTCGCCGGCGCAAACAACTGAAGTCATCGTACCATGCCAACTTGAAGTGGGAGGCTGGAAGTCGGAAGTTGGAAGCTTGGAATTTGGAATATCTATCATTTTTAAAATGCGCCCCTCCAAATCAGGATGCGGGTAGAAACCGCTGTCAATAAAGCAGATTGTGATGCCTTTGCCGGTGTAATGCGGGTACGCCATCAAGCGAGTCGGGATAGGCAAAATTTTATACCCATTGATTTCTGTACCCAAGCCATTGCCTTTCAAAGCTGCCCAGGCATCCAACTGCGCCTGATCCACGCAGCGCGCACAAGCCCCCTGCTCAGGCTTCCAGCCAGATACTTCTTGCTGCAAGGCTTCCAGAATCGGCGCGTCGAAAGCGCTCCCGAATTCGTAGAGTAGTTTTTTATAATCTTGATGACAAACTGGGCAGGTCATGGTATTTTTTTGCTTGTATCATTTTTTGATGACACAAAATTGCACCAATGGGCAAGCCAAAGTTGTTACCTGCGTAACATTGACTGAAAATATCCGCTAACCGCAGGGTATAAACGACCAACAGCGTCGTGGAGAAGACAGACGGAGAACTGGGAAACTGGAAGAACTGGGAAAACCGGGGAATGAGAGAAGTGCGTGTTTAATTCAAAAAGCTGGCATCCAGTACCCAGAATTTACCTTTTCCGATTTCGATTTTGCCCTCGCGTTCAAATTCGTTGAGCATCACGGCGACGGTTTTTCGGGAAGTAGCAATCAAGCTTGCCATCTCCTGCTGGGTGAGTGAATGCTCTACCAATATTCCTTTCCCTTTTGAACAGGGTTTGCCGTACATATCTTTCAAGTCTTTGAGCAATTCGATGAGGCGTTTGTTGGCATCCTTGTAAAAGAGAATTTCGAGACGACGCTCTAATTTTCGAATATTATCACCAATTCTTTTGTAAATTTCTCGAGTGAACGGCACATAATCCCTCGCCAATTCACGCGCTTTTTCCACACTCATTTTGCACACCTGCGTCCCTTCTTCAGTCGCTTGCGCAAAATCATGATGTGAACTTTGCCCCAAAAATGCCATTTCTCCAAGAATTTCACCTCTTGATAAATAGGTCTTTACATTTTCATTACCTTCTTCATCATAATATCCTACTTTTACCTTTCCATTTACAACCAAATAAATTTCATTGGCAGTTTCGTTGGGCAAAAAAAGAAAATCGTTTTTGTGGTAAGACATTGGCGGGCTGTGCTGTACATGCTTGGCGTATTTGTATGGACATAGCACTTCAAATAAGTCCACTTCATCGAAATACCATATTTTTTTCATGGCATAAGGCTTTGGGTTTTTTACAATTTCTAGGAACTTTTGTTCAAAAGTAAAAAACATATCTATAAACGGATAGAATGTATAAGAACAAGCAACGGCTTTTGCAAGAAAAATTTTAGAAAGTGCCTCAAAGCTGGGTGATTGGGCTTTCTTACCTCGCATTTCACACTTAGTCCTTCCTCGTGTAGAATGTAAAAAAATGATAAAGTATCCCTTAAGATTGAAGTCCCAAGTCCGGCTAAAGAAAAGTTAGAAATATTTTATGAACTGCTTGAAAAAACTTCAGTTGCCATACAATTGCTTGATATGTAAGGAAAAGTAATCGCTCAATTGGCAGAAGAATAGGTATTGCTATCAAAAAAGTGATGATTGGAGATTAGAAAAGATAAATAAAATTTATATCGGGAAAAAGTAAATGCAGGGTATCATTTTGAATGCAGGAGTGAAATTATCCTTTATTTTTGAGGATGCAAATTTCCGTTTTATACGAAAATGAGTGGCTTCTGGTGGTCAATAAACCTGCCGGCGTTCAGGTCGAAACCTCCATTCATGGCTACTGCTCTATCGAAAGCTGGGCGAGGCAATACCTTTCCGGCAAAGCCAAGAAACCTCCATTTGTCGGCATTGTGCATCGTTTGGATCGCCCTGTAAGTGGGGCCTTGGTGCTGGCTAAAAGAAAAACGGCACTCCAGCAGCTCAATGCACAATGGGCACAGCGCCAGGTGAAAAAGGTTTATCTTGCGGTGGTGGAAAAAGCGCCGGATGCGCCCGGAGGTACGCTTATTCATTATTTAAAACGCGATGCGGAAGGTAAAAAAGCCCTTGTTGTTGATGCGCCGGTGAAAGATGCTGCAGCGTGTCGGCTTGATTATGAAATTGTAGCAGAGAAAAAAGCAAGGTTTTTATTAAAAATTCAGCTACACACGGGAAAATTCCACCAGATAAGGGCGCAGCTGGCTAAAATCGGATGCCCCATCCTCGGTGATACGCTGTACGGCTCTACCAGCTCTTATCGGCAAGATGCCATAGCGCTGCACGCCCAGGAATTGGAATTTACCGATCCGTTGAGGCAGGCCTTAGTCTGCATTGAGGCAGTTCATCCTTTTGATGAATTCGATTAAGCAAGATGTTATAAATTGACAATCCTTTCTGTCCAATTTTTTTTGCGCTTAGTGGCAAATTGGGCAATGTACACCCCTTTGGGCAGTGCCGAGAGCTCAAAGTGCAGGAGTGTTGTGCCTTTGCGAATGTGATGATTTTTGGTAATCACAGGGTTGCCATTGGAATCATACACGGTAAGTGTTCCTTCATCTTCAAAGTTACTTTTGATTTTGATTGCCTTGAAAGCAGTGTGCACATCGCTGAGCAACTGAAAACTCATCTCTTTAATTGGCGCTTTTACTTCTGAAATAGCAGAATAATCAAAGCTATCGTCCTTTTTGACCGATTTAATTCTGTAAAAAACGTACTGGTCAAAGTCGCGTTCTTCATCCACGAAAAGATAAGAAGTACTCGTTGCTGCTCCACCAATGGCATCTATCCAGGCAATTTTTGTGAACTGCTCCTCGCTCCCAACGGATTTTTCTACTTCATAGCCCTTTATGTTTTGTTCGGCAGGTACTTCCCAGTTCAATTCTACATAGTTATAAAATGGCGTAGTGCTCAGATTGACCAAATTGGGGCTTACTTTTGGGGCTTCTCCTTGTACCCACACCGAATAGGAACGCGGTGGCAATTCAATATAAATAGCATTCGGAACTTTGTACGCCACTTGGTCTTCCACAATAGTAAATGCTGCACTGGACTTACCCAGCACATCCGTAAAAACATCCCCCAAACGAATGTTCGACATATTAACTTCCTGAAACACGCGTAGGGTGGCATTTGAAAAATTAATGGCCACAATCACATCGCGATGCCCACTTTCTGCTCGACCAGCAGGAGTGTTATTGCCATCCAACTGAAAAATAAGGGCATGTGCAGCATCGGCTCCTTCGGCAGCCGAAAGGTAGAAGCTCTGCCGATCGGTATCTATTTTATTGAGGTATTCAATGCTGGTAGAATTAAAAATAAATTCCCGATGCAACTTCATTAGTTGGTCAATGGATTGTCTTAGAGAAAGCGGGTTGGGTTCTTTTTCGAGATCTTCAGGTAGGGCGGCGAAGTAATCGTCATAAAAAACAGCCGGCAAGCCCACTTGATTGTTGGTCAAGGTGTAAGCATAGGCTAACAAAGGCGATTCTATGGGGTCGTCCCAATCATTTTTTTTGTTGTTGGCATTTTGAAAAATAGCGCCATTGACCAGCGTGACCACATTGAATCCTGTGAGCGGCGTGGCATCGCGCAGGCTTTGGTCAAAAATTTCGCGTACATCAAAACCACTTACATTGCTGCAAGCTTTGCGCAGGGCTTCGCGGAGCGAATAGTCAAAAACTCTCACATTAGCGTTTTCAAGGGTTTCGGGGCTAAGCAATCCATTTATTTTATTGATCATGTTCGAAAGACGGGCGGCGTTTTGCCACTCTGGCAGGTCTATCACAATTATTTCCGGTACCTGATTCTGAAAATGAGCTTCATTGATAAAACTGGCTATTCGGGCTACGTCGGGGTCCTTATCAGCAAGGATTCGGTAATCTTTCACCTGAAAATCTTTTCGGAAGTTTTCCGCTATTTGGGAAGCCTGAAGCATTTTATCCTTCGCAAAGGAAATATCGCTGATCGTTTCGATACGTGCTTTTCGGAGGGTTGTGATCAGGTTTTCGTAGTTTGTTTTTTGAATCCCTTCTTGGTTGGGTAGCCACAAATAAGTGAAACCAGCATAGGCCAATACCGAAGCTTGTTCTTTTAGCTTATTGATTCGGGTAGAGATAGTGAGCGAATCACCGCCATCTGCGCAATTCCAATGGCAACCGTATAACAAAAAATCTTGCCCCAAAACCATTTGCCCTGGCAGTAAAAATAGGAAAACAGCCGAAACAAGGATGTAAATTCTTTTCATAAGAAACTGATTTCCAGAAAATAATAAGATCAGATATGCCCTGGGATCATACCGGTTTGTGGCTTCTAAGGTATGAAATTATTTGCTTTTCAGCGCGATTATTCTCAAATAGAGATAGGTTGAGCTGTTTATTGGCAGCAGATCAAAGTGATGATTGTGCGCTTTTTAGGCTGCTATTTTTTTTGAACAATAATCAGTTGCGCTGGTCTTTGGCATCCAGGCGGTCGTACTTTTGCACCTTGCGCCTGCTTTTGAGGGGGATGTAGCGATAAGGTCGCTTTTCGATGTCCATCGCAAGTGAATCCAATGTAACACTTAGCTCTTTTAACTCGTAGTAAAGTGCTTCGTCCTGCATTAGTTTGCCGAGTGTTCCTTCTCCTTTATTGATTTTGCCAACAGTGCTGGATACCCCGCTAATGGCTTCATCCGCTGTGGAAAGGGTTTTGCTGAGGTTGCCCACTGCCGTTTTTATCTCTGCGATGGTTTGCTTGAGGTCGGCTTCCACCAATTGAGCACTAAGGGCATCTGTATTGCTAATAATACTTTTGATTTTTTCATTGTTGGTTTCTATGGTTTTTGTGACCGCATTGAGGTTTTTGAGTGTCCCTGAAATATCCCCCGAAGAGCGTTGCATCAAAGCATCCAACTGCCCCGTGCTGGACTTTAGGTTTGCCATGGTGCTGCGTAGGTCGCGTACACTGAGGGCTATCGGGGAATTGCTATTTTCATCAAGGAATTCCTGGTTAAGCGTGTCAATAATTTCTTCCAAACCTGATTTTATAATATCTACATAGCTTTGAACTTTGTCTTCTCCAACCATCGAAGCCAGCAAACCACGTGTTTCTCCTTTCAAGTAATCTCCACTTTTGGCACAATCTTCGCCGCTGCAAGGCTTTTCGTAGTCGAGCATGATCGCTTTTCCGCCCATAAATCCGGTGGAGATGATCACCGCTTGGGTGTTTTTGGGTATTTGAATGTCTCTGCTTAAATCCAATACGACGACAATTTTCCGCTCCGGGTCATTCGGTTTTAGATACAAATCCGCTACTACGCCTACCGGAAAGCCATTGATCGTAACAGGAGTCGCTTTTTGTAGTTGATTTACATTAGCATACTCAACGTAATAAATATTAGAAGAAGTTAATACATTTTGGCCCATGATAAATTTGTAGCCCCACAAGGATAAGGAGACCGCCACTACAGCCAGGATGCCAATTTTTACTTCGTTGGAAATTTTCATACTTACTTATTTGGAGTTCTCTGATGTGAATTGGGTTATACAAAAACAAAGGTAAAGGAATCTCTTCATTCTGAAAAGCATCTATTGGAAACGCTTGGGTTTTGAAATGGTTTCATGGGGCAGCGCTTATCGCTTTTTTATTTTTGCACTATTTTGTTTTATTGGATCAAAGGTGGATACTGTAGCTTTAGTTTTTCGAGGGCAGCAGCGATGGTTTTTGATATGATGTAATCTCTGTACCAACGTTGATCAACAGGGACAATTGTCCAGGGAATTGTACTCCGATTGATGACATCTTCATAGCAGTGCATGTACTGATCCCAGTAATCCCTTTCTTTCCAATCATTGGCATTGTGTTTCCAGTATTTATCCGATTCATGGAGTCGCTCTTTTAGCTCTTTCTCCTGTTGGTCTTTTGAAATGTGGAGGAAAAACTTCAAGACCAGGGTGTTATTATCAAACTGCAACAATTCCTCAAAGGCGTTGATAGCTTGGATGCGTTTATGCACGCGGTCTTCGTCAATCCATTGGTGTACTCTTTGGATCAGTACATCTTCGTAATGCGATCGAATAAAAATATGGATCATCCCCTTGGCGGGCGTGTGTTTGTGTATGCGCCAGAGGAAATCGTGCGCAAATTCCTCCTCTGTGGGTTTTTTGAAAGAAGTGACGTTTAGCCCAACGGGGTTGCAATCAGCAAAAACATTGCGCACCGCGCTGTCCTTGCCACTGGCATCCATGCCTTGCAAAACGACCAGCAGGCTATGCTTTTTTTGAGCGTACAAAATTGCCTGCCACTCGCCAATTTGATTTACCCATTCAGTGGTTTGCGCTTTTGCGGTCTCTTTGCTCAAAAATTCCGGCGCGTCGGTAGAAATGTCGGCTAATCGAATCATAATTTTAGATTGAAACGACAAAAAAGTGTATCAAGCGCCCATTTTGCTGCGTTTGACGAGGTAAGATTGCAAAATATTGCGAAAGCCTTTGTTTATATCCGCTTCCACGAAGTCAATCTGGTATTGCAAACACTTGAATTTCAGGCCTTCCGTAAATTTTTTCATTTGTGCCAGGTAGTGTTCTTTCACCTGATTGGGCTGAAGCCGCAGGCGCTCCCCTGTTTCCATATCAATAAAAAGATAAGGGCGATTTTCATATTCAAAATCAAGCTCTTTGGATTTATCCACCACATGAAAAAGGATCACTTCGTGCTTATTGTGTTTGAGGTGCTGCAAAGCTGAAAAAAGCTGTTCGCTTTCGGTTGCCTGTTCAAACATATCGCTGAAAATGACTACCATAGAGCGTTTATGGATGCTATCTGCGATTTGGTGCAGGGCTTTAGCGGTAGCTGTTTGGCGGTTTTGTGCAGTATCTTTTAGCAATTGATCCAAGTACGTCAGCATGAGTCGGTAGTGAGAAGTATTGGTTTTGCAGCGGGTATGGATTTTCACACTTTCATCAAAAATGCTCAGCCCGTAGGCATCGCGTTGCTTTTGGAGGAGGTTCATCAAGGCAGCGGCGGCGAGCACAGCAAATTGAATTTTATTGATCGGATTGTTTTTTTTAGGATCAGGCTCCGGAAAATACATGGAGGAAGAAGCATCAATCACTACCTGGCAGCGCAAGTTAGTTTCTTCTTCAAAACGCTTGGTGTACATCCGGTCGGTACGCGCAAAGACCTTCCAGTCAATATTGCGGGTAGATTCTCCCTGATTGTAGAGGCGATGCTCTGCAAATTCTACAGAAAAACCGTGGAAAGGGCTTTTGTGCAAACCGATGATAAAACCCTCCACTACTTGTCGGGCGAGTAATTCCAGGTTACCAAAATCCTTCACTTCTGTATTGTCGAGTAGATAATTCATATAGTGCTCTCTGCTTTTTGCTATTAAATATTGAACAAGAAACAAAAAAGGAACAACAATTTTAAAAAGAAAAACCCTTATTTCAATGACTGCACTGAAATAAGGGTTTGAGTAAAGCTTTATTTATGGCAAATTAAATATGTGCTTCAATTTTACCTGCCAAGACTTGCTTGCTGGTGGCACCTACTTGTTTTTCAACCACTTCTCCATTTTTAAGGAAAAGGATCGTAGGAATGCTGCGGATGCCATATTTCATGGATACTTCAGGGTTGTTATCTACATCTAACTTACCCACCAAGACTTTACCATCATATTCCTTTGACAGGTCTTCGATGATGGGCGCAATCATGCGGCAAGGACCACACCATTCTGCCCAGAAATCAACAACGGTGAGACCTTCTCTTTCTAATACAGCTTCTTGGAAATTCGCATCTGTGATTTCAAATGCCATTGTTATCAAGTTTTAGTTCTGAAAAATCGTATTTGTTCATTTTATTGTTCAAACAAAGAGTTTGCTTCTAAGGTTGCAAAAATAATCGTTTTACCTGATATTACTGCCTCAGTGAGGACAATTTGTGCCTGACTGCTTCAAATGTACTTTTAGGAAACACTTTTGAGGAAATAAAGTTGAAGGAACTAAACTTTATTCTCAAATTTGCTCTCTTCTCATAAAGACGCAACGGAGCCCGAAAAGTAACATGACAAGGAAACAAATAATTTGGGTGGTACTCGGTGGATTTGCTGTTTTGTTGAGAGCTATCCTGAGTACTCGCCCCGACGTGATAGAACAGTACTACAGCAGGGGATTTTTTCTGGCTATTCGCTGGGGAATTGACCATTTGTTGGGGTGGCTTCCCATTCCACTGCTCTACCTTTTTTTGCTGGGTATTTCCATCTGGCTTGTCGTACAAATCCGAAATGGATGGCGCGCCAATATGCCCTGGAAAACGAAGCTTGTCAAAGGATTGGGGCGTTTTGCTGCCTTTGTAGGAGGGCTTGTATTTTTCTTTTTGCTGTTGTGGGGTTTCAACTATGGCAGGCTATCGCTGGAGCACCAATTGGGCTTGGAGCCACAACCTTTAAAATTGGAACAACTCAAGGAAGAACTCAAGTATGAAACTGAATTAATCATACAACTGCGGCAGGACATTATCGGTACGACGGATTCTGCCATTACTTTTGATTTTTTACCAGTCAATTTGGAGCAAGATATACGGCGAGCGATAGAAAACCGCCTGGCGCAATATAATTTTCCCACGGTTGGCGAAGTGCGGGGCAGAATGCTGTATCCAAAGGGCATTTTTTTGCGCTTTAGCTCGGCAGGCTTGTATTTTCCTTGGGTAGGCGAAGGCAATATTGACGCTGGATTGCACCCGCTTCAGATTCCTTATGTGATGGCTCATGAAATGGCGCATGGATATGGCTTTGGCGATGAGGGCACTTGCGATTTTTGGGCATACCTCGCTTGCACTCAATCTGATGATTCCGTCATTGCTTACATCGGGCACTTAAATTATTGGCGCTCTTTGGCTGCGGACTATCGCCGTTATGAACCAGAGCAGTTTAAAACTTTTCGCCAACAACTGCCGATTGGTATTCAATCCGATTTGGAAGCCATTAATAAAACGTTGCTGGCTTACCCAGATATGATGCCGAGGTTGCGGTATGTAGCTTATGATACCTACCTGAAAGCTCAGGGTATTAGCGAAGGCATGCTCAATTACGACCGCGCCACAATGCTGGTCTATTCCTGGAGAAAAACAAAGCAAATCTAAAAGGAGAAACATTTATTTATAATCAACTGAAATTCAAATAATAAGTAAAAGAGCATATTCTAAATTATACTAAAAATTTGCACAGTTCAGTAATTTTAAGCATTTTAAGATTGTTGACGATCAACTATAAAACCGCTCGACTACTTAATATCAGCCGCCTGCTTTTTTAGCCTTGTTATATCCCGCTTTGATCAAAATATCGAGTACTTTGTCCCGGTGGTTGCCCTGGATGATAATATCGCCATCCTTCGCAGCTCCGCCCACACCCAGCTTCGTTTTGAGCATTTTAGCCAAGTCTTTCAATTGCTCTTCTGAGCCACTAAAGCCTTTGATGAGTGTAGCTTCTTTGCCGCCGCGATTTTTGCGGTCGAGCCAAATGCGCAATTGCTGCTTATCAGGAGTTATTTCTGGCGTAGCGGATGCGCTATCGTCATCGAAAAAGTTGAATATGGCATCTGGATCTGTTGAAAAAACCAAACCGTTTCCTCGATCGTGTTTATCTTTTTTACTCATATTTCAGTGTTATAAGCTGATGTGCTGATTTATCAATATGCTGCTACAATTATAGACAACAGGCAATCAGTATTTTATTAAAAGGGACAAGCCTCGGTTCAATTAGACAAGTACTTAATCTTAGAAAAATGACCACTTCCCTTTTTATGGGGATCCCATCCTGTTAGACACCTATCGCCTTGCCTGTCATTGCCTCCCCAATTGTTTTGTCCATTGCCCGATGGGCGAGGGGAGCAGTATAAGCATTCAAATCCTCAATCGCTTTGTTAATCAGGTCTTTATCATTTCCGCTGGTAGCCTCCTGCAAGGCTTGCGTGAGCACCCGAGTGTTTGCGATTTCTTCTTCCGACAAAATCGCTTCGTTTTGCTGGATAAATTTCTCCGAAGCATTTAAAAGGTGATTGGCTTCATTGCGTGCTTCCAGAAGCGCGCGGGTGTGCATATCTTCCTGTGCATTTTGGATAGAATCGAGTAGCATACGCGCCATTTCTTCTTCACTGATACCGTACTGCGATCTGATTTCGATTTCCTGTTCTACACCGGAGCGGAGTTCTTTGGCTTTTACTTTTAAGATGCCATCTGCATTCAAAATAAAGTGAATTTCGATCTTCGGTAAGCCGGCAGGCATCGGCGGGATACCGCTTAGGATAAATTCACCGAGTTTGCGGTTGTGTTCTACCAGGTCTCGCTCGCCCTGATAAACAGCGATTTTCAAGTTCTTTTGCCCATCAACGGAAGTGGTGTACTGACGACCCACATGCGCCGGCACTTTGGCGTTTCGGGGTAAGATGACATCCATCAAGCCGCCCACCGTTTCAATGCCGAGGGAAAGCGGCGTGATGTCCAAAAGCAGTAAATCTTTCTGATTGCCGGCGAGTATATCCGCCTGAATGGCAGCGCCCAGCGCTACAACCTCGTCGGGGTTGAGTTTGTCAAAAACATCTTTGCCAAAAAATTGCTTGACACTTTCTTTAACCAGCGGAACACGCGTAGAACCTCCCACCATCACAACGTGGTCAATATCCTTTGGGCTCAATTTTGCATCGGTCAGCGCGTTTTTACAACATTGAATCGTTTTTTCTACAAAGGGTTTTATCAGCGCTTCAAATTGAGTTTTAGTGATATTGCAGAGGATATGATCCAAACGAGCTTCGTATAATTCATTAGTACTCAGGTGCTTTTTTGCTTTTTCTGCCTGTAGGCGCAGCGCCTGGCTTTGTTCTTTGTTTGCGGTAAGGCTTTGATGATCCAATTTGTTTTCTGAGATCCAAAAGTCCACAATCGCCCGATCAAAATCGTCGCCACCCAAAAACGTATCACCGTTGGTTGCAAGCACTTCAAAAATACCATTTTCGATGCGGAGGATGGAAATATCGAAAGTGCCGCCGCCCAAATCATACACTGCAATGGTTTGATTATCAGATTTATTCAAGCCGATTCCATAAGCGAGGCTGGCAGCCGTAGGTTCGTTTACGATGCGGAGTACATCCAAGCCCGCAAGTTTGCCGGCATCACGGGTAGCTTGTCGTTGAGTATCGTTGAAGTACGCAGGAACAGTGATGACCGCTTTGCTAATTGTTTCGCCCAATTCTGCTTCGATACGCTGCTTCAAGGCTTTCAGGATTTCGGCGGAAAGCTCAATTGGTGTGTAAAACTTATCTTTGACACGTATTTTTACCAAGCTTTCGGTATCTTCATCAATAATTTTGTAACCAAAATAATGCTCGAAATCTTGCACATCTCGGTAAGATTTACCCATCAGCCGCTTTACGGAGTAAATCGTATTTTGAGGGTCTGTGACAAGTTTGTCTTTTGCTGCATCGCCCACTATCACTTGCTGATCAGCGTTGAAATGAACAATAGAAGGTATCAGCGTGCTTTTGCCATTTTTATCTTTGACGGCGATTGCTTGCCCCTCTTTGATGTATGCCACCAGGCTGTTGGTGGTGCCCAAATCAATACCAACGATCAGATCACTTGCCTTTTCGAGTGTACCAGATTTTAAATTGATAGAAAGCTTTGCCATATAGATATTGTTAGCCCAAATTGCTTATTCAGAATGCAGCGCGATGATACAATCTTTTGTAAAAAAACATAGCACTAATTTTGTTTTTGTAACAGCGCATCTCGGCGCTTTGTTTGAAAACGACAGATTCCTGTTTCCCATTCTGTTGTCAATTATTGGGATAGTTCTATTTTTGCGATAAAAAAATTGAACACAAACATGAAAAAAATCTTACTCCTTTTTTGCTTGAGTGTTGTTTTTCAGGCATTTTCGCAGGAATCAGATACCTTAAAATACACTTTTTCGGAGATTTTGGTAGAAGGAAATCGGATTCAGTTGCCTTTCAATGAAAATTCTCGTTCGGTAGCGGTACTCACCCGCGATCAATTGCAAAATCTGCCCTCCATCAGTGTAGCCGAGGTGCTGCGCTATGTGTCGGGGGTAGATATACGGCAGCGGGGTGCTCACGGTGTGCAGGCGGATGTGAGCATTCGCGGCGGCACTTTTGACCAGGTATTGATTTTGATTAATGGCGTGAAAATGAGTGATCCTCAAACAGGGCATCATAGCCTGAATTTACCCATTGATTTGGAAAATGTAGAGCGGATAGAAGTTTTGAAAGGTCCTGGCGCGCGTATTTTTGGGCAAAACGCCTTTGCCGGTGCCATCAACATTATCACGAAGGTACCCGATCAGCAGCTGGCAAAAGTAAAAATACAAGGCGGCGATTTTGGATTGTATGGCGTGAAAGGCGCTGTTGCTTTGCCGGCGGGGAATAGTAAACACTACCTCTCGCTATCGAGAGATGCTTCAAGTGGCTATCGCTACAACACCGATTATGAGATCAACAACGCCTTTTACCAGTCACAATTCGATTTGTCAGAACGGCAGCGCATACAATTGTTGGCGGGTTTTACCGAGCGAAAATTCGGCGCTAATGGCTTCTACGCCAGCCCGATGTTTAAAGATCAATACGAAGAAATCCAGACGAGCCTGGTCAGCTTGGGCTATACGCTGCGTACCGAACGCTGGACGCTCTCGCCCCGCGCTTATTGGCGCAGAAACCAGGATTTATACCTTTTTGTGAGAAATAACCCACCGGTGTATCGCAATATGCACATCGGCAATGTGTTGGGCGTGGAAATCAATTCGACTTATCGCAGCAAACTTGGGCTGACCGGCATTGGCATTGATGTGAATGCAACTGCGCTGCGCAGCAATAACCTGGGCGACCGCAACCGCACCACCATCAGCGCTTTTGTAGAACATCGGTTTTTGCTATTGGATGAAAATCTGGACATTACGCCGGGCATTTTGTTCAATTCTTTCTCGGATTTTGGTGCTAACTTCTTGCCTGGAATCGAAGCCGGCTATCGGATAAATGAAGCTTTAAAATTCTTTGCAAACGTAGGATATACCTATCGAATTCCAACTTTCACGGATTTGTATTACCAAGACCGCGCCAACGTAGGCAATCCGGCGCTTCAGCCAGAGTCGGCGCTCTCTTACGAGTTGGGCTTATCTTATACCCTGCCTGGCTGGCGCGTGCAGATGAGCTACTTCCGGCGTGTGGGTAGGGACTTAATTGATTGGACAAAAGCGCAGGAGGCTGATCCCTGGCAGCCACAGAATTTTGGAGAAGTGACCCTGCAAGGCTTGGATGTGAACGGGGACATCAGTTTCCCTATCTGGCTCAAGCGCAATACGTTTTTGCAAAGACTTCACCTGGGTTATACTTATCTCGACGGTGCTACTTTCAACGAGGATTTTACATTTTCGCGCTACGCGCTCGATCATTTGAGGCATCAAGTCATTGCAGGTATTGAAACCAAATTGCTGGGCAAGCTCTTTTTTAATCTCCAGTTTCGTTACAACGATCGGGTCAACCTGCCGGATTACAAGCTCTGGGACGCCAGCCTACGCTGGAATAGCCGCAAGTGGAATGCCTTCCTTGATGTGAGTAACGTGGGGGATGCGGTTTACACCGAAACAAATCTGGTGGACATGCCTGGTCGGTGGCTTCGCGCTGGCCTCGAATGGACTTTTTTGATGCAATAAATAATGCGGCATTACTTGCAATTGTCTAAGCTTTGTTTGACCTCCTCAAATTTTACGTAGTGTTCGCTATTGCCCCAAGTGTGGTAGATGTAGTTGATGATGTTGGTGATTTCAAAGTCCGTGATTTCGGGTATGCCTGTCATCGGCTGGTTATAGACGGTATCATTTACCACCACTTCCCCTTCCATACCATAGCGGATGATGCAAGGAAGCATGGCGGGATTATTTTTAATAAAATCAGCCTTGGCTAAGGGTGGAATCAAACCTGCTAAGCCACTGCCATCTTCCATGTGGCAATTGGCGCAGTAGTAGTTGTACAGGGCTTCGCCTTGTTTGTAAGGGCTGGCTTCGCAAAAAGTAAACAACAGCGGCATTGCAAAGAGTAAAAAGTAGAGGAAATTTCGGAAGTACATGCGCATATTTTTTGTATAAAAACAACCGCGCAAGGGAAAGTTCAATTTTGCTAAAAATCAGAAAGGTCATCGCCAGACGAAGAGATGACCTTTCTTCGATTTGCTTTTTTATGAGATTGTCGCGTTTTGGTATCCAGTCGTTTGCGCTTGTCGGGGGTGAATGCACCCGCCTCCGCTCTTTCTTTTATTGGCTGTAATGCCTTTGCGATCAATTGCTGAAATTTCTTAATTGCATTATTTTTGTTGAGTAACTGCGAACGGCTCGCTTCGCTGCTCACCAACAAAACACCATCCTGCGTGACACGCGTAGCCCAATACGTCAAAATCCGCTGCTTTTCTGCCTCAGTGAGCACATAAGAGTTTTTTACATCAAAAATCAATTCCACTTTGGTAGCAACCTTATTGACATTTTGCCCGCCACTGCCGGAGCTGCGCGAAGCCCGAAACCTCACTTCCTTTAGCAATTCCTGTCGTTCCATTTTGATTAAAATTTTTAAAAAGCTTCATTTTTTCAGGGAAAAACGCAAGATTGAAACATTAAGTTCAAGTGCCTGTCAGATGATTGTAAAGCTTCTATTTTTTTGAAATAGTTTCCATCGAAATGATAAACCAAAGAGCACTGGCATTGTTATATTTTCAAATTTTATTGAAAGTTTAAAAACAGCGGCGTATGAACAAAAAGCGAGCAGTCGTTTGGTTTCGGCAAGACTTGCGGCTACATGACAATGAAGCGCTGGCAGGAGCGATCAAGACGGCGGCGGAGGTCATTCCGGTGTATGTTTTTGATGAGCGCTTGTTCAAGGGTAAAACCAGCTATGGCTTCCCGAAAATAGGGCGATACAGAGCCAAGTTTATAATTGAGAGTGTGAAGGATCTGCGGCAGTCCTTGCGGAATTTAGGAAGTGATCTGATTATACGCGTCGGTTTGCCAGAGGAAGAGGTTTTTCAAATTGCAAAAGAGGTAAAAAGTAGTTGGGTTTTTTGCAATCGGGAACGCACTCAGGAGGAACTGAGGGTGCAAGACGCATTGGAAAAACGCCTCTGGTCTATTGGTCAGGAAATCCGCTATTCTCGTGGTAAAATGTTGTATCACACCGCCGATTTGCCATTTCCCGTGCGTCATACGCCTGATATTTTTACCCAATTTAGGAAAGAAGTAGAGCGATATGTGAAGGTACGCGCTCCCTTATCCGCCCCGACGAAGGATTTTCAGCCCCTAACGACAAAGGTAGAAACCACACCCTTGCCAAGCCTCAAAGATTTTGGGTATCCCGATTTTGATACCGATAATCGAGCTGCAATCCGCTTCATTGGCGGAGAAAGCGAAGCCATCAAACGATTGAAATATTATTTTTGGGAAACGGATTTGGTGCAGACTTACAAAGAAACCCGAAATGGACTGATCGGTGCGGATTACTCTTCCAAGTTTTCACCCTGGTTGGCGCAAGGCTGCTTGTCTCCGAAGTTGATTTACAAAGAGTTGCACGATTTTGAGGTACAGCGTGGTAATAATGAATCTACTTACTGGCTCTTTTTTGAATTGTTATGGCGGGATTTTTTCCGTTTTCAAGCAAAAAAACACGGCAATAAAATTTTCTTGAAAGGCGGCACCAGAGGCGAAGCGGATCCGCGCTGGCGCGACGATTGGCGTTTGTTTGAACAATGGGCAGCAGGAAAAACGGGCGTGCCCTTTATTGATGCCAATATGAGGGAACTGAACGCCACGGGCTTTATGTCCAATCGAGGGCGGCAGAATGTAGCCAGTTTTTTGGTGAAAGACCTGCGTGTCAACTGGCAAATGGGCGCTGAATATTTTGAATCTTTATTGATTGACTACGATGTGTGTAGCAATTGGGGCAATTGGAATTATGTGGCTGGTGTAGGAAGTGATCCCCGCGAAGATCGCTATTTCAACATTCTTTCTCAGGCGCGGCGCTACGACCCCCACGGCGATTATGTGAAATTGTGGCTCCCTGAATTGGCGCATCTTCCAACTGACAAAATTCATCAGCCCGACCGCTTGTCATTTTCTGAGCAAGAGCGGCTGCACGTGAAAATTGGGGCGGATTATCCCCAGGCGATGGTGGCTACTTCCAAATGGGAATAAAAGGAATAACTTCAACCTCAAAAAAGTAAAAGAGAAAAAATGGAAGCGAAGCCATTGCTTGCTTCCATTTTTTGATGGCTTCGCGCATCAAAATTTATAATCTACCCTTGCTGTGAGGTTGCGAGGAGCCTCCAGCAGGCCGGGTCTTACAGCATATTCTAAGTTTGTTATGTTATTCAAAAGCAGGGAAAACTTCAGGCTTTTATTAAAGGTATAGCTCGCGCGCACGTTATTCAGGAAGTAGCCCTTATCGTTCTCTGTTCGATATTTTGATAAGCCAGCAATAATCAGGTTAAAAGCGGCATCAATTGCTTCAAGATGGCTATTGTAAAAGCCTTCCCAGCCCACAGAAAACTCTTTGTACTGCGTTTCAATATCTAATTTGACAGAATGCCGGGGGCGATATTTCAGGATATTATCCGTTTTTAAAGAAGAGTTATTGGCGTTCACTTGTCCTTGCGTAGGTGTTTCGCCCGGCTTGATTGGGGTACTGTCAAATTCTACATAGCGAGGATCAATATTGGTATAACCCATCAGAATACTGGTAGGCAACCCGAAGAGATTGCCTCTACCTACAACAGACACCTCGTAGCCCTTGATTTCCGTGTCGCCGATGTTAATTGCCTGAAAAGCCAGCCTGCCGGGGGTCAGATTGAACTCCATCATATCCTGGTATTTCGACCAAAAAGCGGCAATATCCAGGAAACCCTCAAAAGAAGAAAGCCGAAAGCCCTGCTTGATGCCAATTTCAGCAGTCCAGCCTGTTTCGGATTGGAGGGTAGGATTGGGCAGCACGGGTACGCCCGCCGATACCTCCGTGTCAATATATTTTTCGGCGATAGTCGGAAAACGGTAACCTTGCCCCCAGGAAGTGCGAATATAGGTAGCTTCAAATGCCTGATAATTCAAACCGAAACGCACCACAGGCTTGGATTCCCGCTCATCGGCGGCGGGGATCACCTGCCCGATAGAAGTGACAAATCCCGGCACTTTTAGCAAATTATTTTCGTATCGAAGCCCTGCGGAGAAGTTAAACCGTTCGAGGAATTTTTTCTCCAATTGCAAGTAAGCGGCTACGTTTTGGGCAGTGAAGGTCGTATCGCCGTACAATTCTGCTTCCACATCCGTAAAAATACCGACCAAACCCGTTGTGATTACCAGATCAACATCTACAAAACGGCGCTGAAACTGATATTCGCCATAAAGAACGGTTGATTGGTTGGATTGATTGCTACTGTTGTCATTATCCGTACTTAATATTCTCCCGATCAATTTGTGGCGATTCCCGCCATTGTCAAAATAAGTGATGTGTGGATCAATATTAAAGCGCAGTCGTTCCCTGGTATTGATGGTGCTGGGCGCGCCTATATAGCCCAGGGTATCCACCAACCAGTAAAAAAATCCGCCGCTTCTGCCTTTATTGAAGTTGCCATTGACACCGATAGCAAGGCGATCTGTGACCCTGTAGTTAGTCGTGAAATTAAACCGACCGTATTCCCTGTAAGTATCTTTGTTAAAACTCTCTTCTTTCAAATAAAAAGCGCCCGCCACCAGATCAAGTTTTTTGAACTTTTGCCGGTGTGAAATGCTGCCGCCGACACTGTACGGTGCGCTATCCCACCACCGGAGGCTTTCCCTTTTCGGATCAAAAAAATGATTGTAAAAAGCTGCAACTTTTGTTTCAGGTTCCATTTTTGGCAGGGCAGAACGCACGTTGATGATGCCATTCAGCGCCGCCGAACCGTAGAGGGAAGACGCAGCACCTTTTACAATTTCTACCTGCTCAATGTTTTCAATCGGCACATCATCCCAGTTGGGAAAACCAGCATCCGCCTGCAAAATTGGGATGTCATCCACCATAAGCAGTACCCGGCTACCAGCGCCATAAGAATAACCCGATCCGCCGCGGATATTGGCCTGACCATCAATAACATTCACCCCCGGGATTTTATCCAGCGCTTCATCCAAAGTAAATTTGCTGGTGTTTTCAATCAAGCTGGGTTTGAGCACATCCAGTGAGACCGTCACCTCACTCAAAGGCTTTTGGTACTTGCCGCTGGTCACGGTAGCCGTCTGAAGTACATTGTTTTCTGTGTCCAGGCTTACATCGAAGGTAGTTGTTTCATTGGCCTTCAGTTCCAGGGTTTGACTCAGGGTTTTGTATCCCACATAGCTGATTTCTATTTTGTAAGTACCCGGTTCGATGAGTACTTCATAATTGCCATCTATGTCAGAGATAGTACCGCGGTTGCCGAGCAATATCGTAGCGGAAATGAGGGGTTCGCCGGTTTGTTGGTCTGTAATTTTACCTGATAGGGTAGCTTTTTGTGCATTCAAAAAAGTAGCGCACAACAGCGCAAAGGTGAACAGTGAAAGTGATTGTCTCTGCATACAGATTTTGTTTGTTTTTGATTAGGCTTTTGAAAACTGTCCACAGGGCAAATTCGGAAATGTTAAACGAAGGTAAAGCAAATTTTAGTTTTTTTGTGTATGCGATGCAGCGTATTGGACAAAACGACAAAAAATTTTGCTTCACTTATTGCAAATGTCATATATTGCGAAAAATCTAAATTAACAAACAAAAAGGTTTCTACTATGAAAAAACTGTTACTATTTTTATTTTTTGCTTCGATTCTTACTTTACAAGCCTTTGCACAAACCTGTACACCAGATACAACAGTACCCGACAGCGTAGTGGTATCGCCGCTTCCTTTTGATGCAACTACAAATCCTACCGGTGGTATCAATGACACTGCCTGCATTAATGAACCTTTTGAATTTGTGGTAACCGTCAATGTTCCTTCTACTTTCAATTCTCCGTTTGGTCCTGTGCCTATCAATAGCATTGAAATGGCTACCGAAGGCGCTG
This sequence comes from uncultured Saprospiraceae bacterium, assembly GCA_964526645.1. Classification (GTDB taxonomy): domain Bacteria; phylum Bacteroidota; class Bacteroidia; order Chitinophagales; family Saprospiraceae; genus JADJNW01. The sequence continues at coordinate 25,983 of CAZGJN010000026.1, forward strand.
TCAGAAACTTGCCGGTTGGTATGGATTATGTCTGCAATCCGCCCAACTGTGTTTTTCCGAAAGATAATAAAGGCTGCATTTTGTTGGTGGGTACTCCCAATGACACCGCAGGGGTTTACAACCTTGCCATTAGCTTTTTGATTCGAAGTGTAATTGATTTTCCGATTAATTTCCCCGATCCGACTATTTTTCCAGGTAATTATTTCCTCCACGTAAAGCCCCAGGGGCAGTGTGCTGCATCATCAGTGGCAGAATTGGCAAAGGATGCCGTCCAACTGACGAATCGCCCGAATCCTTTCACAGGATTGACTCAGATTTTGGTGAATTCAAAAGTGAGTGGTAATTTTGATCTGTTGGTAAGCGATTTGCTTGGCAAAACCCTCCACCGCGAGCGTATCAACCTGCTGGAAGGTGAAAATACCATTCATTATGATGGTACTAAGCTGCCGGAAGGAATGTACATCTACACCCTGAGCGATGGTTTTAATGTCTTTTCTAACAAAATGGTAGTGAACCGCCGCTAAGGTACTTGTTCCGATTTAGGATAGAAATAACTACTTATCTCCGATTGCGCCGCTGAAAAATGACTCCCTTTTTTTGACAAACTGCTGTCAAAGAAAGCTGTTTTTTTATTCATCAAAAAAATAAGGCATATCGTGAGAAAACTTTTCGTATTCCTCAGTTTTATAGCAATTTTTAGCACTACCAATCAGGCAACTGCGCAATGCCCCGGCTGCCTTGTCGCCCTGCCAGATACCTTGCCTGCTGATACAATTTACTTGTCGGACGCTGCCGTGGGTAGAGTAGGGGAGTACTACGATTCGGATGTGAGCTTCCGGATGCCGAAAACGACCACACCCGTAGCGGCAAACGATCCGAGCGTGGTGCCGGGCATTACCATCAGCCAAATTACAATTACTTCCGTATCGAATCTGCCACCGGGCTTGACCTGGGAAGCTAATCAAACGGTTTTTACGCCAAGTCAGCTGACCGATGGCTGTGTGAAGTTTTGTGGCACGCCCTTGCAGCCTGGTTTGTATGAAGTGCAAGTGGTGGTGACGGCGCAGGTTTTCGTCGTTTCGCAAACAACTTCTTTTTCATTCCCTATTCTAATCGAACCGGCAGTAAGTGTGACCGAGGGATTCCTCATGGAAAATAACACGGGCTGTGGGGAAGTGACCGTGCGGTTTGAAAATAAAATTGCTTCTGGTGGCAATGCCGGCTTTTCTTACCGCTGGGATTTTGGCAACGGCAGAACAACCATTGATGAAAATCCTATGGATCAAACTTATTCGCAGCCAGGCGCTTATGAAGTGAATTACCAGGCAATTGTGGATACTTTTGGCTACGTGCTCACCAATATTCGCATCGAAAGCATGGGCTGCAATGATCTTTTTGGCGGCAAGCCCGACCCGCAATTGGAAATTTATGATCCGGCAGGCCTGTTGATTTACAAGTCTGACATTGCCAGAAATGTAAGCCCTCCCATTGACTATAACCTCAATCTGAAAATTGGCACAGGCAATTACTATTTTCGGCTAACCGATGATGACGATGGCATCGAAGGGGGAGATGATGAGTGCGGAGTCATTAATTTTAACCAGCTTTCCGGCGGTACCCTGTCGGATGTGGATATGCAGGCGGCTATCAATATTTTTCACAGGGTGGATACCATCCGCTCAAAGGATACCGTGCTGGTATTCCAACGCCCGGCAGCTCCCATTTTGATTGGCGCGGATGCCACTTCTTTTTGCAAAGGCGATACCGCTAAATTGAAAACGAACTACGAGCAGCAGGTGCAATGGTACAAAGACAATACGCCTGTATTGAATGGGACGGACGCATTTTTGAATGCTACCACAAGTGGCACGTATTGGGTCTCTTTTACTTCCAGCGATGGTTGTATGGCGCTTTCCGATCCAGTTGCTTTGACCTTCGCCGCCTTGCCTGCGGGGCCTGTCTTTGTCAATGAGAAAAATCTGCTCCGGCTTTTTGATGCTACCACCCTGCCGCTTGATTACACCTTGCAATGGTTTTATAATGATGTAGCTATTGCTGGCGCAAATCAAACCTCCCTTTGTGCCAATGCTTCGGGGACTTATGCACTTGAGTTGACGGATAATGCCACGGGTTGCGCCAGTAGCTTTTCCCGACCAGTCACTTTCGATTCAAATTTTGCAGGCTGCGGCATTACAGCCACCAGCACATTCGATCAGTTGGTGCAGGTGCGTTTGTACCCCAACCCCGCCGACACAAGGGTCTGGCTGGAATTTTTTACACATCAAACCCGGCAGGATGTTCATCTGGCTATTCGCAATGCCCAGGGCGCTTTGTTACAACAACAATTGGTAAAAAATATTTTTGGCAACAGCAAGATTGAAATAGCCGTAGCGGATCTTCCCGCAGGATTGTATTTCTTTGAATTGAAGATAGAAAATGCGAGCAAAACCTTCAGCGTTATTAAAACGCCGTAGTGACTCAAATTGAGCTGATCGTCCGATGATAGCTACTTGTCGGACGATTTTTTAATCATGTAGCATTTGTAATCGCTTTCTTTGATGATTGCAAAAAAAAGACTACCCTTTCACCAATGTGCGAACAGCTTCCACTAAGGTATCTAAGTCCCTTGTAGTCGTATAGACATTGGGTGTAATGCGTACGCCATGAATATTCTCCCATTCAATGGAAGTCGTGTGGATTCGATATTTGCTGAAAAGAAAAGAACCAACTTCGCCAGGCTTTTTGCCCTCCACCATTAATAGACCGATCGCACCGCCCCAGTCCGGATGCAGGGAAGTACCGATGCGCACCTCCGGAAGTGCCGCAACGCGCTCCGCCCAATAGTTTTTGAGGTAGTGCAGGCGTTTCTGCTTGCGCTCCATCCCAATCAAATAGTGAAAATTAATTGCTTCGCCGATGCCTTGTTCGATGGCAAAAGAGCGGGTACCCAGGTTTTCAAATTTGCGGATATCCTCGCTTTCGGGGTCAGGTGCTGCCAAAAGCGGGTATAGGTTTTTGATTTTTTCTTTTTTCACATAAAGCATACCGCTACCAAAGGGCGCGCAGAGCCATTTGTGCAAACTGGTGCCGTAGTAATCGCAGTGAAGGTCATCAATTTTGTAGTCAATGTGTACAAAGGAATGCGCTGCATCCACCAACACATCAATACCGCGTTTGTGGGCTGCATCGGCTATTTCCCGGACGGGCAAAATCTGTCCCATCCAGTTGATCACATGAGTAATGTGTACTACTTTGGTTTTATCAGAAAAAGCAGCTGCAAAAGTGTTCACAATCTGCGCCTTATCTTCGATAGGGAATTCAAAATTGAGCCATTTCAGTACGATGCCATCGCGTTTTTCGCGCTGTTTCCAGGCGTTGATCATGTTGGGATAGTCTTGCTTGGTCAAAACCACTTCGTCCCCTTTCTGGAGGCGCAATCCAAAAATAATCGTTTCCAGTGCTTCAGAGGAGTTACGGTTGATAGCAATTTCTTCAGCAGAACAACCCGCGAGCTCAGCCAGCCGCCGCCGCAGGGGCTCTCTGCCCTGGTCCAGGATTTGCCACATGTAGTAAGAAGGCGCTTCGTTGCTCAAGCGATTGTAGCGCTCTACGGCTTCCTGCACGACCTTTGGCTGTGGGCAAACCCCGCCGTTGTTCAGGTTTATTACATTTGAAGAAACCGTGTAAGCCGTTTTAATTTGATACCAAAAGGTCTCGTCCGTTGTTAGTTCATCGGCGGAAGTGTTGCCGGAAGCATCCAAGGTATCTAACAACTGCTTGCCTTGCAAGGTGTTAAAAAAGGGCGTTGCCAGTGTGGCACCTGCAAAACCGGTAAGTTTTTGCAGAAAATTTCTTCGATTGGTGAACATGCGTCTTGGGTTTTAGGTACTGCTCTTGTGGAGCACGCAATTAGTAAATCAACCAAGCAGCAAATTAGCAAATTAAAACAAAATAGCGGCTTCTTTTTTAATAGCCTGCAAAGCCTTGTCAACTGCAGTGATACCGCGTTTTTCGAGGATGCTGATAATCGCTTGCGCCAACTCTATGCTATCGGCATGGTTGTCCACTAATTCAGAAGCCAGGCTGATTGTATTCACTGAATCGTCGCGCGCTATTTTTACAATTTCCCAAAGTTGATCGGATACATACACCTGTTGGGTGATGTTGTACTCATATTCCTGCTGGATAGAAAGGAGTAGCGTCGCTTTAAAATGGGCGGCATTCATCGCCTCTTGCCGCGTACGAAGTATTAAACTGGGCAGGTTAATTCTTTCACAAAAAAGAGACAAGCGCTCATAAGCCTGCAAGCGCAGGGGCGTAGTGATATTTTGTTGGTTTTGCTTGATTTCTAATTGCCTCAGTGCGAGCTGATTGTTTAAAAATTTTTTTAGTACAAAATAAGCCGTAGCGAAGACGATTAACCCTGGGATTGTAAGTTGTAAGATTTCAACGATTAGGTTCATTTTTTTATAAATTTAGTAGCAAGCAGGAATGCGTGTGAGCGCCGCCTGGTTTGATTGTAGCGGCTAATTTATAACAAATATCCGAACCCAACGACAAACCAAAAGTATCTTTGCAGCGTTAGTATTTTTACTTACATTTGCAAATTAGATTGAATAAAAATAAGAAAATATGAGTGAGGTCTTGTCTGCTGTATATCCGGTCACTTTGACCGTAGGCGCGATCAATCAATTGCTTCGAATCAAAAATGAACAAAACGTACCTGCGGATTATGGCTTGCGCGTAGGCGTGAAAGGCGGCGGTTGCTCTGGTTTTTCGTATGTACTGGGTTTTGATGTACCGAAGGATAACGATGAAGTTTTTGAGATTGAAGGGATTAAGGTGCTGATGCAAAAATCGCATGCTATTTATCTGCTTGGCATGGAAATTGACTGGGTGGAAGGCTTGAACAACCGAGGATTTTCCTTCAATAACCCGAATGCGAGCAGCACCTGTGGCTGTGGTACGTCGTTTTCGGCATAAAATACAGCGGGCAATAAGGTTTTCATAAAAGCCTTATTGCTTGCTCTTTACCGCCTTTTTCGCATTTCTGCTGCTATTCTGAGCGAATGCTCGTCTCCTCGGCTTTCCAGTTCCCGGATGATATTTTGGTAGTCCTCCTCGTTTCTATTTTGCGAAAGCTTGTAGTTTGCCTCTATTTTCTCTATTGCTATTTCAAATCCGACGATTCCGCGCATTTGCCCTTGTATCATTTTTTCGGACATTGCCTCCAAGCGCATTGGCTGTTCAGAATAAGCCTCGTATTTGTCCACCAGTTTTTTGAGTGATTCATACAGTGCTGCCGTTTCCATGATGCGAATTTTGCCGTAGCAATGCACTGCGATGTAATTCCAGGTGGGCACATTTTCGTGATTGTACCAGGAAGCTGAGATGTAGGCGTGGTAAGCGGTGAAAATCGCCAGTATATCGGGTTGTGCTACAAAACTGTGCCATTGCGGATTTGCTTTTGCGATATGACCAACCAAAACCTCCTGCCCGTTGTCATTGGTATCGAGTAGCATCGGAATATGCGTCGCCCAGGGTTTGCCCTGAAGCGTATTCACCAGCATACCGAAACCGTTGCTGCGAATGAATTCGCGGATGTCTTCCGGGTTCTCGTTGCGATTATAAAGGGCAGTGTACATATTGTTTAAAATATTAGTACATTGATCTATTGGGTTTTGATACGCAATTTTACGAAAAACCCGCCGTTATAACTCGCAAGCGTGAAAATTCCTATTTTTGCAGGATTAGAAAATAGAAGTTAGACTTTAGACGAGATGTCAGCGTTGGTCTAACGGCTAAAATCTAAAATCTAATGTCTCAAAACATGAGCGTTGTAGTAAAAAATTTGACCAAAATATACGGCGAACAGCGAGCAGTGGATCAGGTGAGTTTTGAGGCGAAGCCTGGGCAAGTACTGGGTTTTCTGGGACCCAACGGCGCAGGCAAAACCACCACGATGAAGATCATCACTTGCTTTATTCCGCAAACCGAAGGCGAAGTAACTGTATGTGGCTATGAGGTAACAAAAGACCCGATGAGCATCCGGCGTAAAATTGGGTACTTGCCTGAGCATAATCCTTTGTATAAAGACCTGTATGTCAAGGAGTACCTGACTTTCGTGGCGAGGTTGCACCGGGTTTCAAATATTCGGAAACGCGTGGATGAAATGGTACAACTCACTGGTTTGGAGCGCGAGCAAAAAAAAATCATCGGTGCTTTGTCCAAAGGATATCGGCAGCGCGTAGGCTTGGCGCAAGCGATGCTACACGACCCGGAAGTGCTGATTTTAGATGAACCGACTTCTGGCTTGGACCCCAATCAGTTGGCGGAAATTCGCAGCCTCATCAAACAATTAGGGCAGCACAAAACGGTGATTTTTTCTACCCACGTCATGCAGGAAGTGCAGGCATTATGCGACCGCGTAGTGATTATCAATCGCGGCAAAATCGTGGCCGACGATCCCATTGAAACCTTACAGCATCGAGTGAAGGGGGAATCGGTCGTGACCGTAGAATTCGCGGAAAGCGTATCAGAAAAGCTACTGGCGAGCATTCCAAAAATAAAACGCGTCAGAAATTTAGGTGGAAAAAGATGGCAACTCCTGGCGGATGAAGCAGTGGACGTACGACCGGCAGTGCATCAGTTCGTGGTGCAGCACCATTTAACTTTGCTGGAAATGCACAAGGAAACTGTGAGTGTGGAAGATATTTTCCAACAACTGACCAAATGATTTTCTGTTTATTGTTTTACCATTCACCATTCAATAATGAAATTTTTAGTTTGCTTTCTCTCTTGGCTATGTTTTCAGGCGCAAGCACAATCCGACGACAGCCTACCGCTACTGACCAAAAACTTCAAGTTTAATGACGGTGTTTACATGCAGTTTGCTGATTTTCAAAAAAATAAACCGACTTACACCTGGATGGAGTTGAATACCCGCATGGTGACGAGCGATGAGGGATTTGTTGCGCAGGTCGAATATATAAAAAAAGATTTGCAAGTGATTGATTTGCAGCAAATTTGGGGTATTTGCATCGAAGGTATCCCTTATGTTCAATTAAAAGAAAATCAAAAAGAAGACGCCACGGCTCGTTTTGCAAGCCTGCGTGTGCGCGGCAAAATTTGTTATTTTAGTTTCCCGAAAGCAGTGACAGAAATGGTGGAAATCAAGGCGTACAATCCTTTAAACGGAAGACCCTACCGCAGCGGCAGAGTACCGGTTGAGAAAATTGAAATACAAGAACAAATGCTTGATTTTCAAACAGGTGAGATAGCAGCCTTCACGAAGGAAAATTTTATGCGGTGGATCGTAGATGATCCACAACTGTGGAATACCGTGAAAGACCTCAGCCCATCCGAAGTGGAAGCAAAGCTTTTTAAATGCCTTTTAATTTATGTAGATCGCAACAATGTTTATTTAAGATAAGAGTGCTCAGATGTAAGTCGGGTGCTTTGGTTTTTTAACCGCTCATTTCATATTTGATGATATGGTAAGTATTTTTTTAAAGGAAATCAATACTTTTTTCAGTTCGCTGATTGGCTACATTGTCATTGGCGTTTTTCTTACGGTGATGGGCTTGCTCTTGTTTGTCTTTCCTGACACGAGCATCCTGAATGCTAACTATGCTACACTTGAGCAACTATTCAGCGTAGCGCCCATGATTTTTGTCTTTCTGATTCCGGCAGTCACCATGCGTTCTTTTTCGGAGGAACAACAAACCGGCACCATCGAATTATTGGTAACCAAGCCGGTGAGCGATCTGGCAATTGTATTCGGCAAATTTTTAGCATGCCTGCTGCTGGTCGTTTTTACCCTGCTGCCCACTTTGTTGTACTATTACAGCGTGTATCAGTTGGGCGCACCAAAAGGTAATCTGGACATTGGTGCCATTGCAGGTTCTTACATCGGTTTGATTTTTTTGGCGGGCGCTTTTACGGCTATCGGCGTTTTTGCATCTTCTTTGACCAACAATCAGATCGTATCTTTTATTCTGGCTGCATTTTTGAGTTTTATCATCCACTGGGGATTTGACTTTTTCAGTCGGCTGCCCATTTTTGTTGGCAAAGGCGATGATCTGGTACAAATGTTGGGCATTAGCTACCACTATGATTCCATTAGCCGGGGGCTTGTAGATAGCCGCGATGTGATTTATTTCTTATCGGTAATCGCTATCTTTATCATGTTGACGCTGACTTCTTTGGAAAAAAGAAAATGGTGAAAGTCATTGATTATTTTCAAAACAAAATGCTGATTGACTGTTGTGTATAACCGCATTAGCATATTGGCAAATCAGCACATTTGCTTATGACAAAAGAAAAATATAAGACCAATCGGCGTGCGCAGTCCCTACTGAATCTGGGGCTTTTCACGGGGCTGGTCATTTTTATCAATATCCTTGCCAATGCCCGTTTCGGCAATACTTCTTTGTACGGCTACCTTGATTTGACGGAGGAAAAGCGTTTTACACTGACCGATCAGACTAAAACACTGTTGCGGGATTTGGATGAGGTTGTTTACGTCAAGGTATTGTTGGATGGCGATTTTCCTGCGGGTTTCAAACGCTTGCAAAGTGCTACACGCGAGCTGCTCGAGGATTTTAGGGGAGAAACCGGCTATATTGACTATGATTTTGAAAATCCGCTGAAAGGGACGAGCAAGGAAATCAATGAACAAATAGAAACGCTGCGTAAAAATGGTACCCCACCAATTCCACTTCGCGTAGAAGGCAGCAGTGAATCAAGCGAACAGCTGATTTGCCCTTATGCCGTAGTGAATTACAAGGGGCGTAGTACAGTAGTCAGTTTGTTGGAAAATCAAACCCCCGGTACGCCGCAGGAAGTGGTGATTCGCAATTCGCTTCGCTCGCTGGAGTATAAATTTGTAAGCAGCCTGGATCGCTTGCGCAATCCGTTAAAGCCAGTGATTGCCTTCTCCACGGGGCATGGTGAATTGGAAGTGGCTGAAACAGCTGATCTTGAAAAAACACTCCGCCAATACTATGAAACGGGCCGTCTGAACCTGGATAGCTTGGTGAGTATCAGCCAGGATTTGTCCTTACTGGTCGTTGCCAAGCCCAGAGCGCCTTTTTCCGAAAAGGACAAGTTTAAGATTGATCAATACATCATGAATGGGGGAAAAGTATTATGGCTTATTGATAAACTAAATGTTGATCTGGACAGCCTGCGCGGGAAGGAAGAATTTTTTCCGATGGAATATGACCTGCAACTCGATGACCTGCTTTTCCGATACGGTGCTCGTATTCAGCCCAATATGATTTTGGATTTGCAATGTTCGCGTATTGCACTCACCACCGGCATGATGGGCAACGCCGCGCAAGTCAATTACTTTCGGTATCCTTATCATCCGGTTGTAGCGCCAAGCACTAAGCACCCCGTAGTGAAAACCTTGGATTTGCTCAACTTTCTCTACCCCAGCACGATTGATACCATCAAAACTAAAACCGATATTACCAAAACCGTTCTGCTAAGTACTTCAGAAAAAAGCCGAATGCAATACATCCCCATTGGACTGAATTTTGAATTCTTGCGCTACGACCTCGATCCCGCCAAATTTGATAAACAACCACAGCCTGTTTCGCTGCTCTTGGAGGGAATTTTTCCTTCTTTATATGAAAATAGAGTTTCTAATGACATGCTGGCTGGCTTAAAACAAATGAATATAGAATTTAAAAATAGCAGTATTCCCAATAAAATGATTATCATTTCTGATGGAGATATTGCAAAAAATAAAATTGACTGGCAAAAAAGGTCTATTATTCCTTTGGGATATAATGAATTCGACCGCTTTCAGTTTGCTAATAAAGATTTACTGATCAATAGCATCGAATATTTAATTGGTGATAGGGGCTTTATCGAAGCGCGCGGAAAAGACGTGAAGATACGCTTACTAAATACACCAAAAGCTAAAGAAGAAAAGGCTTTCTGGCAATTATTAAATATTGCTGCGCCTTTAATTTTGTTAATTATTTTTGGGTTATTTTACAATTGGATTAGGCGGCGGCGGTTTGCATGATTATCTAAATAACTGTTATGATGAAAAAAACTTTACTATTGCTTGTTGCTTTCACACTAACAGGCGCTGTTACGATCTGGTATTTACTCACGCAAAATAATGACAAAACGACGCTCGCAGGGGCTGATCGGCAGTTTAAGGTGGACAATCCGGAGGAGATTTATAAGATTTTTATAGCTGACCGCAAAGAAGGGCGTACTACTTTGGAGCGCAAAGGCGACTATTGGCTTTACAATGGTAAATGGAAAGCCAATCCTAATATCATAAAAAACTTGATGGATGCGATTACGCGCGTCGAAATTAAATATAAACCGGCAGATGCGGCTGTTCAGAGTATGGTAGAAAGCCTCTCTACCGAAGGGCTTAAAGTAGAAATTTATAATAAGGCAAATAAAAAGATTAAAGCTTATTATGTGGGAGGTGCTACTGCCGATGAGACGGGTACTTATATGATTATGGAGGATGCCCGACAACCATATGTAGCAGAGATACCCAACTGGGTGGGCAATTTGCGCTTTCGGTATAGCCTCAAAGGCGATGAGTGGCGGGATAAAACTGTCTTCGCAAGTAAAATGGATGATATTCAATCTGTTGCAATCGAATATCCGCAACAAAAAAATAAATCTTTTCGCCTGCAGCGTTCTGGTAATAGCTTTAATGTCATGCCTTTTTATGATGTCACACCGCTCATCAAGCGCCCGTATCGAGAGGGCAGTGCCGAGGCATTTCTCGATGGTTTTAAAAACATAGGTGCCGAAGCCATCATTAATCAGCATGAAAAAAAAGATTCTATTACACAATTATTGCCTTTTAGCATCATTACATTGCAGGATAGAGCAGATAGTGTTTATATGATTAAATTATTTCCGCTATTTTATGCGAATTCTGCTTCGGGCACTTTGCCGGAAGCACCCGATGTGGAGCGATATTACGCCCAGAATCAAAATGGAGACTTTCTGATGGTACAGCATTATGTATTTAAAAAAATATTATGGGGTTATGATTTCTTTTTTGAAAACCCTTGAACCGAATTTTGAGTGTAAGACTTGCGATTTGATACAAAAAAGGGTAATTTCATGCACTGGATTTCACTTTTCAAACGAAACATGATGCGCTACGGCTTTGTCTTGCTTGCACTCCTGTTGCTCTGCACTGCTTTTGCACCACAATGGGGCTTTTTCGGGCACCGTCGAATCAATCGCCTTGCCGTTTTCTCTTTGCCTCCCGAAATGATTGTTTTTTACAAAAAAAATATTGAGTATATTACAGAACATGCTGTTGATCCCGATAAGCGCCGATACGCCACTAAGCATGAAGCGCCTCGCCACTTTATTGATATTGATCACTGGGGGCGCTACCCTTTCGATGAAGTCCCGCGTGATTGGTCAGATGCACTGGCAAAGTACACCAATGTGTATGTGGTGAGCCATGCTTTAGATACACTGCATTTGTTTGGTAATGAGGCAGTTGAAGCGGATGGACAGTTTCTTCGTAGCAAAAACGGCATGGTCGTATCAGAGCGCGCTTACCGCAACTTTTTTATCCGAAACGTGCTGCATCAATATTATGAAGATGACTGGAAAATCAGCTGCGACAGCTTGTCTGAGTTGTTAGGGTACGAAATGCCTTGCGAAACAGTTTTTGCGACCGACCCCTTTTCCGAACATGGCATATTGCCTTACCATTTGCTGAAAATGCAGCGCGACTTGACGGAAGCCTTTCGGCAAAAAAATGCAGCGCGCATCCTTCGCCTTTCCGCAGAAATGGGGCATTACATCGGGGACGCACACGTACCCTTGCATACGACCGAAAATTACAATGGTCAGCTTACCGACCAAGTGGGCATCCACGCTTTCTGGGAAAGCCGCCTACCTGAACTTTACGCTGATAGCGAATACGATTTTTTTGTTGGCAAAGCCCAATATATTGAGAATCCAAAGGACTATTTTTGGAACATCGTGCTGGAAAGCCACCAATTACTGGATAGTGTTTTATTGATTGAGAAAGACCTCAGCCAATTGTTTCCGCAAGATAATCAATATTGCTATGAAGAGCGTCTGGGCGTTACCGTTCGCACCCAATGCAAGGCCTACGCCGCGGCTTACCACACGCGCCTCAAAGGAATGGTAGAAAAACGAATGCGCGATGCTATTCTGGCTATCAGCAGTAGTTGGTACACTGCCTGGGCAGATGCCGGGCAGCCGGATCTGAAAAATCTTCTCCCAGGCGCGCTACAACCTGGCGAATCCGAAAATGAAGAAGTTGTTTCTAAAAGAGGTTTTAAAATAAGAGAACACGATCAATAGTAAGTCAATGTACTGATTTTTAGATCCTAATAATTATCAGTGCAAGTTGTACTAAGTGTTAACAAATACTTATGGCACTACATCAAATAACAGATCAGACCTCGCAAATTATTGAAATTTACGAAATCTGATCTGAATGGCAAATCAAATCGTTTTGAACTATCCCGAAGTTAAACCTTTGATTTTCAAAACTTCACATTCAAACCCAGCACATAGTTAATCCCAGCCTGCGGAAAAAAGCCCTGATCAATAACCGTAGCGCCATCAAGCATATAGCGATAGGACCAGGCATTGGTTTCGTAGCGGGCATTCAAAATATTTTGTACCAATAAAGTAAGCGCCACTTCCTGGGCGAATGTAGGTTGCCAGGTGTAGTGCAGGCGCGCATTAGTGAAGGTATAGGCAGGGATCGCGTTGTTGGAATCCGAGGTATTGTCAATGAATTGTCGGCTGACGTATTTGTTGGATAGCGTCAGGTTTAAGGGAGTGACAGGGTTCCAAGTGAGTTCCAAACCTGCAATTATATTTGGGGAAAAAGACAAATCCGTATCCTCACGCAGGATGGAGCGCTGCTCCAACCAATTAAAATCAGCATCGTACACATCTACAAATTCAGTGAAGGCTTTCACTTTATTGCGGCTGAAAGTGGCGTTGCCATCTAATCTTAGTTTGGATAAAATCTGCCAACCGCCTGTCAATTCTACACCCAGGCGGTAGCTCCGGTCAATGTTGATACGAGTGAAAGCCCCTACATCGTTGATTTGCCCATTGAGCGCCAGCTGGTCACGATAAGCCATGTGGTAAAAATTAATAGCCCAGGCAGCTTGTTTGGCAGTTTGGCGGTAGCCAATTTCAGTATTGTACAATTGCTCCGGTTTTGGGCGGCTCAGGGGGGTAGATTCCGTATAATCATTACGGTTCGGCTCGCGATTGGCAACGGCGAAGGAAGCATAGAGGTCAATGTTGGCAGCGGGTTTGTAAAAAACACCTGCTTTTGGATTGAAAAAGTGCAAATTAGCGGATTGCGCCACGTTTTCCAATTCATTATTAAACCCTAAAAAGTTATAATTCACCTGGCGATATTGTAAATCGAGATATACATTCCATTTAGTTGAAAACTCATAATTGAATTTTGAATAAATATTAAAATCCGCTTTTCTGGCATCATTATTGTAATAATTATCACCCAATTCATTCGGTGCAAACTGTGCCCAGATGACTTTGCCGTAGTGCGCGCCTTCGTAAATATGCCAACCACCGCCGAGCGTGGCGTGGAGTCGGCTGCGATTATAATTCAAGGCATACACTGTACCGTAGAAATGATTATCAAGCCAGAGTTGTCGGATGAGATTCGTGTTTGTAATGGATTTATTTCCGATTATGATAGGTTGGAAATTATAGTCTGTAAAGTTCTGATTAGCTTTGTATTGCTCAAAATAACCCAATCCTCGGGTATAATGCAGGGCGGTATTTAAATTCCAATGATTTGCAATTTGATGATTGTATAATAATTGGTAGTGTGTTTGGCGATAATTATCCACTTCATTATCATAAGGTTCACCTTCTTTCTCTGTTCCAGCAGAATTGAAATTTCGTAAATCTTCATCATCTAAATAAGCAGCAGGAACACCATTCCAGGCTTGGTAGGTGACTTCGTGCCCAGAAAAAACATTTAAGCGCAGTAAACTTTTTTTATTCACCATTGCGCCAGAAATGTAGTAAGAATTCAAATCGGATGAGGCTCGCTGAATCCAGCCGTCGGATTTGATTTGCGACAAGCGCCCGTCAATCGTGAATTTGTTGTTGAGCAGGCCCGTCCCGAATTGAATATTGGCTTTCCAGGTATTAAAAGAGCCAGCCGAGCCATTTATTCCAGCATACGCATCGGGTTGTAATTTTGAGGTGTTTAAATTGATCGTTGCACCAAAAGCCCCTGCGCCATTGGTGGAAGTGCCCACGCCGCGCTGGATTTGAATATCATTGGTGGACGTAGCAAAATCGGGCAGATTCACCCAGAAGGTGCCTTGCGATTCCGCGTCGTTGTAAGGAATGCCATTGATGGTCACGTTGATGCGTGTGGGGTCGCTGCCACGTATCCAAATGCCCGTGTAGCCAATGCCCGCACCTGCATCGCTGGTGACAACGGTAGAGGGCGACCATTGCAAGAGGAAAGGTACATCCTGGCCGAGGTTATTTTTTTCTAATTCTTTTTTACTCAAATTCATAAAGGTCATAGGCGTTTTGATGCTTGCACGAGTGGATTGGACAATAAGTTCATCGAGTTGTAGCGCTTTTTCCTGCAATTGGCAGTTGAATTCATTTTCTCCATCGTGTAAAATAATCGTTTTAGTAAATGTTTCTGTGCCGATGTAAGAGATGTGAATGTCGTACTTGCCAATAGGTAGATTTTCCAGACGGTACGTGCCTTCGCTGTCCGTAGCAATGCCTTGTTTCAAAGAAGGAAGAAGGACATTCGCTCCAGGGAGTGGCTCATTTTTTGCATTTGTGATTTTTCCGCTTAGTACGGCTTGTGCATACATGGTGAGCGTAAGCAGCTGTGCAACTGCAAGTGCAATTGACATTTTCATAAAATTAGGTTGTTAATGATGAATAATCCGCTACTCCAGGGGTTGAAGCGCGTGTTACCCAACAAAACACCATTGATAAAATTGATTTTTCTGGATTGCCGTTTAATCTTGGTAGCAGATTTGCCAATTTTCAAAAAAAACTGGTGAATCCTATGGTAGCAATCTATTATCAATCTTCCCTTCCTGGCATTACCCGGGCAGGTTCAATGGGTATGATCTCAGCCTGTTTTTAGTGGAAGTCCTTTGTCACTTAGTCGTCAGCCTTTCTCCATTTTTTGGTACAGACTGTAAACTATTTGGACTGGAAGACTTACAACTAATAAGTAAGGCACCCCAAATGAGAAAGTTTACAAAGATAGTAATCAAACCGCAAAATATAAAACGTAAGTCACAAAATTTCAAAAGGAGGACATCGGAGGCTCGTTATCGGTTGCCCGCAATTTTTCTATTATCTGAATGGATTGTATTAGCCGAGCTTTTTCATTGCCGACGATTTCAAAAAAGGGTGTCCCCAGTGCGGTCAGCTCTTTTTTATACCAATCATACAGTATTTTACGGTCGTGAGGATCAGGATGTTCCCGTAGTGGATCCGCAGTCCAGGGCAAGTCAATATTGCAAAGCAGGTGCACATCATAGCGCTTATTTTTCAATTGCATTTCAAGCCACTCATTTTCAATGCTATATTTGAATTTTAGCCAGATTTTGATGACCAACAAATCGGTATCGCAAAAGAGCAGCGGAGGATTTAGTTTTATCAACTCATTTTCCCAATACAGCTGTCCTTCGGCAATATGAATAACATCCGCCACGGTATACGGTCGTTCCAGCAGGGTGAGGTAATAACGGGCATACTCTGGCACCCACAGTGTGTCGTAATGCGTAGCAAGCTGGCGTGCCAGGGTTGTTTTGCCGGTGGATTCTGGTCCAGTGATGGCAATTTTAGTCGCTTGTTGATTCATGCACTCCAAAAACAATCACAGGCTTCGCAGGGTTTAGTTATCCCTGAAAATACGCCGGGCATTGCGGTTGAAATTGTCTTTCATTTGCGTAGAATGAAAAGCAGGCCCATCCACCTCGTTGGGTGCGTTTCGGTACAATTCCAGTTCCCACTGTGGGTTATTCAATTCGCCAATTGCAGTGGAATGCAACAATTGAAAATCACCAGGGGCAAGAGATGGGTTGTAAAATATAAACTTGACGTTGTTCTGGCGGGTAGCCGGAAACTCATAATAAGTCCAAATTTCGTAAGGTGGTGCCGATGGCTCTTCCTCTTGTACGTCTATGTCATTTGGTTGCCCGTATTTTAAATAAACGTAGCCCCTATCTGTTTCAAAACCGTACCGGAAGCCTGATTTGAATTTTTCATCTACGGCTTTTGCTACTTCGTTGTATTTTAAAAAAGCGAACTCCGGCTGGTTGGGGTTTTGTTGTGCCCAAAAGCTGAAAAGGTATAAACGCTGGGCTTCCAGGTTTTTATTATTGAGGTAGGTGTTTACCAAATCCACATCGCCGTTGGGCAACCTGGGGGTGAGGGCGCGCAGGCTAAATTCCAGTTCCTCTGGTGTTAATTTTTGCACAAATTCCTCCGATAAATTCGCATTTGCCAGTGCAAGATGATCCTTCTGCAAATAGGGATTGCTGCGCTGAAAGGCAATTGATTTAGTGCTTAATACTTGCTTGGAGCGATTGCGTATCTCTACATTCAGGATGTAATTGCCAGATTCCAATTGGCTGATATTCATTTGTACCAACAGGGGAATGATTGGCTGCGGAGAAAGCCGCTTATGCCCGATGGCTACGGTTTGGCTGGTGTTGTTTTCTATTTTTTGAATGGAATAACTCACCATAAAGTCCTCCGCTAATATTTTATCGGCCTGATATATTTCATTATAAAAACTTAATAAGGAAGCGTTTTTGTCGTAAAAATGATGCGGCAGAGGTTCTAATACGATGCCGTTTTTCACAAATGGATTGTTAGTGCCCTCTTCGGCTTTTTTGAAGGTAGCCAAAAGTTGAATGTCCGATTGGCAGAGCTTATCGGCGGCATATTCTATAACAAAGTTTGTTTGGTAGGTCTTTACGTCCTCCGGGCGATGTACGTCCTTCACTTCCACCGACAATTCGTAAGCGCCATCTGCCAAAGCGTAGCGCTTTGCATCCACAAAATCGAGCGGCACTTTGCTGATTGGGCTATCCAGCGTATATTTATCGAATTTGATGATTTGATCATTTTGTTTGAAAATTAAAATAATTTCTGCGCTTGCTTGTAATAAAGAATCCTGAATCGGAAGCGCCTGCAAGGTTTTGCCTGCCAGGTGCAGGTACACCTCCACATATCCTCCCTGCGTAGGGCTTTTAAAAGTAGCCAGGGAAATGTTGGCATCCAGCGCCTGGGCGAGGTAAGCGCTGCAAAGAAAAATTGCTACAATGATTTGCTTTTTCATAGCCAAATGTTTTGAAGGTTATTGGTAAGTGAATAAGGACCCCTCAAGTTCCGTTCACTGTAGTTGCTCCTCCGTAGTGTCTTGTAAGGATTCCTTTGCGCTTCTTTTTTGCAAAGAAAAGCGGAAAGAAAAGCTGCGCAATTCTGTAGAAATGATCATTGTATTATCTTCGATGGACTCAATATTGTAATAAATTTCTCCCAGGCTGCTTCCTTTCTGGTAGATTTTGTCCTTCTTGATCTCGTAGGTCAAGGTCTCTGGTATGCCAGCGATATTTGTCAGTAGTTTGCCATCGGCAGTAAATTCAAAATACAATTCGCTCAAAGATTCTGTGGGGCGGTTATTACGGGTGGCTTCCAGGATTTCCCATTGTCCTATTACTTTTTCGGCGACATTGCCGGTGTCATTTTTGCAAGCAGAGAGGAATAATAGAATAATCAACAAATATCGCATTCCGAAAATGCTCATCCTTTTCATGTGATTTTAAATTGGTTTTAAGTAGTAAAGGTATGCTTTTTTGGCGAGACGGAGAAAAATAGTTGGCAAAAGGATAGGATGATCATTGCATCGCTGCTACTATGCGTCGGCGCACCGATCATCCTAATTGCTTTAAGGCTTTAAGCTTTTTTTACAGTAAAAGAGAAGGTGAGGTATTCCCAAGCAAAAGTAACTATGCCGGTTTCGTCCACTTTGAAGGTAAGGCGCTCTGTTAGTTGTTCTGTTTTTTCAGCTTTTACTTTGATACGCAGGGCATCTTTGGCTTCGCTGTAGTTGTAGGCCCCCCATTGTTTGGCATCTTTATTAAAAATGACGACCCAGTCTTCCTTTTCTTTTGGGATAGAGAATAAAGCATATTTGCCTGCTGGGAGTGTTTCGCCATTGATGACTACGTCTTTATTCACTTCGATAGTAGTCGCTTCGTTTGCGCCGGTGCGCCATACTTTGTCGTATGCTTCCAGACTACCCCAGATTTTTCTGCCTTTCACGGCTGGGCTGCCGTAGCTGATGCTGATCGTGAGGTCGCCGATAGTCGCTTTTGCTTCCGCTGGTGGGCTGGGGCGCTTGGATTTATCCTGTGCCATGCTGGCGCTTGCCATACCAAAAGTGAGTAAAGCGATCAGAAATAGGACGCGTTTGCTAAAGATCATAATGCTGTGTTTTAAGTTAAAAAAAAATTGTTGAATATCAAGTCTAACTACCGCAGCGATAAGAGGTTGATAAGGAAAAGTTAAAGTTGTGTTACTGCCGCCCGGCGCAATCGGTCATTAATCGCTCTGCCAAGGTCTTCTTCGGGGACTAATTCTGCCAAGATGAGGTCTAAAGGCAGGCTATCCAAATAGCGCATGCCAGCAAAAAGACGGCGAGCAGCTTCTTCAAAATTGCCACTTGGCGATAAAATAACAGCCGGATATGCCGATGAAAAGTCCTGCTGAAAAGCAATAATGCCTATTTTTTTACCCTGGTGTTGGGCGATCAGATGCTTTATGTCACCCAAGATCAAGGGAATACGGGGCGCGTAGTGGCTTTGCAACATGCCGGGTGCCTGTGGCTGGGAACTGGAGTGCGCCTGTACCGTTACGCTACCAATTATTTTTTCAATAGCTTCTACAGGAATGCCTCCTTTTCTAAAAATGATCACCTCTTCTTTTTCAAATCCGACGATCGTACTCTCCAACCCTACTGTACAAGCGCCACCATCCAGAATGTAAGGAATTTTATTGCCCAATTGTTGCGCTACATGCTGTGCCGTAGTAGGGCTGATATAACCAAACGGATTGGCACTGGGAGCTGCGATTGGGAAATCAAGTTTTTGTAATAAAACCAATGCCATGGGGTGTTTCGGAATACGTACGGCTACCAGCGGCGAGCCGGCAGTAACCAAATCGGGGATCCATTCCTTTTTGGGCAACAAAAGGGTAAGCGGGCCAGGCATAAAAGTAGCTGCCAGCAGTCGGGCTTTGGCTGGGATTTCCAATACGAGCGTCTCCATCAATGCTATGCTACTGGTATGTACAATGAGTGGATCGAACCTGGGGCGGTTTTTTACGACAAAAATTTTGGCAACAGCTGCCTCGTTCAGCGCGTTGCCCGCTAATCCATAGACCGTTTCAGTGGGGATGCCCACCAATTCACCTGCTTGCAACAGTCGAGCCGCAATATCAATTTCTGTCCCTATCAACTTTTATGCACTTTTTAGCTGCAATTGTCTGTTATTCAAACTATTAAATCCAATAAAAGCAATGATACAAAACAAACCCAACACATACCACAACACTGGAAAGCCCCAGCGTGCTGCAATTTGTGCACCCATCGCCGGGCCCAGAATTTGTGCCAAAGACCAGGTGCTGGAATACAAGGCCATGTATTGTCCTCTCGTTTCGGGCGAAGAACGATCCAAGGCAAACACATTTGAAAAAGGCATCATTATAATTTCTCCGAAAGTGAATGTTATCGCAAAAATAATAATCATTCCATTCCAATGACTGGCGATATTGAGTACTACATACGAAAAACCCATCAATATAACCCCCAGGCCAACCATGCGGAGCTTATTAGCCACTCGTTTTTCCAGCACGTACACCAGGGGCATTTCCAGCAGGGCAATGATAAGACCATTGAGGCCCAGCACTAAACCAATCTGGTTTTCACTCATCTGAAAATGGGTTTTGCAATACACTGGAATCATTGAAAACAACTGCATAAAAACGATGCCACCCAGCGCCACAAAACCAATAAAAACCAGAAAAGTCTGGTCTCGGTACGGTGAAGCTTTGTTTGGAAGAACGCTATTGACATCCGCGCTCGCAGGTGTCGCCTCTTTTTTGCTTTCTAAAAACAATCGCAGCATCAGCGCTGCCGCGATACAAGTAAGTCCATCTGCCCAAAATAACCAATGAAAGCCATAAGCTGCTGCCAGCAGCCCTCCCAGTGCCGGACCGATAGAAAACCCTAAATTAATAGCCAACCGGATGAGCGAATAAGAGCGCGTTCGGGTTTCTACGCGGCTATACACGGCTATGGAAGCATGATTGGCAGGACGAAAAGCATCCGCGATCAGGCTCAGCACAAAGACTGCTACACACATCCCCAATAAACCCTGAGCATATTGCAATAACAAAAACACGATGCCACTCAAGAATAAAGACCAAAACTGAATCGGATAAAACCCAAATTTGTCAGTTAGCTTACCGCCCAATAAGTTGCCTAATACCGAACCAAGTCCAAAACAAGTCATCACCCAGCCAGCGTGTTGCAAAGAAAAATCGAGCGCGGTGGTCAAATAAACCGTCATAAATGGCACAACCATCGTACCACTGCGGTTGATCAGCGTGACCAGCGCCAACAACCAAATTTCTTTTGACAAACCGCCAAAGGAATTACGATACAAGGAGACCGTTCGGTGCAGCATAACAAGCGTTGTTGAGGTGATAATTATGCTTTCAACAACGACAAGCTTGAAAAAAGTTCATTATGAGATCAGCTTGCAAATGGAGATTGTAAAAACAATGTTAAGGTGAATTATGGATAAAAGAAGCCATAAGCAATATCGGCCATCTTTTCTCAATACGGATCCACATCTACATTCGCTCGGATCGTCGTGTAGCCTTCGGTGGTATTGAGCGCTTGAATCGCGTCAAGCAGGGTGTCTTTGGCGTAGCGAATTTTTTGACTATCGCGGGGAAGCTTGATCAGGAAATCGAGCAGGAAGTAGCCTCGCACGCGCCCCACGTAAGGCACTGCCGGACCAATGACCCATTCTCCGAGCTGACTTTTGAGGGTTTTGGTAAAAATTTTAGCGTCATCATTTTACGATAAGGCAAAATTCAATAAGCCATTGCTCACAAAAGAAGTTTTATAGGATACCACAGCGAGATAGAATCTACTGCGTATCAAAAATCATGTGGGTTCATAAGCTGAAGCTTCACAATTTGCTTAAAATCGCTTGTATTACGAGTGATAAGCTCAAAATCATAGACCAATGCAGTAGCTGCAATGATAGAATCCCCGAGCTTAATTTTATGTACTTTTCGCAATTCAATAGCCTGTGCTACAATTTCCGTCGTAAGGTCAAAAACGATTGCATCTTCAAAAAAGTCGCTTAAAAGCTGGTAAGATTCGGAAGGCGTATTAAAGCCCAAAACTTCTATCTTGCTGATTACCGATACATTAGGAATAGCATTGACTACATCGCTCATGAAACTCATGCCTAAATCTGGAAACTTTCCACTCAAATAGTCAATAATTGCATTGCTATCTATCAAATATCTTTCTCCCATTCTGCACGACTTTCGGCGATGTATTGTTGCATTTGCTCGGCTACTTCCGAAGGCAATTTCCCTGCATATTTATCGGAAAGTTTTTGCTCAGGATTGATATTGGTTTTCAGCACCCGAATCAGTTGCAATTCTTCTAAATCTTGCAGCAATTGCAGCGCTTTTTGATGTCTTAATTGTATCAGGAGTGTATCCATTTTTGTTTATTTTAACATTCAAAACTAATTAAAAACAAGCAATTTGTCAATAAAATGAATTTTCAGTCTGGCATCTCTCATCTGGCATCTTTTCTCAATACGGATCCACATCTACATTCGCCCGGATCGTCGTGTAGCCTTCGGTGGTATTGAGCGCTTGAATCGCATCGAGCAGGGTGTCTTTGGCGTAGCGAATTTTTTGACTATCGCGGGGAAGCTTGATCAGGAAGTCGAGCAGGAAGTAGCCTCGTACGCGCCCCACGTAAGGCACTGCCGGACCAATCACCCACTCGCCGAGTTGAGATTTGAGGGTTTTGGCGAAGATTTTACCACCGTCGTTGAGTACTTCTGGCTTTTTATGCTTGAGTGTAATGCGGATGAGCCGCGTAAACGGTGGATATTGAAATTCGTGCCGCTCTTGTATTTCCCGTTGGAAAAAACTAAAAAAATCGTTGCGCAAAACTTCGCCCAGCACCGGGCTGGCGGTGTTCATCGCTTGAATAATGACCTTGCCACGCTTATGTTTGCGGCCGGCGCGACCGCTTACTTGTAATATGAGTTGGAAGGCGCGTTCGCTCGCCCGAAAGTCTGGAAATTGCAAAAGTTGATCGGCGCTGAGCACCCCTACGATACCCACATTTTCGAAATCCAGACCTTTGGTGACCATTTGCGTTCCAACCAAAATATCAATGCGGTGTTCCTCAAAATCGTTGATAATGCGGCTATGCGCGTCTTTCGTGCGCACGGTGTCCAAGTCCATCCGCGCGATGCGGGCTTCGGGGAGGTAAATTTTGAGTTCGTCTTCAATCTTTTCGGTACCAAAACCAATGAGTGTCAGTTGTTTATTGCCACAAGCCGGACAAGCCTGGGGCAGTTGGGTTTGATAACCGCAATAATGACATTTCAGCGCGTTGAAATGCTTGTGGTACGTGAGGCTCACATCGCAGTGGATACATTCGGAATGCCAGCCGCAGGTAGTGCAGCGGTAGGTCGGTGCGAAGCCGCGCCGATTCTGGAAGAGAATGGCTTGCTCGCCGCGGTCGAGGGCAGCTTTGAGTTCGTCAATTAAAATGGTCGTGAAATGCGCCTGGAGCTTGCGTTCCTTGAGTTCCTGCTTCACATCGGCAACGATAGTTTCGGGCAGTTCCAAGCCACCGAAGCGCTCTGGCATTTCTACCAAGCCGTATTTCCCGGCTTTAGCGTTGTAATACGATTCAATCGAGGGCGTCGCCGTACCCAGAATGACCTTTGCACCAAAAGTTTTCGCCAGATAAATCGCGGCATCGCGCCCGTTGTAGCGCGGATTGGGGTCGTTTTGTTTGTAAGAAGGATCGTGCTCTTCGTCCACAATCACCAGCTTCAAATTCGTAAAAGGCATAAATAGCGCCGAGCGCGCACCCAGCACGATGGGTTTGCCATCCAGGATTTGTTTCCACAATTCAACCCGTTCGTTGTTGTTCAAACGCGAGTGATACACTGCAATTTTATCGCCGAATATTTTTTGCAACCGATTGATAATCTGTGTGGTGAGCGCAATTTCCGGCAAGAGATACAGCACTTGCTCGCCGCGATCAATGGCTTCTTGCATCAATTCTACATAAACCCGCGTTTTGCCGCTGCCGGTCACGCCGTGTAGCAAGGCCACTTCTTTTTCTGCCAAATGGGCAGTGAGTTTGGAAATTGCTTCCTCTTGCTGCGCCGAAAGCACCTCAGAATCAATGGTATCCTCTTCATAACCGCCCAGGCGACTGACTTCGCGGTCGTAGAGTTCAAAAATGCCTTTTTTTGCCATCGCATTCAATACAGCGGCATCTACTTTTGCCAGGTCATAAATATCTTGTTTGCGAATAATATCCTGTTTTTTAATGAGTTGCAAATATGCCATCAGCGCTTCTTCTTGGCGATTGGAGCGGGTCAGTTTCTCAAAAGCTTCATTCATTCGGTCGGGTTCTGAGGCGTAAGGCTCGCGCAGGCGCACACAACCAACGGTTTTAGGAGCGTATTTCGTTTTTAAATCTTCTTGCAGGTAAATAATTTTCTTTTCTAACAAACTCTTAATCAGCGGATAAACGGTTCTTTGATCCAAAATTCGACGCAAATCCTCGATACTCAATTCATTTTGCGCAATCAGCGATTGCACCACAATATGCTCTTTTTCAGACAATTCCGTCACGTCGCCGTCAAAAACTGGGCTCAAGCCCACAAGGGTTTCGCTGGCTAATTTTAAATTGGAAGGCAACGCGGCGTGCATCACCTCGCCCAGGGTGCAGCAATAGTAGCTCGCCATCCATTGCCAAAGCTGGAGTTGCATGGGATTGATGAGCGGCTGCTCGTCCACCACCGCGCTGATAGGTTTGGGTGTATGCCCCTGCGGTGCATCGTTGTGCACATCAATCACGAGCGCCGTGTAGAGTCGGCTTTGCCCGAATTGCACCTCCACGCGCACCCCGAATTTTATTTCGTTGATCCACTCTTCCGGCACATAGTAGGTGTACGGCTTGGGTACTGCCATCGGCAAGATGACGGTGACGTAAGTATTGGTAGCGGGGATAAAATGCTCGCTGGCTCGGCTCAATGTATTTTTTTTGTTGAAAAGTTGAAATGCAGTTAAACCGCAAAATGCAAAGTTTCAGGGTTTAAATTTGCAACAAAAATACGCGAGTTTTCGGGTTTTTCCAACAAAAAGTTTTTGAACTTGTTGCTCAAGTCGTAAAACTAATTTTAATTTCAACCTATCACCTTATCAGCCTTTTATCTATCTTTCCCCGAAATTGAGCACCTAAGATGAATACAACTCCAGGTTTTCAAGTCAATGACAAACGCATCATCCGCGGCTGGGCTTTTTTTGATTGGGCGAATTCTGCCTTTGCGCTGGTTATCACGGCTGCCATTTTTCCGGTCTATTTTGTAGCCGTAGCCGATGACACCTTAAAAGTATTTGGCATGCAAATGTCGGATGGCAGTTTGTACGCTTACGCCATCTCGGCAGCGTATTTGCTGGTGGCAGCGGCTTCGCCTTTGTTGTCGGGCATTGCTGATTATAGTGGTCGCCGCAAGTTTTTTATGAAAACATTTACGACCATAGGCGCTTTGGCTTGCATCGCTTTGTTTTTTTTCAAAGGCATGGGTACGCTGACCCTGGGCACTGTCTCTTTTATCATCGCTATGATGGGATTTGCCGGCGGCTTGGTTTTTTACAACTCCTACTTGCCATTGATCGCCTCGGAAGACCGCTACGACGATGTAAGCGCCAAAGGCTTTTCCTATGGCTTTATCGGTAGTGTGATACTGATGGTATTGAATCTCCTTGTCATTCAATATTACGAATTTTTTGGATTAAAAGACCAGGGCGTTGCTACTCGGATTGCCTTTGTTGCCGTAGGCGTGTGGTGGATCGGCTTTGCGCAAATACCCTTCAAACGCTTGCCAAAAGACCAACGCCAGCAAATGCCACCGCAAGTGCTCAAAAAGGGTTTTCAGGAATTGAAAAAAGTGTGGTATGCAGCAAAACAACAACGAAACATCGGTATTTTTCTGGTTGCGTTTTTTTGCGCCAGCGCCGGCGTGCAAACC
>CAZGJN010000027.1:0-48856 GCA_964526645.1 uncultured Saprospiraceae bacterium
CGTTCTCCGCACCCGTGCCCGTACGGCAGGTGAGCTTGGTGGCACTGGATTCTTTCCCTCGACAGAAGTTATTATATGTTTTGCAACAAGAAATTTCACAATCAGTACCCGAATCCTTGAAAATCAAGCATGAATCGGAGCGGCGGATCAATATTTGATGATGTTATGGTGTTTTTATCAATAAGCTTTTTGTTAATTTTACACTAAGTTGTGAACCAATTTCCTGTTTGAAAATGTTGTGGCAAGATGTACGTAATACAATACCCTTCATGAGCAAACAACGCAGCCAAACTTTTATCATCCTGATTTTAGGGGCACTCACCATGATTGGTCCCTTTTCTATTGATATGTATCTGCCTGGTTTTCCTGCCATTGCAAAAGATTTGAATACAACGATTGCCGAAGTACAACTTTCCTTAGCCAGTTTTTTTGTGGGTTTGTCTTTAGGACAACTATTTAGCGGTCCGATTACCGACCGTTTTGGTCGGAAAAAACCATTATATGTAGGCTTAGGGCTTTATATGGTAGCTTCACTCGCTTGTGTATTTGCACCCAATGTAGAAATGCTAATTGCCTTGCGTTTTGTGCAGGCATTGGGCGGTAGCGTGGGCATGGTCGTGGCGCGTACAGTCGTGCGTGATTTGTACCAGCCAGAAGAAATGGCAAAAATTTTCTCCCTGCTAATGCTCGTAATGGGTGTCGCACCTATTATTGCGCCGTCTTTAGGTGGGTTGCTGGCTTCCAGTGTGGGTTGGCAGGCAATTTTTTTAACCTTAACCATTATCAGCGCCTCCATTTTATTGGGCATGTATTTGGCATTGCCGGAAACGAAAAAGCCTGATCCGACCATTTCTTTAAAACCAATACCGGTACTGAAAGATTATTTTGAGATTATAAAAAACAGGCAGTTTATTACTTATGTAATGGTAGGGGGTATTTCAGGGGCAGGTATGTTTGCTTATATTTCTGGGTCACCCTTTGTTTTTATACAATTAAATCATATTCCAGAAGCAACATTTGGAATTATATTCAGTACCAATGCTTTCGGGTTAATCATGTCGGGGCAATTGAACAGACTGGCTTTACGCCGTTTTAGTACTGTGCAGATTATAAAATTTGTAAATGTATTACAATTAGCAGTTGGCGTTTTATTAGTTTTTTACGCGTGGACATCATGGGGCGGCTTACCAATGTTAATAGCATTAATTTTCCTTTACATGGCGATGCTTGGATTTTTATATCCCAATGCAGGTGCGTTAGCGATGAGCCCTTTTGTCCGCAATGCCGGTGCTGCCTCGGCGCTAATGGGGTCTTTGCATTTCGTTGTATCTGCTATTTCGGCAGCTATCGTGAGCGTATTTGACAACGGAACGGCGCTGCCAATGTGCGGCGTAATGGCAAGCACGTCTTTCTTAGTATTTTTGCTGATGCGCTTTGCAACAAAAAGCGATGCAGTTTCCTCGACAAAGAAGCTTATCAAAGAAGAAGAAAAAGAGGCAGTAGTTTTGTAATTTGTACTTTAAAAATAATGCGATGAGAAATCTTGGCTCTGCCGATCTTTCAAAACTGGTGCTGCGCTTATTCGCCGGAATTATTTTGTTATTGCATGGCTTTCATAAGTTGCTTCATGGTATGGATTATGTTTTCAATTCGATAAAAGCAATTCATCTGCCTTCTTTTTTCGCTTACGGGGTGTTTCTAGGCGAGCTTATTGGTCCCATACTTGTTATTATAGGCTTTAGGGCACGCATTGGCGGATTTTTGATGACACTTAATATGCTGGCTTCGGTATTATTAATGCACCGCGATATTGCATTCAAAATAAATGATTATGGTGGATGGATGATTGAATTAAATGCGCTCCTTATGGCGTGTGGACTGGCGGTTTTCTTTGGCGGTGCAGGCAAATACGGGTTATCGAATAAAAACAGATGGGATTAATGTCTTTAAATACTACATAATGAACATCAAATGCTAAACGAATCCGTTGAATTGTTGATGCAGCTGATTGCCACGCCTTCCTACTCCAAAGAAGAAGCAGATACAGCTCTCCTTTTGGAAAATTTTTTCAAACAAAGAGCCGTTCCTGTTTTTAGAAAAAAAAATAATATCTGGTGTAAAAATCACCACTTCGATGTAAATAAGCCTACGGTTTTATTAAATTCACATCACGACACCGTAAAACCGGTAGAAGGCTGGACGCGCCACCCATTTCAGGCAAAAGAAGAAGATGGTAAACTTTACGGTTTGGGCAGCAACGATGCCGGTGGAGCGCTTGTAGCGCTGATTGCTGCGTTTCTACATTTCTATGAACGCGAAGATTTGCCTTTTAATCTCATTATTGCTGCTACGGCAGAAGAGGAAATTTCCGGGGCGCATGGTATCGAATATTTGCTGCCGGAACTCGGCAATATCTGGGCTGGTATCGTCGGTGAACCCACGCAGATGCGCATGGCAATTGCTGAAAAGGGCTTGCTGGTCGTGGACGCCAAAGCCAAAGGCAAAGCCGGGCACGCCGCTCGCGATGAAGGCGAAAACGCGATTTATAAAGCGCTACAAGATATTCAATGGATTCAAAATCAACAATTTGAAAAAATTTCTGACTTGCTTGGTCCCGTAAAAATGACCGTCACGCAAATCCACGCTGGCACGCAGCACAATGTAGTACCCGATAGCTGCCGTTTTGTGATTGATATTCGGACAAATGAGCATTATAGTAACCGCGAAGTGTTTGAAATTTTACAACAAAAGCTGCTATCAGAAGTAAAAGCCCGCTCTTTTCGGTTGAATTCTTCTCGTATTGACCTGGAGCATCCGCTCGTAAAGGCAGGATTGGCGCTGGGTTTGGAATATTTTGGCTCTCCTACCCTTTCCGACCAAGCGTTGATGCCTTTTCCTACTTTAAAAATTGGTCCCGGCAACTCCGCGCGCTCGCACACAGCGGATGAGTTTATTAAGATTGAGGAAATAGAGAATGGCATTCAACTTTATATACAGTTGTTGGATTGGCTCGTCGAAACAGTAGTGTGGCAGAATGTATGACGACGAAAATTTCAAATTTTTACGAAAAAATCGTGCCTCAAAGTACTTTAACATATTAGCAAAAAACATGCATCATACATCTGACAACACAACCAAATGTTTTCCCAAAACGCAACATGCCCATATTCAATTGCTTTTTGAAGCGATATTATTATTTTTGTAAAACTTTCTGTTACTGGTATTAACAAGGCAAAAACAAAATCAGATACATGCAAGATAAGACCCAACTCGGCACAGTAGCAAGCTCAATTGAAAACGGTATCGCTTTTATAGAATTTTTTCATCCGGCGCACAACTCCATGCCCGGCACTCAGTTGGCAAGGCTCACAGAAGCTATCCACACTGCTGGCGAAAACGAAGAGGTGAAAGTAATCGTGCTAAAAAGTGCCGGAGATCGAACCTTTTGCGCAGGTGCGAGCTTTGATGAGTTGGCTTCGATCACTGATTTTGAGACGGGCAAACGCTTTTTCTTGGGCTTTGCCAATGTGATCAACGCCATGCGAAAGTGCCCCAAGTTCATTCTGGGGCGCATCCAAGGTAAGGCAATTGGCGGTGGCGTAGGACTCGCAGCCGCCACCGATTATTGCTTTGCAACGGAGGATTCAGCTATCAAACTCAGTGAATTAGCCGTGGGAATTGGTCCTTTCGTGGTGGGTCCTGCCGTAGAACGAAAGATGGGTACTTCCGCTTTTATGCAGTTAGCCATCAACGCCGCTGAATGGCAGTCAGCAGCATGGGCAAAAGAAAAAGGCTTGTACAATGAGGTTTTTCCAACTATTGAGCAACTGGATGCCCATATCTTGCAGCTGGCGGAGAGGCTATCAACAGCTAATCCTGAAGCCATGCAGCAACTCAAAAAAGTGTGCTGGCAAAACGCAACACACTGGGATACTTTATTGGCGGAACGAGCCGCTATGAGTGGACAACTGGTCTTATCCGATTTTACAAAAAAGGCTATTGAAGCATTCAAGCAAAAAGCATCGTAGATGAAAGATAGTGTATTGGCGCAGCAATTTTTGGAAATTGTTGACAAGCAACTCTGTAAAAATGAGCCTCCTATGACCAAAATCACGCTGGATCGCTTGGTAAAGCAGGGTTATTCTGAAAAAGAGGCGAAGTACCTGATTGCGCAATGCGTAGCACACGAAATGATGAAAGTTTTTGAAACGGATAAACCCTATGACGAGGCGCGCTACATTGCTACTTTGCAAAATTTGCCGGACTCGCCGCAGTAAGCCACTTATGATTGATTATTTGAAGTAGCATTCCTTCTTTTTGCACAATAATTTTTGTTATACAACCTTTTCCTAATAGATTTGGACATTTTGTATTCATCCAAAAACCGATTCGTACATGAAAGTGCAATTACTCCTCCTTGCTCTTATGGTGCCTGTATTGGCATTTTCTCAAAAAAAAGACCCGCGCATTGCCTCCGCAAAAATGCCACTGGCTTTGGTGCAAAAAGTAACAATGCCTCGCTTGGATAATGAGAGCTTACAAAGGGCAGCGCAATTGAGCCGCACAAGCGATACGCCGCCAAAATTTGCGGAACCGACGTTTGTCAATATCACACCGAATACCCACGGTACCTGGGAAATCCTGGCTGATGGCAATGCTTTGTGGCGCTTGCGCATCCGGTCGGAAGGAGCGTATTCACTCAACCTGGGCTTTAGCCAATACCAAATGCCCGAAGGCGGTACACTCATCTTGTACACACCTGATTATCAGCATATCATCGGTCCTTTCACGCCTGCCGACAACGAAATGCACGAGCAATTATGGACACCCGTTCTGGAAGGAGCAGAAACAGTGATAGAAGTCCAAGTACCTGAAAATCAAAAAGAAACACTCCGATTACAACTCAACACGGTCAACCATGATTTTATTGGTTTTTCTAAGTTGGTTTCCGAATCCTGCAATCTCGATGTGATTTGTGGGGCTGCCAATGGCTGGGGCATCGTAGAACGCTACAGAGATGCCATCCAATCCGTTGCTATTTATGGCTTGGGCGGTTCTACTTTTTGTACCGGCTTTTTGGTGAACAATACCCAAAACGATTGCAAGCCCTATTTCATCACAGCCAATCACTGCGGCGTAAGCGCCAATAATGCTCCTTCAATGGTTTTGTACTGGAATTATTTTAATACCAGCTGCCGCGAACCGCGCTCTCCTGCCAGTGGTGGCATTGGCAATGGTAGTTTGGCAACCTTCAATACAGGGGCGACTTTTCGGGCGGCTTATGCCCCCACGGATTTTACATTGGTAGAATTGGATGATCCTGTAGCAGCGGAGAATGCTTTTTTTGCTGGCTGGACAACCCAGTCAGCGCTCCCACAGGATACGGTTGCTTGCGTACATCACCCTGATACAGAAGAAAAACGGATCAGCTTTGGTTATACTGGCACTTATGCAGGCAATTGGGGCAGCGGCGCTACGCCCATACCTGGCGGCAACTACGTGATAGTACCCAGTTGGAATGTAGGCGCTACGCAGGGTGGTTCTTCGGGTGCGCCTTTGTTCGACGAAAATCAGCGCGCGATTGGACAATTGCGAGGCGGGCTTGCCTCTTGTACCAATAGCGGATACGATGCTTTCGGCTGGATTCGATACTCCTGGACGGGGGGCGGCTCCCTCCATACGCGCCTGCGGGATTGGCTGGACCCTATCAATTCCGCGATTGAAAGTATAGATGGCAGATCCTTCTCTCAATGCGCCTTGGAAATAACGGTTGAAAACCCCTACCGGGAAGTCTGCGCCCCGGCACAGGTTGTTTTTGATTTAGAGATTAGCGAAAACTTTACTGATTTGGTTCAACTGACCATTGAAGGCTTGCCGAATGGATTAGATGCGAATTTTTCACTCAATCCTGTCATACCCGGCAATGCTACCTTTTTAACAATTTCTAATACCGCTGCCGTACCCGAAGGGAAATACGTGCTGAAAATCATCGCCACCGATGGTATAAAAGCAACAGACCTGAATCTGACGATAGTGATTTTTAAAAATGTACCGACCATAGCCTCCCTCCAAAATCCAATTAATAACATAACAGGAACACCCTTAGCCCCTATATTTAGTTGGGAAGCATTATCCGATGGTACTTTGTATGATCTTCAGATAGCTGGCGATCCTTCCTTTGCACCGGCTTTGTTGGAATGGAAAGATGTAGAATCGAATACCCAGCGCAGTTCCTTACTGGAGCCGCGCAAAATTTATTATTGGCGGGTACGCGCCAAAAATACCTGCGGAATCGGCGAATGGTCTGCTCCTTTTAGATTTACAACAGCAAATATCACCTGCGCCAACTTCACTGCCTCAGGGCTACCATTAGAAATCCTTAGCGATCAAGCTTTTTCGATTAATTCCACCATCAATTTGGATTTATCGGGCACCGTCACGGATGTCAGCATTACGGATCTGAGCCTCGCACATACCTGGGTGGGAGATTTACGCATTAGCCTGATTTCTCCTACCGGCAGTAGTATTCGCCTCCTGGATCGCCCCGGCGTGCCGGAGGATAGCTTTGGCTGTAGCGGCGATAATCTCCAACTCCGTTTTGACGATGAAGCCGAAAATCCTGCTACGCTCCTGGAAGGTACCTGCGATGATGATCCTGCGATACAAGGCTCCTTCCAACCCTTAGAACCCTTCTCTTCCTTTGCCGGAGAATTAGTCACAGGAGCATGGACACTTCGGGTGGAAGATTTATCCGCTGAAGATGGTGGATCACTGGATGCCTGGGGTATGGAAGTATGCGCTACCGTGCCTGGAGATTATGTGATTTACACTTCCTCTGGCGTTTATGAAGCCTGTTTGAATGAAAATTTTACTTTTGATTTGATTATTGGCAAAGATTTTAGCGCAAGTGGCATCACCCTATCCGCTGAGGGCAATCCGCTGGGTTCTACCGTAAGTTTTAGTGCCAATCCAGCGATGCCAGGCAGCACGGTGACGGTAGTGGTAAGTGGTCTGACAGAAAGAGACCTCTATGATCTGACGATTTTTGGTACGGATGGCAACAACACTGCTAACACGGAACTGCAATTGATCGTGAAAGACCTTCCGGGTGATTACACCTTGCTGCTTCCTCAAAATAATGCTCAAAACCTTCCGCTAAGCACCATGCTCAGCTGGGAAGCCAGCGAAAACGCTACGGTTTACAATGTAAAACTTTTTAAAGACCTCAACGCGGCACCTATTGTGTCCGAATCGGTTACTGTTCCTTTTTTCTTCTTAGATGGGCTGGATTTTGGTACAACTTATTACTGGACGGTGGAAGCAGTGAATGCCTGTGGCAAGGCCCTGGGTAATTCTCCGTTTAGTTTTAAAACTATACCTGATCTGAGCTTTAGCGCTGCACCAGTAGCCCTGGTTGCCTGCCCAAGCGCGCAACCGATCTTCAACTTTTTTGTAGGCAAAGGCTTTGCCTTCACTTCTGCTATTACTTACACCGTAACACCAGCCGTAAATCTCGCTATTCAATTCGATCCAATTCAGCCAGGTGCTTCGATCAAAGGAAAATTGACAAATTTGAACCAAGTACCGCCTGGTGAATACACCATTACTTTCCGCATTAGCGATGGCACCTACAACGCTACCGACGAAGTAGTGCTTTCCCTCAAAAATGTTCCTCAAATCCCGGCTTTGCTACTACCCGCAAATGGCACCGAAACAACAGAGCAACAACCCATGCTCACTTGGGCTTCTGTACCTACTGCTACCCGCTATCGAGTGGAAATCGCCAATGATGATGCTTTCGCAAATTTGGTCCGCCGCTTGGAGGTGATGGATACGATCTATAAGATTGATGCCCTGCTGGCAGGCGGGAGCTTCTACTGGCGCGTCACTGCCCTCAATGAATGTGGCTTTTCTACTTCAGGTGTTTTCAGTTTTTCTGTAAAAACCAGTGCTATCCAGGAGTGGAAAGACCATGGCATTACTTTCGATCCAAATCCGACAAAGGGTTTATTTTACATCCATTTTTCAAAACCGATAGGCAATGCGCTACAACTGCAATTGCTTGCCACCAATGGACAAGTATTGCAACAAAAGCGCTTAGAAAAATTTGACAACCGAGCAGTCATAGATTTATCCAATTATGCTTCAGGCATTTACATCCTTCGATTGATCAGCGGCGAGGGTGCTTTTGCGGAAAAAATTATTTTGCAGAAATAAAATACACCTGGAAGACATTTGCCATTTTACCTTTGCAAAAAACCTGGACAACTATGATCCGAGCGAATGATCCGAAGCTGCGTTCTTGGGTGGAAGTACCCACCAATAGCGATTTTCCTATTCAGAATCTGCCCTTTGGCATTTTCAAAAAAGAAGGGCTGCCGCCCCGCTTGGGTGTAGCAATTGGCGAGCAAGTGGCAGACTTGCAAGTCCTGGCAGAACATGGTTTTTTTGACGATCTGGGTATAGATCGCGTTATTTTTGCACAGCCTTATCTCAACGATTTTATTGCCCTGGGAAAAACCAAGACCAATGCGGTGCGCGAGCGCTTGTCGCAAATTTTAGACAAGGACCTGGAAGAATGGGATGCGAGTGAGTTGGCATCGTTTTTTTTGTATCCACAGCGCGCCGTACAAATGCTCCTACCTGTAAAAGTGAGCGATTATACCGATTTTTACTCCAGCTTAGAACATGCCAACAATGTCGGTTCTATGTTTCGCGATCCGGCAAATCCGCTGCTTCCTAATTGGCGGCACTTGCCAGTGGCATATCACGGAAGAGCATCTTCGATTGTGGTATCTGGTACGCCTATTGGCCGCCCCCAGGGGCAATTGCTGTTGCCCGGTACGGAGCAGCCCGTTTTTGGGTACACCCAAGAATTAGACTTTGAGTTGGAGGTAGCATTCATTGTTGGGCGGCCAACAGCGCTGGGGCAATCCATTCCAACGGCTGAAGCAGAAGCATATATTTTTGGCTTGGTCTTGTTCAACGATTGGTCGGCACGCGATATACAGCGCTGGGAATACCAGCCCCTGGGTCCCTTTTTGAGCAAAAACTTTGCTTCTACCATCTCGCCCTGGGTAGTCACACTGGAAGCATTAGACCCTTTTCGGACGGATAGCCCACAACAAACGCCAGAGGTTTTGCCTTATTTGCAATACACAGGGCAGAAAAGTTTTGACATTCACCTGGAAGTTATTTTACAAACTGCAAAAGGCACTGCACAAAGCATCTGTCGCTCCAATTTTAAAAATCTTTATTGGAATATGAGCCAGCAACTGGCGCATCATACCGTGAATGGCTGTAACGTCAACGTCGGAGATATGCTGGCTTCCGGTACGATCAGCGGTGCGAGCCCCGATAGTTATGGTTCGATGCTGGAATTGACCTGGCGTGGCACCAAACCCATGGCAATGCCCGATGGCACAGAACGAAAATTTATTGAAGACGGTGATACGATTGTTTTTAAAGGCTGGTGCGAAAAAGAAGGGCACAGAATTGGCTTTGGCGAAGCCAGCGGAATGATCTTGCCTATGCCCCACAAAGATTAAACTTTTCACCCCCCTTCAGGAACGATCTTCCTGAAGGCGTTGTTCTAAACCAGCAAGCGCATTCTTTGGTAGTATCACATTGAACCCTTAATTTTACCTAAATTCGCTCTCTATTTATGAAAAACTTCCCTGTAGTTCTACTTGCATCTGCTGTGCTAATGTCTGCTTTGTTTAGTTGTAAAAATGATCGAGATGGCAACAATGATTCAGCTGTGACAGAACAACTTGTACCCGATACCGTTTCTGAATCGAATTCATCAGATACTGTTGAATTAGGAATCCAGGAAGATTATGTCAATACCAACCGCGTCATCTGGCAAAAACCGGATATGATTATTGATTTGATGGGGGATTTAAAAAATAAAACCATCGCAGATATCGGGGCTGGCACGGGTTTTTTCACCCTCCGCTTAGTGCCCAGAGCCAAAAAAGTAATTGCTATTGATATTGACCAGCGTTTTATTGATTATTTGGATAGTGTGAAAGTGCTGGAACTGCCCGAACACTTGCAGTCTCGTATGGAAACGCGCCTCGCCTCGCCGGATAATCCCAATCTAAAAAAAGGAGAAGCAGATATAGCCGTGATTGTCAATACTTTTATGTATATCAAAACACCCGAAGCCTATCTCACTACTCTCAAAGAGGGACTTTCAAAAGGTGGAAAAGTGATTATTGTTGATTTTAAGAAAAAACGTACGCCACTGGGGCCGCCTTCTGAGATCAGAATGCCGGTCCATGTAGTGGAAGAAGCACTGTATGCTGCGGGTTATACCAATGTCATTGCCAATGACACTTCGCTTGATTATCAATACATTATAACAGCAGAAAAGTAAAAAAATTATCCTCGATGCAATTCCACCATCGCTATTTCTGGCAGGATGCCCACCCTTCCAGGATAACCAATAAAACCTAAGCCCCGATTGACGTAGAGAAACTGCTTCCCTTTTTGGTACAAACCTGCCCACTGAGGATAAACAAACTGCGCGGGACTCCAGCGAAAGCCAGGTATTTCTACCCCAAACTGAAAACCATGGGTATGCCCCGAAAAAGTAAGGGCTATCTCCTGAAAAAACTGGTTCACTTCCAAATCCCAATGCGTAGGATCATGCGAAAGCAACAACCTCAAAGCGCTGGATTCTGTGCCTTGCACTGCCGTTTTCAAATCTCCTTTCCTGGGAAATCTCGATAGTGCAGAGTGGTTTTCCACGCCGATGACTGCTACTTGCTGCCCTTTGATGTCCAACTGCCGATTTTCATTAAGCAAAAGCTGCCAACCCAATTTTTGATGGGTATTTATGAGTTTTTCCAAATTCGCTTGCTTGGCGTCGGCACTTTCCCACTCCGCATAGTCCCCGTAGTCGTGATTGCCCAAGACTGAAAAAACGCCATACTTTGCCTCTATTTTGTCAAAAACATCCAGAAAATCATCCATTTCATCTGCTTTATCATTCACCAGATCCCCCGTAAAAAATACAAGATCAGGCTTTTGCGCATTGATAAGCTCAATAGCGTTTTTCACCGGTTCTTTGAAGGTGAAACTCCCAGCGTGGATATCAGAAATTTGTACAATTCGCAAGCCCTCCAGCTGCTGCGGCAAGTCCTCTATTTTTATTTTTGTACGAAAAACCTTGTACCGATAAGGATTCCGAATAATGCCATACGTAAGCGTAAAAAAAGGAATGCTACCTAACAAAATACCAAACTGCGACAAAAAACGCAACCGCCCGAAGTGCACATCCTGAGGCTTATTTCCAATATTTTCCATTGCAAAAAGTACCAACCGCCGGAGGTCATCCAGTAATAGAATAGGAATAATCAAAAATTTGGATATATAGGCTATAAAAATAAGCGTGCGGAGTATCGTAAAAGTAGCTTTGTAAGTATCAGGCAATTGGGTATAAACAGCTGCGATGATCAGCACTGTTGCGACCACCGGCACACTCCAATACGCCACATTCAATATATTTTTAGCTGCGATTGACCAATGCTGCGAAACAGTGCGAAAAGCCTGAAAAGCGTACCAATCAATCGCCAACAGAATGCCTATCAAAATGAGAAAACGCATCGGGTTGATTTTTATTTACTTACAAAATACCCTCACCCTTCTTTTTGTTGCATTTGTTTTAATTTTTTCAACCTATATTCGATAAAGGTGTTGGATTCTCAATAACTTTGCTGTACTCAAAACTCAAGCTACCCGCTATGAATATTGCTCAGATTCCCAATTTGAAACATACGCACACAGATAATTTTTTCCTCATCGCTGGGCCCTGCGTCGTGGAAAGCGAGGACTTATGCTTCGAAATTGCCGAAAAAGTGAGCGCCATTTGCGAACGACTAAAAATCCCCTACATTTTCAAAGCATCCTACCGAAAGGCAAATCGCTCCCGCTTAGATTCTTTCACAGGTATTGGTGATCGCGAAGGGCTGGCTATCTTACGAAAAGTGGCTATGGCATTTGGCCTACCTACTACCACCGACATTCATACGGATGAAGAAGCAGCGCTGGCTGCTGAATATGTGGATATCCTCCAGATTCCTGCTTTTTTGTGCCGCCAAACAAGCCTGCTCGTAGCTGCTGCCGATACTGGCAAGGTGGTGAATGTGAAAAAAGGGCAGTTCCTTAGCCCAGAAGCGATGAAATATGTGTTGGACAAAATCGTGCAATCGGGGAATGAAAAAGTGATGCTCACCGAACGAGGGACAACCTTTGGTTATCAGGATTTGGTAGTAGATTTTCGGGGAATTCCGGTCATGCAAGCCTTTGGTGCACCTGTTGTGCTGGATTGTACCCACTCCTTGCAGCAGCCTAATCAATCTACTGGCGTGACGGGTGGTCGCCCGGCTTTAATCGAAACAATCGCCAAAGCGGGTATTGCCGTGGGTGCAGATGGCTTATTTATTGAAACGCACCCTCGTACGGGGGAAGCTAAAAGCGACGGCGCAAACATGCTGCCACTCGAAAAGCTGGAAAGCCTACTCGAGCGCTTGCTGCTTATTCGGGAAGCTGTGGGCAAGTCGGCAATAAATAGTTAAAGTAATTGACTTTTTGGTTGAAAATGTGCAACTTACATTTGATAATTGAAAAGGAAAACATGGCGACAGCAATACCATTTTAAAAAAACCAAAACAAGGAGGTCGCTATGGCAACAATTTTACGCTTTGCCTTCATTCTATTACTTTCTACGATGATCACCACTACCTTTGGGCAGGGAGTGGAAAAGACCTTGGTGAAGTCTTTCAACCTGGAAGGCATTTCAACAGTGCACTTCGATGTGGAAGGATTAGTAGAAATCAAAACCTGGGATAATGAATTGCTCCGAGTACAAATGACCATCACCGCTCAAAATAGCAGTGAAAATGTGCTAAAATCATTGATAAGTTCGGGGCGTTACAACTTGAAAGCAGATCATACAGCGGAGAGCTTTGTCATCAGAGCGCCTGTGCTACAAAAGGAAGTCATGATCAGCGGCAAAAAACTGGAAGACGTTGTTTCATTTATCATTTTTGCACCAAAAAATGTGGCTATAAAATTGCGAAATAGCGCTACTACTGCAAAAGACACATTTTGAAACCACAACGGTAAATCCATGAAACACTGAAAGGACAAGGACATGAAGTATATTTTTACAATTTTTGGATTGTTGCTGTTTGCAAACACGAGCAGAGCACAGCTGCAACGTTTTATCCATCAGACCTTTACACTCGATTCCGTAAACACCTTCAAGATAAACCTTTATGGCGCTTTTGTAGTAGAACAATGGGCAGGTGATGCCCTGATGATCGAAACACAAGTAAGCCTCAGTGATGCTTCCGAGGGGATTTTAAATCATTTTATAAAAGAAGGTCGGTATGAAATCAAAGCGAAATTGGAAGGAGAAATATTGACGCTTTTCTCAAAAGATAAAGAACGCCGCCCGATCAAAACCGCTCAAGGAGAAAGAAAAGAAGTGGTGATCATGCGGATTTTTGTACCGGAGCTTTGGCTATCGGCAGGAGAAAATACCTGGACGCGACCCGATGCTTTAAAAAAAGATTTTTCCGCAAAAGGAAGTGGATAAACACCTGAGCAATTAGCACATTCATCCATTCATGATCAAAGAAATCGAACTCAAGTTGCTGCCCAAAGAAGCAGCCATTGAGCAAGTCATACAGCAAAAAGCTGCACAACAATGCCGCGTACCGGAAAGTGCAATAACCGAGATACAAATCCTGCGGCGCTCCATTGATGCACGGGGTGTACAACCATTTTTTTTACTTCGGCTGGCAGTTTATATCGGAGAATATCCTCAGCCGGAACCTGCTATCTTGGCGGAATTGCAGCCTATTCACACACAAAAAAAAGTGATCATTGTGGGGGCTGGTCCGGCGGGCTATTTTGCTGCCCTGGAACTCCTGGAGCACGGCATCCAGCCCATTATTTTTGATAGGGGCAAAGACGTGCGCACCCGCAGGCGCGACCTTCGGGCTATCCAGCAATTTGGTGTTGTACATCCACATTCCAACTACTGCTTCGGTGAGGGCGGTGCTGGCACTTATTCCGATGGCAAACTCTACACCCGATCGCATAAACGAGGTGATATCTACAAGGTTTTAAAACTACTGGTAGAACATGGCGCGGATACTGCCATTTTAGCCGATGCACATCCTCATATTGGTTCTAATAAATTGCCCAACGTAGTTGCTAATATCAGAGCAAGTATTTTGCATTATGGCGGCGAGGTACATTTTGATAGCCATGTGACCGATTTTATTGTAAAAAATGGCAAAATGCGGGGTGTCATTGTCAATAATGCTACAGAACATCAGGCGGATGCGGTGATCGTAGCCACGGGGCACTCTGCCCGGGACATTTACTACCTGCTGCACCAAAAAGGTATTTACATCGAAGCCAAACCCTTCGCCTTGGGCGTGCGCATTGAGCATTCACAGGACTTAATTGACAAAATTCAATACCGGCAATCTCCAAGAGACGAGCAACTGCCAGCGTCCAGCTATAGCCTTACTTGCCAGGTGTCGGGGCGGGGTGTTTTCTCCTTTTGCATGTGTCCGGGAGGTTTGGTGGTGCCAGCGGCTACCGCACCAGGAGAAATCGTGGTGAACGGCATGTCCATGTCGCGCCGAGATTCGGCTTTTGCCAATGCAGGCACGGTCACTTCCGTAGAGATCGAAGATTTACAGGCATTTGAAAAGCATGGCGTATTTGCAGGTTTGGAATTTCAAAAAAGTGTAGAACAGCACTTGTTTCAGTTTGGCAATGGCAGCCAGCAAGCACCTGCTCAGCGCCTGACTGATTTTGTAAAAGGCAAAATATCTTCCTCTCTCCCCAAAACCTCCTACATCCCTGGCTTGATTACAGCACCTTTGCACGAATTATTACCACCTTTTATTTATCAGCGTTTGCGGGAAGGCGTTCAGGAATTTGGTAAAAAAATGAAAGGCTATTTCACAGAAGAAGCCAATGTGATTGGTACGGAAAGCCGTACGAGTGCTCCTGTGCGCATACCGCGCAATTGCGAAACTTACATGCACGAGACGATGGCAGGCTTTTTTCCTTGTGGCGAAGGCGCAGGCTATGCCGGTGGAATTGTATCAGCTGCCATGGACGGTCAAAATGTTGCACGTGCTGTATCAAAATTTTTGTAGCTTGCGGCTTTATGAAGACTCATATTTAAAAATATTACAATGAAAGACTGGCTGGATTTGATTGGTAGGGCGCTCCTTTCTTTTATATTTTTGTACGATGCGTACGATTCGATTTTCTATTTTCAGGCTACCAAAGCCAAAATGATTTTATATGGTTTGACATGGCGGCAGGATTTGCTGATTGTGGGTGCTATTTTTGTACTTGTGCTGGGTGGCTTGATGCTCCTGACAGGTTATCGAGCAAAATTTGGTGCTATGTTGTTACTTTTGTATTGGATTCCACTCACGTTCATCATTCATGCGTATTGGAATTATCCAGAGCCCGAACGGCGTTTGCAAGCGCTTTTGTTCACCAAAAACATAGCTATCGTGGGCGGCTTGCTGATGGTGTGGGCCAATGGCGTGGGGCGTTATAGCATCCGGCGTATTTTTGCGACCACCAGAGTGCCGGGCGCTTAGGTATGATAAGCAATTGGCGGGATTTGTAAAATTTAAAACTTTTTTCATATTCCGAAATAATTAATCTATTTTTGCAAAAAGCAGAGAATATTCTTATTTCACTAAAATAGTTGACAGTGATTAAGGCGGTTATCATTGAAGATGAAATTAAGGGGTTAAATAATCTTAAAAACTTATTGAGTCAGTACTGTGAAGAAGTGCAACTAATCGGCGAAGCCACAAGCGTGGAGGAAGGCTTAGAGCTTTTTGCAGACCCCGCGGTGAAGCCCGATGTCGCCTTTCTGGATATTAGCCTGCCCGATGGCTTGGTGTTCCAATTGCTCAACAAGCTACGCCCAATCAATTTCGAAATTATTTTTATAACAGCCTACCAGGAATATGCCATCAAAGCTTGTGAATACAGCTCCATTGGCTATGTCCTAAAACCAATTGACCCCGATGTGCTCAAAGAAGCGGTGGCGCGAATCCGCGTCAAAGAGAACCCGCAAATGGACAAGCGCCTGGATTTGTTTAGTAACTATTACAACAACCCAAATGCGTTTACTAAATTGAGTATCTTTGCTTTAGATGGAATTTATTTTGTTAATATCAAAGACATTGTCCGGTTTGAAGCCGAAGATAACTACACACACATCTTTATGAGCGGCGGTGAGCGCATCACGGCCTCCAAAACGATCAAATCTTACGAAGACCTACTGGCTCCGTTCAATTTCTACCGGGTTCACAAGCGCCATGTGATCAACCTGAACTACATGCGCAAATTTGTAAAAGGCGATGGTGGCTACTTGATTATGGACGACAACATGAAAATCGAGGTATCGCGCAGAAGACGACCCGCTTTTATGGAACAAATGCGCAAACTACAGGAAGGACTATAAACAAGATGAACCGGCTGATTATGAATCATTAGTGGTGACTGATTATCAATAACCAATGATATTTATGTGTTATAAAAAAATGTGAGTGCCCAGCGTTAAAATGGTTTCGGGCAACCGAATTATTTCGTACCTTTATCTTGCAAAACTCGAAATGTTTGTATTCAGTGAACATATCCCGTGTACCAAAAAGTATATGCTATGGGAAAAGACAAAAAAAACTTAAACGATCTCAAAAAAGAAAAAGACATCAAGCCTATTAAAAAAGGCGACATGAAAGACATTACCGGCGGTAAAAACGACAAGGACAAAAAGAAACATAACAACGGTTGCGGAGGTATTTTGCCGCAATAGATACAAAATTACATATTCAGAGCCGAGGACTACACCCGTGTAAGCGTTGTGGTCCTTTTCCTTTTTGAAAAATGACAACAATAAGCCCTCTGTTCAACATTTCTCAATTGGAGCAAAAACTACAGCGGCAGAAAGACCCGCTGCAAAGGCTACTTATTATTGATCAATTGGCAAGCTACTACGCTTTTACCAATGTGAATCGCGCCCAAAAGCTTTTCGCTCAACAACTTGAGATTCTAAAATTATATAACAACCCTGATTTTGAACTCAACTTCCACCTCAATTGCGCCACCGTTGAAAATCAGTTGTACAATTATCAAAAAGCTGCTACTCATTTTTCGCAAGCAATAGAACTACTGGAAGAACGCGGTGCTGCCAAAGAACTCGCCGAGGTTTATATTGATTACGCCGGCACTTGCATGAACCAGGAAAATCTGGATGAGGCTTCTGAATATCTGGAAAAAGCAACCCGCTTGCTCAAAACCTTCCCGGATGAACGCCTCACCGCCCGCATCACCTGCAGGGAGGGCTTTATGTATCTGCACTATTCCGACTATTCCAAAGCCATTGAACTCTTGCTTGAGGCAGATAAAAATATCACCAGCCTTCAAGTTCCACTTGAACTGAAAGATTACTACTTCCTCACCCTGATTCACAGTGGATTGGGGAAGGTGTATGAACGCAATGATGACTATGAAAAAAGCGTCCGAGCTTATCTGAAAGTAGTAAATATGTGTGATACGATGGGCATGCGCACCCGCTTGTCCTGGCATTACCTCAATGTGGGGAATGGATATATGGCTTTGAATGATTATGAAAATGCAGAAGCTTTTTTCAGAAAAGCGATTGATGTAGCAGACGATATCA
Source organism: uncultured Saprospiraceae bacterium (assembly GCA_964526645.1). Lineage (GTDB taxonomy): Bacteria > Bacteroidota > Bacteroidia > Chitinophagales > Saprospiraceae > JADJNW01. The sequence continues at coordinate 17,750 of CAZGJN010000027.1, forward strand.
GCCAGCAAGCACGTGCCAGCGCTTATGCCAACTTGGGGTGCTGTGCACTGGAAAAAGAACAGTACAAAGAAGCCTCCAAGCTTTTTGATTTGGCAGAGCGTATTTACAAAGAAAAATCGGAGCAAGACTATTATAACTTTTCGATCATCGAAGCTTGGCGCGGGCGGCTATTTGCCGAACAGGACAATCCCGACCAGGCGATGAAGCATTTTAAAAAGGCTTTCCAGTACGCGCAACTGATTGAGGACTATAAGCAATTGTCCAGTGTTTGCAAGGACATTGCTACACTTTATGCCGAACAGGAGGACTTTAAAAACGCCTACGAGTACCAATTGCTGCATAGCCAAATGGAAGAGCAATATCTGGAGCAACTCGAAAAGCGCCGACAGATGGAATTGGAAATCAAATACGAGGCAGAAAAAAAACGGCAAGAGGCGGAGCTCCTCCGGCTTCAAGCCACCAAGCTCCAACTCAAAGCGCTGCGGGCGCAGATGAATCCGCATTTTATGTACAATGCACTCAATTCTATCCAGAATTATATCACTTCCAATGAAATCTCTTCGGCTGCCAAGTATTTGGCAAAATTCGCCAAGCTGATGCGGCAGAGCTTGGATTACTCCGATCTGGAAATCATCTCCCTCGAAAAAGAAATCGAATTCCTCCAAGATTACCTTTATATCAACGAAAAACTTCGCTTTGAAGGGCGCTTAAAATATGAGATTATCGTGGATGACGAAATCGAAGAGGATATCCTCGGCGTGCCTACTATGATTGTGCAGCCTTATGTAGAAAATGCGATAGAACACGGCTTGCGCTCCAAAAAAAGTGGTTTTATAAAGGTTGAATTTGCCCTTTTTGATGATGATACGATCCTCTGTGTAGTGGAAGACGATGGCATCGGTAGGGAGAAAGCCCGCCAACTACAAATGCAAGACCCTCAGTACCAAAATCATCGCTCCAAAGGTACCAATATTACAGAGAAGCGCTTGCAAATTTTGCACAACGCTAAGAGCGCACAGGTATTTGTCAATACGCTCGATCTGAAACAAAAGAAAACAGGAGAGCCCTGTGGCACCCGCGTGGAAATTAAAATTCCGATTGTAGAAATACAGGTGAAATAAAATATTAAACGTTACTTTAATATAATTCAAAATATTTATGTATTTTTGCTTAAGTTTTCTCATAGTATGCTTGCTTAAGGTCCTGCACAGTTTTTTACAAAGTGCAGGATTTTTTTGTCGCCTCCGTTCCCTCATGTGAAAATACCGTTCCCTGAGAGTACGAGCCTTTGCTTGTGTGCAACTATCCGTTTTCTAACAAGAAAGAACCACTCTACCCCATCCTATAGCCATTGCGTAATTGCACAACCCTACTGTGGGTTTCCTTTTTATCTTTGTTGCAAGTTTTCTCATAGTATGTTTGTTACTTCCTACACTCTGTTCCCTTCTGAGTGTAGGAATTTTTTTTAGGATCATCTGTTCCTTTCCCCTGTTTTGATACAAATCATGCCAAAAGCATTCATACCAAGTCCTGTATTTCCACTTTCTAAGCCAAAGTAGCCATATCAAACAGGAGGTGCGCCATAGCCTAAATATAGATACAAATTGGGAAAATGATTACTTTACTTTACGCTGTGTAGTTTTCTCATAGTATGTTGATGCTCCTACATCCGAATTTTTTGCCTCCCCAGATGTAGGAGCTTTTTTTTTGATACTCCTGAAATAAGTTTAAATTTCCAATCATTTTTATTTTGTTGTTTATCAGCGTTTTAAATAATTAAGTTTTGCTTTTCTAAAAAACTGGCACGGTTTTTAGAGTGTCTTAATATGTAAACAAAATCCAATATATACAAAACTGGATCAATAAAATTTTCTGATAACCGAAACACTATTAAAACATTTTGAATCATGAAACACTATCACTATCTCGCTGTACTTTGGTTGCTATGGGTTGTTGTCTGTCCGTTACAAGCACAGACAACTTCCTACCGGCTTATGGATGAAATGGGCATTTTCGTAGAACAGCACGAGCCAGGCAATAATCAGGAAAATCGCTACACAGCGGACAACCAGGTTTTCCAGGCAGGGAAAAGCTACACCTACCACTACTGCTACGTCAATCAATGGGGCGATGAGTTTTTGTATCGCAGTACAAAAGACAAACAAACACGCTCGGAGCGCGCCTGGCAGCTGGTGCCCATCAATCAGGAAGACGATACGACGGTCTATGCCATCAAAATGACCGTTGAGCAGGGCTTGCAGGGTTTCAATGAAATGCAACCCGACTTTAGCCGCACAATCATCAACTATGATTACCTGACCGCCTCCGGCAAATCGCGCTACAGCGAAATGACAGGCTTGGTGGAAAACGAGAAAAATATTTGGTTGAATCCGCCGCGCATGAAGTTATTCAGAATCCTGCAATTGAATCCCTATCCTTTTATCCAGGCACCTTATGAAATAGGCAAAACCTGGGAATGGAGCCAGAAAATAAGCAGTTATTGGGGCGACGAGCGGTGGAAAAGTTGGGAAGGCACACTTACCAATCATTACCTTTATCGAATTGCTGGAAAAAAGACAATCGAAACACCTTTCGGCAATGTAGAATGCTATGAAGTGCAAGCAAAAGCTACCAGCGAAATGGGCGAAACTTACCTCACCGCACTATTTCATCCGCAATATGGATTTATGAAATTATCCTACACCAACATTGACGGTACCAAGCTGATGATGAATTTGGTAGAAGCGCAATGATGACGCGACCGGTTCGGCTTCCAAGCCAATAGTACCCCCTCTTGACAGCGCGTATGGAAAAGCCCAAGCTATCCAAGATAAAAAGCATTTTTAGAAAAAGGGGAGGCCATTTAAAATGCTCCCCTTCTTCGTATTTTGAGCTTCCATCAGGTAGTCATCGCTCCGCAGATCGCAATTGTTTGCCCGGAGATATAGCTCGACATGTCAGAACCTAAAAAGACACACAAATCAGCTACCTCCGAAGCTTTGCCCAAGCGCCGCAGCGGGATGCTGCTGAGGTAAGCCTCTTTTGTTTTTTCGTCCAAATTATCGGTCATGTCCGTTTCAATAAAACCCGGAGCTATGGCATTACAGCGGATATTACGAGAGCCCATCTCTTTGGCAATAGATTTGGAAAACCCAAAAATACCAGCTTTGGAGGCGGCGTAGTTTGCTTGCCCTGCATTGCCAGTGATTCCCACCACAGAACTCATGTTGATGATCGAACCGCCACCAGCTTTCATCATCGGGCGCAGCGCGTGCTTGCTCAGGTTAAAAACAGATTTCAGATTGGTTTCGATCACCCGATCCCACTGTTCTTCGCTCATGCGCAGCATCAAAGTATCTTGTGTGATCCCCGCATTATTAACCAGAATATCCAGTTTGCTAAAATCCATTAGCACGGCATTAATCAGTTCTTCCGCACCTTTGTAAGAACTGGCATCAGATTTATAGGCTTTGGCCTTCACCCCTAATTGTTTCAACTCCTCTTCAATCGCTTGTGCTGGTGCTTCTGAGGAGAGATAAGTAAAAGCCACCGTGGCACCTTGCTCTGCGAAGCGCCGGGCAATCGCTGCGCCGATCCCGCGCGAGCCCCCCGTCACGAGTGCTACTTTATCTTGCAATAGTTTCATGTCGGTTCAGTTTTGTTCACCTGCTAAGGTAAATGTTTATCTGCGATCCCTTCAATTCTTATTTGCATTTTTCAACAAGGCTTCCACTTTTTCAAAATGATCATTTGTAATGCCCGCCTTCCGAAACACTTGAAAATCCTCTGTGACAGCCACTTCCCATTTCTGTTTTCCAATTGTTTTTTCGCCCTTGTATTGCAAATAAATTGGCAATGCCTCATCGGAGTTGCCCATAAGCAGCTGGCAATGCGCCAGGTTGAGCCAGAGAGCATTTTCTTTCGGATATTTGCCCAGACCATCCGTCAGATGAGCCTTAGATTGATCAAAAGCCTTGATGAGCAATAAGTAACGACTGAGGTGGTAAAAAACCTCTGGGCTATCTTCTCCCAATTGCAGTAGTTCTTCGTATCGGGAAGCCAGTTTGGCATAGTCTTTTACCACCTCCAAGCCTCGAATTTCCTCTTCCAATGCTTTGATTTTGTTTTTTCTACTCAAGGACTCGTGCCCCATCAAGGCAAGGCATGCTTCTATCAAAGCCTGCTGTTGCAATTCTTTTTCTGACTGGCTGAAGCCATTGTATTCCTGGGGTTTGTAGCGGCTTGTAATTTTTGATTGATAACAACTACACGCATCCTGAATTGCTTCCGGCTGATGCCGCAACGTCATTGCACAATCATTATAAAATTGATCCTTGCTCGCGGCAGTCCACTCATCCACAAATTGTTGCACCTCCACCAAGGCCGCGGCCTCGATACTCACATAAATGCCTTCGCTCACGCTGGGATTGGCAAAACAAAGATAGACGGGGTTCTGGCTAAGGTCATTCACAGTGATTATCCCATCTTTGAGGTTTTCGCGGGTACCATCAAGCAGCTTTTCCGGTTTTTCAAAACTGTACATATTCCAGCTTTCCGCAAAAAACTGTTCGCGCCCTTTGGCATCCGTGAGGTAAACATCCACCACGCCGGCGCCACTTGGTTTGATCACCTGGTAAGCCACATTAGTGCCAATGCCGATCAGATTGGAATTCAGCAAACCCTTGCCAACTAAGGCTGTGAGCTGTTGAAATAGCTTCAAATTATCACCGCTGCTATTTTCTTTTTTTGAAGTAGTGAAAATATAGTACCACTGCACCGCATTTTCGGGCAATTCGATTTTAATAGCATTGCGAGGCTTACCGCCCAGGCGGGTTTTGCTATTGAGATAAAAAGTTTGTTCATTCAACAAGGGCTGTACCTGCCGGATCGTCTGATAGGATTGCGCCAGGATACTTTGCGAAAGGAAAAAAAATAGAAAAACCGGAAAGAAAAAATTTTTCATGCTTGGGGTGCTTTGTCATAGCAAAAATCGCTAAAATTTTGGACAATCGAAACCGCTAAAAAAGTAAACCGCCGAAGTAACCCGATTGAGTTACCACGGCGATCTCAACAATCCCATAAACATAACTTTAGCTATGCAAAGGTGAAACGCTTTACCAAATGAAAAAGGTATGTGAAAACCGTACTTTTCGGATGAAATAATATTTTTTATCGCTGAACGACAGTTTAACAAAGCAATTGGATTTTTCAACAAAATGCTTACCTTTATTTCGAGACTATCAAACCTGAAACCCTTTGACATGGAACAAAGCAAGCGACTCGTTGCACTCGATGTTTTTCGCGGTATTACGATTGCCGGTATGATCTTGGTGAATACCCCAGGCACCTGGGAATATGTGTATCCGCCCTTGCGCCACGCGCCCTGGCATGGCTGCACGCCCACCGATTGGGTTTTTCCGTTTTTTTTATTTATTGTAGGCGTAGCAATTCCTTTGGCTTTAGGTAGGCGGATGGAAGAAGGGGCGGATCGGCAACGATTGATGCTCAAAATTTTTAAGCGGACGCTGATCATTTTTGGTGTGGGTTTGTTTCTCAATAGTTTTAGCCTATCCAACGGCTACCTTCAGTTCAAGTTGGCTACACTGCGAATTCCAGGCGTACTCCAGCGTATTGCATTGGTTTATTTTTTCTGCTCCCTTATTTTTGTGTATGCCAAAAGCTGGCGTAGGCAGCTCTGGATCGGCGCAGGGCTATTGCTACTTTATTGGGTGTTGATGGCACTGGTGCCTGTACCTTGGCCGGATGGAGTCTTAGCTGGCAATTTTGATATGCTGACCAATCTTGGTACCTGGCTGGATCGAATGATTTTGGGCGAAAGCCACATGTACCACGGCGAGCAGGTCAACGGGCAAGCCGTCGCTTTCGATCCGGAGGGCATCCTCAGTACGATTCCTGCTGTTGTCACGGGGTTGAGTGGGGTACTTACCGGGCTTTGGATCAAGTCTTCGCGCAGTGATTTTGAAAAACTGACGGGGCTGTTTGCCATAGGAACAATTTTGTTGTCCTTGGGCTTGGTCTGGGATGTGAGTTTTCCGATCAACAAAAAAATTTGGACCAGTTCTTATGTGCTCTACATGAGCGGTGTGGCGCTACTGTTTCTGGGGCTTGTTTATTGGTTGGTAGATGTACGCCAAAATAAATGGTGGACCAAACCCTTTGTGGTGTATGGCACCAATGCTTTGTTTGCTTATTTTATGTCGAGTTTTGTTGTAAAATTGATGCTTTTCCCACTGGCTGCCGATGCTACAGGCAACAAGCGAAACATCTACGGAAGTATTTACTACACGGTTTTTGAGCCCCTATTTGCTTCAGCTTATAACGCATCGCTCGCTTTTGCGATCACTTTTGTCTTGTTTATTTTGGGTTTGACCTGGATTTTATATTGGAAGAAAATTTTTATAAAAGCTTGATTGAGTACCCTGTAACAAAAGTTTAATTTTACGGTAGCGTAACCGCAAAATTAAACGCTGCGAAAGCTTTTACACTTTAAATTTGATATTTTGCGGTTTTGCGGTTGAATGTTTTAATAAATTATTTTTGTTCCAAAGTAATGACTTGACTTTTATAATCTGGTCTAGCCTTCAAAAATCTTTGAATAACTAAATTTTACAATGTATTTAGCATTTGAAACAGTAAAATTTAAAATTTTATTGACCAATAAACAAATTAACTTATGCCCAACCGCCGAAGCTTCATTTCAGATGCCGTCCTCTCTTCTGTTGCAATAAGCACAGGGCTTACCGCTTGCCAATCATCTGATAAACCAGTGACAAGCCCCCCGAAGATTAATCCAAATTCAACAAAAGGGCTTCCTATTGTGATTGCCACCTGGGAGCCAAATGTAAAAGCCACGGGGGCCGCCTGGATGGTATTGCAAAATGGTGGGTCAGCGCTCGATGCGGTGGAAGCTGGTGCGAAGGTACCCGAAGCCGATCCGGAAGATACAAGCGTGGGGTATGGCGGTTTACCCGACCGAGACGGCAACGTCACGCTCGATGCTTGCATCATGGATGAAAAAGGCAATGCGGGCAGTGTTACTTTTTTACAAGGCATCAAACATCCAATAGCGGTAGCGCGTTTGGTGATGGAAAAAACGCCGCATGTCATGCTGAGTGGCACAGGCGCTTTGCAATTTGCTTTGGAAAATGGATTCCAGCAGGAGAATTTGCTGACCGACAAAGCCAAAGCCGCCTGGCAAAAATGGTTGGAAACGAGCCAGTACGAACCTAAAGCCGATATACACCAACACGATACCATCGGAATCCTGGCAATTGATGCGCAGGGCAATATCTCCGGAGCTTGTACGACCAGCGGCATGGCTTACAAACTACACGGGCGCGTGGGGGATTCGCCCATCATAGGGGCTGGCATGTATGTGGATAACGAGGTAGGCGGCGCTTGCGCTACTGGAGTGGGCGAGCTGGTGATGCGCACGCTTGGTTCTTTTCTGATCGTGGAATTGATGCGACAAGGCAAAACGCCGCAAGAGGCCTGCGAGGAGGGCATTGCCAGGATTGTCAAAAAATTTGGCGCTACGCTGCCTAAAGGCACGCAAGTAGGCTATCTGGCGATCAACAAAGCGGGTGAGCACGGGGCTTTTTCAGTTGAAGGCGGTTTTAATTATGCCTTGTACCAAAATAATCAGAATCGTGCCTTGAATGCTGATTATTTCAAAAAATAGTCGGATTTTTAAAGCATAAAAACCTATGCTGAATCGCGGGCTACGAGTATCTAAACACATTTTATGGAAAAACTGGATCGGATTCCTACAAGACAGGATATCGCAGAAACGCAGCAAGCAATCTTTGAATTTGTACACTACACGCCTGTTTTGACTTCGGAAAGCATCAATGCCATTGCGGGTGCTGAGCTGTTCTTCAAATGCGAAAATTTTCAGAAAATCGGTGCGTTCAAAATGCGGGGTGCCAGTAGCGCCGCTATCAGATTGACCGATCAGGAGTTGGAAAGGGGCTTGGCAACCCACTCTTCGGGCAACCACGCACAGGCAGTAGCTCGTGCGGCTCAGCTCCTCGGCGTACCTGCCTATATTGTGATGCCGGAAAGCGCTCCTCCTGTAAAAATAGCTGCTACCAAAGGTTATGGCGCTACCATCACATTCTGCAAAAATGTAGAAGATCGAGAGCCGACTTTACAGGGCATTGTCAACCAAACAGGCGCTACCTTTATCCATCCTTTTAATGACTACAACGTTATTGCTGGTCAGGCTACCTGCGCCATGGAATTGCTGCAAGATGTAGAAGAGCTGGATACGATCCTCGCGCCGGTGGGCGGTGGTGGGCTTTTGAGCGGCACGGCTCTCAGCACACGCTATTGGTCGCCAAGTACAAAAGTGATCGGTGCAGAACCGGAAATGGTAAACGATGCCTGGCGGTCTTTGCAAAGCGGGAAAATTGAAGTCAACACGACTACCAATACGATTGCAGATGGGCTGCTCACCAACCTGGGGGAAAAAACATTTGGTATCATTCGCCAATATGTAGATGACATCATCACCGTTTCGGAAGAAACGATTGTAGAAGCCATGCGGCTCGTATGGGAACGGATGAAAATTATTATAGAACCCTCCTGTGCGGTGCCAGTTGCCGTGGTACTCCAAAACAAAGAGCGCTTCGAAGGCGAAAAAGTAGGAATTATACTGAGCGGTGGCAATGTCAATTTGAATAAGCTTCCTTTTTAAACCTTTGCAGAAAAAATGGTCTAAAAAAAATGGCAGGTCAAATCGGTTGTTTTACTTTTCAGTTTTCGCAAAGCACAAAGTTAGGTGCATCTTTAAGAATTAAAACCAATCAAATACACAATTACTCATAATCTTTAAAATAAAAATGAATCTTTCTATCAAGCAAATTAATTGGACTGAAATTGCTGCATTTTACATAATCGCCGTATTATCGTCAGCACCATTCAGGTTAGGGTTGATTTCATTTGAAGACCTTATTCCCCCCCTACCTTATGGATTAAATATTTTATTCAGCGTATTCAGAGGGATTGGACCATTTATTGGGTATCTTGTAGTATTCTATATCATGAATAGTAAGGTAAAAAGGGGAATTACCCTTTTAGGGGGAAAAAGCATAATTAGTTTTTTATCAATATCACCCATATTGATAGGTTTAGCAGTCGTTGGTGTAGAAAATAAAGAGAATATCAATAAACATTTTTTCGGGTTTATATCTGGATTTACATTAATAACTTATGCGTTGTTTGAGGAATATGGATGGAGAGGTTACTTGCAGCAAGCACTTGAACCAATCAAATTGCCTGTTAGGATTATTATTATTGGAACTTTATGGTATATCTGGCATCTAAACTTCCTAAATCCAAATATTACCCTACAAATACATTTAATTCATTATTTCTCACTGTTAGCAGGAGCGTGGGGTTTGTTAAAAATATCAGAAGTAACCTCCTCATTATTATTTGTTTCAGCTGTTCACCTGACTTTTAATATTTTAATGGATGTCAATTGTACACTTCTTGAAAAAACAGGCATCATTACAACATCTATAATAACTTGGTTTTGTTTAATACTATATTTGACTCGAAAAAAATCTAATTTAAAAATTCCTGAATAAAAATGCGCCTAACAGCGGCTTGGCATAAGGGCGGGTGCTGTACTTCGTATGATAGTTTTGTGGTAGGTTCAAGCGCAGTTCTTCGATTTAACTTTTATACTAACAATCCGCCACATCGCCAGCCGCAAACCGATTTATGAAAGCGTATTAACCCGTTTGATCCGTCACTTTTTTACTACTTACAATCGCATTAGCTCAATATTAAAACCCATTGACCATGATTACAATCCTTTTTTTAATCAGCGGGCTGCTGTATGTGCTGGCGAAAAGCCGAAAATATTAAAAACGAAACAGGCGTACTGCTTGCGCAATACGCCCGTCGTTAGTTCGGACGTTAGGTGTGTATATTTAATAACCAGATTTGTAGCTGATGTTTGATTTGCGGCTATCGGCAGTTTCACTGTTTACAGTACTACTTACTTCTTTGCCTACGGTAGCCACGTTATCTGCGAAACGGCAGTTTTGGATAATCGCTTCGCTCACGCCGCCTTCATTCAAACTGTTATAAACACTGCTGCCTCTGATGTAAGAAATATTGTTAGTAAACAGAGAGTTGCTTATAAAAGGCTTGGATTGCCCCGCATCGCCCTGATTCAACAAACCCGCACCATAAGTAGCTTCATTTTGGTCGAAGAGACAGTTTTCAATGGTTGGGCTGCAGATGCCTTTAGTACCATCATTGTAAATAGCACCACCGTCCAGGTCTGCGCGATTAGAAACGAACTGACAGTCTCGAATAGTCGGATTGCAAATACCGTTCTGAGCGAAATTGTACAAGCCAGCGCCATCTCTTCCATAATTGTTTACAAAAAGGCAGTTGAGAATCGTAGGGCTTGACTCACCATTAGAACCATCATTGTACCACCCTGCCCCGCAACGCTTGATATCACCCTTGATCCCCGTTCCGTTTGCTGCACCACCGGTGATCACAAAACCATCAACAATCGTAGCACTACTAACCTGCTTGGTGTAAATAACAGAGTAAGAATTGTCGTTGATCGAAGGAGTGCCGATTTCTCCGCTCAGAATTGTCAGGTTTACTTTCCAGTTGCGCTCATCTAAATCCGATTCAAAACCTGCAAAACCGCCATACAACTCGATACCATCGGCTATTTTGAAAGAAGCATTGCGATCCGCATTTTTGGTAGGAAGGTATTTGCCTGCTGCTACCCAGATTTGGTCGCCAGCAACAGCTACCTTCAATGCTTGCTGCAAATCACCCATTGCAGCTTCCCAGGAGGAACCATCGCCATTACTACCCGCCTTCACAAAGCGGATCTCTGCGCTTAGGCAAGTAAGAGTTAGTAAAAAAATTGGGAGTAAAAGTGTTCGTTTCACGCTAAATTACTTTTGAAGTTGGTCAATAATTTTAGATCGTCTCAAAAGAGAAAATGATCTGGGAAGTACACCTTAATTCTTCTGACCTTGTTCATTGTGTTGAATAGGGCAAATGAATCGAAGCCGAATGGCGTACAACCAAAAAGCGTCAAACGAAATGTACAAAATGTTGGATAGTAATAAAAAATGGGATACTAGTAATTGGGATTTCTACGCTAAAAATATTTGTCAAACATAGGATATTCAAAATAATGGTGCAATTTACATACTTTTGGGATATAATTGCAAGAAAAATCAAAAAAAATTTTCAAAAAATCTTTTTTACTCGCCTTTATTCGTAATAAATTGTTAATCAATTGTTTAAATCAAACAAAAACCAGTCACGCTCATTTTTCTCTTTGATTTATTTATTGCAGAAAAAATTATGCCAAAAACAGTGACTTTTAATTTCTTTTTGCCGTATATTGTAGGGTCAATAGTAAAATGCGCCAAACGCGTAGTGGCATGGCGATTATCTATTAAATGAGTAGCTTCTTTTTTTATTTGTTCCTTTCCCTGGGCTTTGATTTTATCTATCTCAATACCGATAATTAGACAAATAACACATTAAACTTCTTTGGCATACAGCAATTTAAAGTTGCAACAATAATATAATTTTGCCTTTTGCATAAATTTATATTGAAAATTTTGATATAGCAAAGAAGATTTGCTTATTTTTCGGCAATAACCGCTATCTTTCAATTTCTAAAACTATGAGCACACAAACAAAGCAGAGAAAACTCATTATAAAACTAAACCAATACAGCTTGAAAAAGATTTTTTACACGCTCATCCTTGTCTGCCTGGCGCCTTCAGCCATGAAGGCTCAAGACATTCACTACTCCCAATTTTACAATGCGCCCCTCAATATCAACCCCGCGCTCACAGGCGTGTACCGGGGAGATATCCGGTTTATGGGCAATTTGCGCAACCAATGGCGGGCTGTGCCCGTAGATTATTTTTCGTTTACAGCTGCGGCCGACATGAAGTTTTACCCTCGCGGTGACAAAAACGGCTTGTTTGCAGGAGGGCTACACTTTAATTACGACCAAGCGGGCTTCTCCAAGCTGAGTCTTGCCCAATTGGGCTTGAGTGGTTCTTACATCCATCGCCTGAGCAACTACGCTTTTCTATCCTTGGGTGCGCAGATCAGTGGCAACCAACGGGGGTTCAAAATAGATGATTTGACCTTCGATAATAACTTTGACCCCGACAGAGGGGTGTATGATCCGGCACGTCCTTCTAATGAAAATTTTTCCAATACGAATAACTTTTATTTCGATTTTGGTGCAGGCATCAACCTGCGTTTTCAGAGCCTCCACTCAGGAGAATTGGTGGATCGCCTGGAGAAACGCAATAAAATAGACGTTGGCGTTGCTTTTTACCACTTGAATCGCCCGGATCAGAGTTTTTTTGAAGATACCAAATCGAAGTTGTTCATGCGGGTAAGTCCCTATGTGTCGGGCACTGCAAAGGTAAGCGGCAATCTGGATTTGGTGGGCAACCTCACGGGGCAATTTCAGGGTCCTTATGCAGAGATTCTGGGCATGCTGGGCTTAAAAATCCACATGGATCGTACGCCAGGCAAGCAATTTGCGCTGCAACCCGGCGTGGGTTACCGATTCGATGACTTTGGCGATGCCTATTTCCCTGGTATCGAGCTATTCTACAATAATTGGCAGGCGGGTTTTACCTATGATGTGAATGTGTCCAAATTCAAGGTGGCAACCAATCGCCGCGGCGGCCCTGAGTTTTCCATCCGATACATCATCAGCAAACCCAAGCCGCTACCGCAATTCAAGATTTGTCCATTGATTTAATTCCAATATCCCAAAATCTTTTTACAAACGGCTATTTGAAAATTGCTATGAGTAAATCACTGTTTTCTATCCCTATCCTCTTTTTGCTGCTTTTGCAAATCGGCTATGCTCAAAATCCCAAGGGCAGTTCCTGGATTGCAGTAGCAGATACCGCATTTGAAAAGCGGGACTACTATGCTGCCTTCAAATATTACGAAGCGGCACTGGCTTATGACACTACTAATCTGCGCATTTGGTATCAATATGCCGAATCGGCGCGGCAGTTCAATGCTTATCTCTACGCCGAACGTGCTTATCAAAAAATACTTGATAGCGATAGTAGCGCTCAGTACCCCTTGAGCGGCTTATGGCTGGCTACGATGGAGCAAAAACTGAGCAAATACCGAGAAGCTATTGAGCATTATCAGCAATTTCTGGACACCCAAAAAAGTGTCGAAACCAAGTACAAAGACCTGGCTGCCAAAGGGTTGCGTGATAGCAATTTTGCGCTAAAAAAATTGGAGCAACCCGAAAATGTAAAAATTGTCCATCTGGATGAAAAAATCAATACGCCTTATTCCGACTTTGGAGCGGTATTGCTGGGCGATACCTTATATTATTCTTCTTTCCGGTTTGTAGAAAAACAAGATACCAATAATCCGCCCCGCATTTATGTCAAAACCCTCACTTCCATCAAAGATGAAGGCGGTGTGCTGCTACCCGATACGTTTAACCTTGCCAAAAATCATGTGGCGCATACTACTTTTAATAGCAATGGCACTCGATTGTATTACAACATTTGTAATTATAGCGCCACTACGGAAGTGCGATGCGATTTGTACTTCCGTGAAAAAGACAAGACAGGCAAGTGGAGCGCTGCCCGAAAACTCTCGGTCAACTTGCCAAATGTATCCAGCACACAACCGAGTGTGGCATTGGATGCACAAAGCGGGCGGGAATTGCTGTTTTTCTCATCGGATCGGGCGGGTGGAAAAGGTGGCTTGGATATTTGGTGTGGCTACATCAACCCCAATGGCGATGTGACAAGCGCTGGCGCAGTAGTAGCAATCAACTCTCCTGGCAATGAAGTCACTCCGTTTTTCCATAATGCAACCCAGCAACTGTACTTTAGTTCGGATGGCTTGGAAGGCATGGGCGGCTATGATATTTTTCAATCCTACCAAATCGGTGAAAGCTGGGCAAACCCGCAGCACCTGGGCTATCCGATCAATACCAGTTATGATGATTTATACCTGACTTTCTCTAAGGATGGCAGCAAGGCATATCTTTCTTCTAATCGCTTGGGTTCTACTTTTATCGAAGAGGATAAGGAAGCCTGCTGTCTGGATATTTTTACTTACAATCCTGACCTTACTATCAATCTCTTAGCCACTACTTACAATTCCTTCGATGCCACCCCTTTGATCGGCACTACGGTGGAACTGGTGGAAATTACACCTGAAGGCGAAAAACTCATCGGCAAAGTCACCAATCTCAAAGGCAATGATTTTCCTTTCCCGCTTCAAAAAGGTAAAAAATACCTGCTGCGCGCCAGGAAGGAAGGCTTCTCGGAAGCATTGGACACCATTGATTTGAACGCACCGGAGTTTAAAGGTTTGAACAAAATCGAACGGAAATTATACCTCGGGCCGCCCAGAATTGACCTGCAAGCAAACACCTTCCGGAAAGCAGATGGCACACCCTTGATCGCTTCCAGGGTTGAATTGTATGAAATCGGGCCCGATGGCAGTCCGATATTAGTCACTGGAAGGGATAATCCTACGGGCAATGATTTTATCTTCCCACTGGAAAAAGGCAAAAAATATTTACTTAAAGCAATTCACGATGGCTATCTGCCTGTAATGGATACAGTGGATTTGACTAAAGACCTCAGCCCTAAAGGTGGCGTGATCAAGCGCGATTTGTACCTACCTCAATTACAACTACAGGTGTTGGCTTTTGATGCAAGCAATAATAATACACCCCTCAACGGCGTGAAAGTTGGTATTGAAATGGTAGGTAAAACCTCCAAAACCGCAGAACAAACCCAACCACTGACCAATGAATTCCTTTTCCAGCTTGATCTGGACAAACCCTTTATCATCATCAATGCTTCCAAGGATGGGTACATTCCGGCATACGACACCTTGCGGATAGATGTGGAAGAAGCTATAAAATCCGGCGGGCTTGTACAAAAAAAGGTTTACCTGCGCCGCATTTCCGATCTGCTCAGCTTTTTGCCGCTGGCACTTTATTTTGACAATGATGAACCCGACCGCCGCACTTATAGCCGCTTTACAAGAAAAACATACGGCGAAACTTACGAACAATACTACGGCAAAAAGAAGGAGTTTATTGAGGAATTTACGCGAGGTCTTTCAGAGGAAGATAAATTCCTGACGGAGCAGCGCTTTGAGGTATTTTTTGAACGAGAAGTAAAAGGCGGATACAATAACCTGATGATCTTCTCACAGCAATTATACGACTATCTAAAGCAAGGCAATTCATTAGAAATAGAAATCAAGGGCTATGCAAGCCCCAGAGCGTCTTCTTTTTATAATGAATGCCTCAGCGAGCGCCGGATCAACAGCTTGAAGAACCACTTCAGCCAGTACAACAACGGCTGCCTGATACCTTACATGAAATCGGGCAAGTTCAAAATCACACAAAGCCCATTGGGCGAAAGCACCGTAGATGTTACGCAAGTCAGTGATAATCTGAAAGATGCGAAGAACTCTATTTATAGCATTCTGGCTTCCGTGGAGCGGAGAGTCGAGATTGTACAAATCAATACAGGCAATAAAGAAGTCGAATGAACTCATCAAACTATCAAAAAAGCACTATAGTGAAAACGAGAAATATACTCCGGTTAACTTTGTTGCTCCTTGTCGCTTTGGGTTTTCCAATGCTGACAAAGGCTACACACATCGTAGGTGGCGAAATCGGCTATCGCTGCCTCGGCAACAATCAGTATGAAATTATCCTCAAGGTGTATCGGGACTGCTTTAATGGTCGAGAGGACTTTGATGACCCTGCATTTATTGGAATCTATGACCTGGCAGGCAATTTTGTACGCCGCATCAATGTTGATTTTACGGGTATCCGAGACACGCTCAATTCAGCCGTAGTTGATCCTTGCCTGGTAACCCCCGGCAATGTTTGTGTAGATACCACCACCTACAAAACGGTGGTCACACTTAACCCCAACCCAGTTGGTGGTGCTTACCAGATCACTTATGTCAGGTGTTGTAGAAATAAAACCATTAACAACATTGTAGCACCCGATCAAACAGGGGCAGTGTATGATATTTATCTGACGAAGGCTGCCATGGAACGCTGCAACACAAGCCCTGTTTTTAATCAATTGCCACCCAATTTTTTGTGTGCTCAAAAACCCTTTATTTTTGATCACTCCGCGACAGATGCCGATGGGGATTCTTTATACTATAGGATTTGTACGCCCCTTTCCGGTGGATCGGTTTCCCGGCCCAAGCCTCGCCCGCCTGTCAATCCACCCCCTTTTGATGAGGTGCAATGGGCACCGGGCTATTCCCTCGAAAATCTTTTTGGATCAGGTGTACCGCTTGAGATTGATCAGGTGACTGGCTTATTAACTGCTACGCCAGAATTACAGGGGCAATTCGTAGTAGGCATTTGTGTAGAAGAATATGACAGAACCACAGGAGAACTACTATCCGTAACGCGAAGGGACTTTCAGTACAATGTGGTGCCTTGCGGCGATGTCTTGTCTTCTTTCTTTTCTCCTAATGTTTCTTGTGATAAAACCGTGACGTTTGAAAATGGCAGCGAAAGTGCAGATGAATTCATTTGGTATTTCGATTGGCCCAATACCAATCTGATTTCAACCCAATTATCTCCTACTTTCACTTTTCCGGACACCGGTACTTATACTATTGCGTTGATTGCTGAGCCAACCAGCCCTTGTGTGGACACTTTCTTTCGTCAGATTGTTATTAGAGATAATACAATTGATGCTGATTTTCAGGTAGAAGTTTTTGATTGTGATGCGAATGCAGTATTGCAACTGGGTGATGAATCGCAAGACCCCGCCTCCTCCATCATCGCCTGGAATTGGGTAGTGACTTACGGCGACCTGGTCACACTCACCTCCACAGAGCGAAATCCATCTTTTGTCGTCCCGCTGAATATCGAAGGGAACATTAGCCTGACGGTCACTTCCGCCAATGGTTGTTTGAAAACAATAGAAAAAACTTTTGAAACGGTTATAGACATCCCGCCAGGGGATTTGATACCAGACACGATCACGGTATGTGCTGGTGCACTGGTGGCTTTAAATCCGAATACCGACCCCAATACAAACTTCGTCTTCCGCTGGTCACCAGGTGCTAATTTGAGCGATTCCACTGCCGTCAACCCTACTTTTATCGCGACACAGACCAGCACTTTTTCAGTGACGATCACGCAACCAACCCCTGTTTGTGAAATTATACGAACGGTAACGGTACTTGTCAATCAGAATCCTTCCCTTGATTTAACAGCAGATCGAACAGCTATCTGCGTCGGCGAATCGGCTACCCTCACCGCCAATGTCATAGGGAGCACGCCACCACTCGGTTTTGTTTGGAATCCAACTTTGAGCAATAGCGGCACTCAGCTCGTAAGTCCTTTAATTACAACTATTTATAATTTAACAGTTACAGATGCCAACGGCTGTTCTGCTACGGATCAACTTGCGATTACCGTCAGCCCGGCTCCAAGTGCCAACATCAGCGCGGACAGAACGACTCTTTGCGTGGGAGAATCTGCCACCCTTACTGCTTCGGCTACCAGTGGTACTGGCAATTTTACTTTCATTTGGGATAATGGCTTGGGTAGCAATCCTGTGCAAACCGTTACGCCTTCCCAAACGACCACTTACAGCGTAACAGTGCTGGATGCCAATGGCTGCCAGGATGTCGCACAAATTACGATTACGGTTAATCCTTTGCCAGAACTCCTGGTTGATACGGTCGCTTGTGCACCAAGCCTTGCTACTTATTTTGTAGAATTGATGACCAATGCCACAGATATCGCAAGCTCCGAAGGAACAATTGTGAATAATGGCAACGGCAGTTTTTCAATCATAGACGTACCCGCTAATCGAGATATTACGATTACCGCTACCTTTGGCAGCACAGGTTGTCAAAATTTGGTCAATATAAATGCGCCTTCCTGCGAGTGCGATAGCATCCCTGCCCCTATTAGCGGTGGCAACCAATCCGCTTGTGAAGGACAGCCACTTCCGATATTAACAGTGACGGTGGAGTCCGGGCAAACAGTAGACTGGTACGATGCCCCTACGGGCGGCAATTTGCTGCTGAGTGGTTCCAATACGTTCACGCCCACACAGGCGGGCACTTATTTCGCAGAAACGCGGGAAATTGCTTCGGGTTGTGTCAGCGATATGCGTACCGCTGTGGCCTTGACGGTCAATCCAAACCCCTTAGCAGATGCAGGTGGAGATCAAACGGCTTGTGCCAATGACGAAGTAAGCCTCAATGCCAATGCAAGCGGCGGCGCTGCTCCTTACACATTTGTTTGGAATCAAGGATTGGGTAATGGACAGACACGCACGGTACGCCCTGCTGCTACCACTACTTATATTGTGACGGTAACCGATGCTAATGGCTGCACTGATACAGATGAGGTAACAGTCACTATAAATCCATTGCCAGAGCAAGAATTAGTAGAAACGGAGTGTTCTGCTGATTTGACGACTTATTTGATTCGCATCGTAACCAATGCTGATACCATGACAGCCAGTGCTGGCACGGTCTCGCGGCTCTCCAATGATACCTTTGTGGTAAATGGCATTCCAGTAGGCACAAATGTAACGACGATTGCGACTATTTTTGCGACTGGCTGCCGGTCAGAATTAGCGGTAAACGCACCTGATTGCGATTGCCCTGATAATATCGCTGCGCCTACCAGCAACGGAGATCAAAGTGCTTGCGAGGGGCAACCTTTCCCTGCACTTACAGTGACCGTTCAAGCGGGTCAAACCGTTGATTGGTATGATGCGGCGCTGGATGGCAATTTACTACTAGCAGGTTCTACCAGCTTCACGCCTACGCAGCCAGGTACTTATTATGCCGAAACCAGAGACTTAGTTAATAATTGCACCAGCCTGACAAGGACAGCAGTTACCCTCACTGTGAATCCTTCTCCGGCTGCTACAGCAAGTGCTTCCCAGACAACTATCTGTGCTGGAGAATCCACCATATTGACTGCTGGAGCGAGTGGAGGCACGGAGCCTTATAGCTTCAACTGGGACAATGGCTTGGGTAGCGGCGCGAATCAAGTAGTTAGTCCAACGCAAACGACTACTTACACCGTGACCGTCAGCGATGCCCTGGGCTGTACTGCCAATGCTCAAGTCACTATTACAGTGAATCCAAGACCAACCGCACAAATTGACACCGATCGGAGCGCTATTTGTATCGGACAATCCGCTACGCTGACTGCCACTGCCAGTGGTGGTTTAGCGCCTTATACTTTCCAATGGGATAATGGTCTGGGAGAGGGCGCGACAAAAACCGTAATGCCCATATTTACAACTACTTATACTGTTACAATCACAGATGCCAACGGTTGTTCTAATACGGCTCAAATCACGATCACGGTCAATCCAGAAGTGCGGGTGATGGCAACCGCCGATCAGTCAACGATTTGTGTAGGTGATACCGCAACGCTGACTGCTATGGCAAGCGGCGGCTTAGAACCCTACACCTTCCAATGGGATAATGGCTTGGGCGAAGGGGCGGTGAAGGCGGTTAGCCCTGCTCAGACGACCACTTATACCGTTACGGCTACGGATGCAAATGGCTGTTCCAATACGGCTCAGGTCACAATTACTTTGTTTCCAAATATTACAGCCAATATTGCAGCAGACCAAAATTCGATTTGCATCGGAGATACGGTGACTCTCAACGTGAATGTAGATGGCGGTATTCAGCCTTTTGATTTTGTTTGGGATAACGGTTTGCCAGCAGGACAAACGCAGGTGATCAGCCCTACTCAAACGACCACTTACAATGTCACCATCACGGATGCAAATGGTTGCTCTGCTAAGGCGCAAACTACGATCACCGTCAACGCCCAACCCACAGTAGATGCAAGCGCTTCTGATGCCACTATTTGTGAAGGAACATCCACTACACTTACGGCAACCGGACAGGGCGGGACGCCACCTTACACTTTCTCTTGGGATAATAACCTGGGCGAGGGGCAAAATCAAACAGTTTCTCCAACAACCACAACCCTGTACTCCGTTACACTCACTGATGTAAATGGTTGTACAGCAACGGATACGATTTCTATCATTGTAAATCCAACACCAGAAGCTGCCATTGATGCAGATCGCACTACCGTCTGCGCAGGACAATCAGCTACTTTGACGGCTACTGCCACTGGTGGTACTGCGCCTTATACTTTCAATTGGGATAATGGACTGGGTACCAATTCTATACAAATAGTCACGCCTGCTCAAACAACCACCTATACAGTAACTGTTACGGATGCAAATGGCTGTTCTGATACCGCCCAAATTACGATCACCGTTACACCGCCGCCTACCGTGGAAATTACAGCCAGCAACGATACGATTTGTCTTGGTCAATCTACGACCCTTACGGCTAATGTGACCGGTGGTAATGCACCTTACATTTTTGAATGGGATAATAACTTGCCTAATGGGCAAACCCAAATGGTAAGTCCTACGCAAACGACTACTTATCGTGTAACCGTGACCGCTGCCGATGGCTGTGGTAGTGCTACAGCCCAAATCACTATTGTCGTTAATCCTATCCCTGCTGTAGCAGCAAGTGCGAATGATTCTACGATTTGTGCGGGCGACCAGGTCACCCTTAGTGCCGCTGGTTCAGGTGGCACGGCGCCCTACACTTTTAGTTGGAGCGGCGAACTGGGTAATGGACAAACAAGAATAGCTTTCCCAGAAGATACTACTACTTTCACCGTTACGATTACGGATGCTAATGGCTGTACAAATACGGATGCCGTTACCATCAATGTGAATCCAACGCCAGAAGCCACGATTGATGCGGATCGCACCTCGGTTTGTAGAGGACAATCGGCTACGCTCACTGCTTCCGCGGAGGGTGGAGCAACGCCTTATACTTTCAACTGGAGCAATGGATTGGGAACAAATCCAACTCAGGTTGTTACGCCGAATCAAACAACTACCTACGGTGTAACCATCACGGATGCCAATGGATGCTCCGGTACGGATGCCATTACCATCGTAGTAACAGAGCCGCCGGTAGTGCAAATCAGTGCAGATCGAACAACCATTTGCCAAGGCGATTCGGCTATACTCACTGCCACGGTAACAGGAGGTTTTCCACCTTATGAATTCATTTGGAGCGATGGTATTACAACTGGCTCAACCCTGGTGGTTGGTCCTACCCAAACCACTAATTACATGGTCACTGTCACGGATGCTCAAGGTTGTAGTACAGCAACGGATGATATTACAATTACGGTCAATCCAAGGCCTACGGTTGAAGTATTGCCAAGTGATACGATCATTTGTGTGGGCGAAGGGGTTGAAATTATCGCAGCCGTAAGCGGTGGCACAGCGCCTTATACGTTTAATTGGGATAAGGGATTTGAAGGTGGTATTGTCTTCCCGACAGATACAACGGTGTATTCCCTCACCGTCACGGATGCCAATGGTTGTAAGGCTACGGGCGCTGCTACCGTAAATACTTTTCCGATTGTAAGCGCAGAAATTACAGCTGATCCTGCGGGAATACCCGTTTGCCCCGGTGAAGTCGTTTTCCTAAATGCCACCGCCCTCTCTGGCACAGGTCCGTTCCAATTTGTTTGGGATAATGGACTGGGTGAAGGTGCCAACAAACAAGTAACGCCCGCTCAGACAACTACTTACACAGTAACTGTCACGGATGGCAACGGCTGTACCACTACCGCTCAACTGACCGTGGAGGTTACCCCCGTCAATGCTACGTTACCTGCTGAAACAACGCTCTGTGAACCAACAAATTCAAGTTCCTTGACGGTCACGAACTTAGACCCAACACAGCAGCTTTCTTACAATTGGTCGCCTGCCAATGCGATTGTTTCAGGTATCAACGAGGCTACCGCCGTGGTCAATCCAACTGTAGCAAGTGTGTTTACCGTTGAGGTAGAAAATCAATACGGCTGCCGCGATACCTTGCAGGCAAGCATCATCGTTATCAACTTGCGGATCACAGCAGCAGTAGAGCCAGATACTATTTTCCAAGGAGAGCAAGCGCAACTGAATGTCGTTACGGATTGCCAGGGCTGTACTTACTCCTGGACGCCCACCGGCGTACTCAATGATCCAAATATTCAAAATCCAATTGCGACACCGACCGAAACCACGACTTTCAGCGTGACGGTCACCCTGGGGCAATGTACAGCAGAAGCTTCGGTACAATTGGTGGTACTGCAAGCAATTTGCGATCCGAGCCATGTGTTTTTACCCAATGCCTTCTCTCCGAATGGCGATGGCAACAACGATATTTTCCGCCTGAGAAGTAATTTCTTGGATCAGCTACTGGAAATGGAATTGATTGTTTTCAATCGCTGGGGACAAAAAATGTTTGAAACGACCAATCCGCTACAAGGCTGGGATGGTAAATTTAACGGAGAAGAACTCCCACCGGATGTGTATGGCTACTATTTGCGCGTTGTTTGTCCAAATGAAGAAGAACTGATTCAAAAAGGAAATGTCACTTTATTGAGATAAAAAACCACTTAGTGGTCTCCCAAATGCCGGGCTTTCAATCGGGAGCGTCCGGCATTTTCATTTTAAATATCAAACCTTTTGGCTGGGTACTGCATTTAATTTTGAGTATAATCCGTGATGAACCAAATCCTCAACGCATGTTTCAATCGGCATTTTTCAAAAAACGTGGATTTCCTTTTCTTGCCTTTTTGGCAGCTTTTTGTAGCAATACAGCGGCGCAGCAGGCTATCATAGCAATTGAACCCACTCTTATTCAACAAAATAAAATTTATAAAATTACTTTCGAAGCCCCTGCCCCTTTTATTGCTTATGCCCTTACCTGGAGCGGCGGAAAGGATCAGCTATGGATTCGTTTTTCGGAGGATAGCAAAAACTGGGAGGATTGGACTGCCGTTGAAAAAGACGAACACATAGAGCAGTCGCCTGATAAGCAGGTTAGCCAACTTTATTTCACCGCTAAGGAGCATCGTTATTTTCAATTGCAGGCAGCGTCGTTGTTTACCAATCTTTTTGTGCATTTTTACAATCCTGGAGAAAGCCTCCCGGCAGCAAGTAAGGAAGAATTTGCATTGGACGCCAGCTGCACTTGTGCCCAGCCCCCGCACCAAAAACGCAGCACCTGGTGCCCGGCCGGCAATTGCCCCCCAAGCAACAATCCTGTCTTCACCGATGTGTCGCACTTGATCATTCATCATTCCGCGGGTACTAATTCGGCTTCGGATTGGGCTGCTGTGGTACGCGCTATTTGGAATTTTCATGTAAATGTAAATGGTTGGGCAGATATAGGCTATAACTGGCTCGTTGATCCGAATGGAGTGATATATGAAGGTAGAGGCGATGACGTACTGGGCGCGCATTTTTGTGGTACGAATACCAGTACAATGGGTACCTGTGTGCTGGGGGATTTTACAGCGACACAACCCAGCGCGGCTGCCCTGCAAAGCCTGACCACGCTACTCGCCTGGAAAGCCTGCAAAGAAGATATTGACCCGCAGGGTATTTCGTTGCATGCTTCTTCTAATCTTCAGCTTCACCATGTCTCTGGGCATCGGGACGGCTGCGCGACTTCTTGCCCGGGGGATTTGTTTTATCCTCTATTAGCTACGGTAAGACAATCCATTGTGGATTACACTTTCAGCAAATGTAGCAACACTACGAGTATCGCCGGTGCGTCGTCCTTGCAGCATATTCGGTTGTTTCCTAACCCTTCTGGCGCACAGCTTCAATTAGAAATGAACAACCATTGGCTGGGAAATATACAGCTTGTGGTAAGCGGCATCTCTGGCAATATCATACAAACCCTTGATGTAGAGAAAAGTAGCAATGATTGGCATACAGTGCTTTCTTTGGCAAGCCTTCCACCTGGTTTTTATGTGATGACCGTGCGGCATGCCCACGCAAACGCCACCTTGAAGTTTGTGAAACAATAAAACGGGAAGTCACTCCGCCAAAGTGGAGAGTTGATATCCAGCAATGCGACTCATCACTTCCAGTACTTCCGCTGGCCTGAGGTAATTTTTATCCAAAAAATCTTTGGATGCCTCATAGTGCTGTACGGTAGTAGAATCGGTGCGTATAAATTTGGCATAATCCAACAACTGCCAGCCAAGCCCTTGATAAATCACCTTTTCATCGGTAGAACGCTCGTGTAAGGCCCTAAACTTTGAATCAGCAGTGTACAGCATTCCAAATTTTAACAATTGCCAGAAGTTGTATTGCTGGTAGTGTGCGGTATGAGCCAGCTCGTGCGCGAGAATGCCCACCTGAGCATTGAAAGGCAAGTTTTTGAGTAAAATAGGTTCCATGCTTTCGATACTTTTGCTGCTCACAATCACCCGATATTCCCAATTTTTCTTGCTTGCCAGCGTACTGAATAAATTCGGACGGGAAGAAAGCGGAATAAAAGCTTTTTTATAACGAAAGTTAATCCTGACATCCTTTAACTCCGGAAAGTAGCTCAGCGCCACAAGTGTCTGTAATTCATACCCTTGCGTAAGTGTTTTCCGATTGCCAAATTTTATTTTGAGACTGTCCATTTGCATGGCATGGAAAAGAGAATCCAGATGCCGTTGCGGCGGTACGGGTGCAACTGTAAGGTTTTGAGGCGCTTGCACCGTAGCAAAAATAAACACAAACAGCAACAGCAGGATAAGCCCCGCAAAAAACAACAACGCAATACGCAATATCTTTTTGACCATTATCATGTGCTTTTAGAAGCTAAAAAACATTCGAGGATCTATTTTCGATTGAAAGATAGCGACTTTTGTTAGCTAATTGTTAAGTTTTTTTATCACCTATCTTCTTTATATAGATTTTTATAATATTGTATCAGATTTCTCACAAATTTCTACTTGCCCACACGTTACCAAAGTACCCCCGTTGCGTCATAATAAAAATATTGACCCATTTTTTTATACTAAAATCTTTAACATTATGCAAAAAGTATTGCTCCAATTTTTAGGTTTTGTATTTATCACCCTGACAGTCTTGATCTCCGCTTGTACCGACGATAGCACAGGCACGCCCGACAATCCGCTGCCCCCTGTATCCAGTTTAGTGGCAGGTACCGGTTTGGTGAGCGACAATACAGAAGTAGCAGCGGGCAGCCTCTTCAAAGTACAATTGAAAGTACAGAAAGGAACAGCGCAATTGAAGGCAGTCACGCTGTTTGAAGAAGCGACAAAGCTCGCTACAGACCGCTTCACGATCAACAGTGGCGCGATCACCTCCAACAACCCTTTCCTGATCGTTGGTACAGCTAAAGAAGGTGCCGTGTATGAAATCCAAATCGAAGCGCACGGCGGTTTCAAAGAAACAAAAACCTACAGATTTCAAATAGAAGACGAAGATGGATTGAAAGATGAAGTATCCATTGATATCACTACCAAAGGCGAAGCGGTAAGCAGTTTGACCGGAAAATTGCTGCTCAACCAGGCGGGGCCTGCTGGTCAGGGAGGCTTGGATTTGGATACAGGCGACAGTGTGGGTAGCATCCTGGGAAATACTGGCAATCCTGCCATTGATACTTCTTTCAAGCGTGCAGAAATTAATGACGAAGGGATTGATACCAGCAAGCCGCTGGCTTCCAACTGGCGCCAACAAATATCCGGTACAAACGGCGCAGAAGTGCGCTACATCGGCGGCACGATGCCTGAAAATTTCAATTTTGACAATGTACAGTTTAAAGAAGAGATTGTAGCTGCCTTTGATTCTGGGAAAGCCTTTACGGCCAAGGATGCTACTGGCGAATTAATTAGCAATCCGATCAAGGTGGGCGACGTTTTTACGGTCAAGCGGGGAAGTAAATATTACATCATCAAAGTGACGAAGGTGACAATTACACCAAGTGATAATCAGGATAGCTACGAGTTTGCGATCAAGAAATAAAAAACCGAATTGAACGATGGAAGACCTATCGGGCATAATGCTGCGGTGGGTCTTTCCGTTTTATGCCCTGAAGTTGCTATCTTTATGTATTTTCAGCTATTTTTGTAAATTAACACGATTGCTATGAAAAAATGGTGCCTTCTTTTGGCTTTTTGGGGTTGTATAGTGGCAATGGCTGCTGCACAAGCATGCGACTATGCCATCAATGAAGTAGATGATTTCGATAGTATCCGCTTAGTGGTGATACAGCCTATTCCGGCGGGTTATAAAGTGCCCAGTCAATTTTTAAATGATAAAGGCGAATATACTTTGATTGATGAAAGCAAAATATTATTGTCTTATACAGAAAATGATAGCATCAACTGTTTTTTTATGACCCTCGCCCTCGCCGAGCGCGGCTATTTATCTACCGAAGAAGGCTTCAACGTCTTGCTCAAGCTGTCAAATGATCGGGTCATCGCCCTCAATAATGTGCCCGATAAAGGAGAATTTGATAAAAAAACCAACATGCGGATTTACCAGCACACCTGCGTGATGCCCTTAGATATGTTTTATGTACTAACCTTTCACAAAATTGAAAAGATCAGGGTGGAGTATAAAGGCTATAAGCGGACGCTGGAAATATTGCCGCCCCAGCAAGAAGCGATCAGAGAAGCTATGCGCTGCCTCGGAGAAGCCATCGGTATGTATCCTGTAAAGCCATAATCACCAAATTTCATTCGGAATACCATCAAATGAGTGACAAAAACCTGGAAACGGTACAAGACCTCATTATTCGGGATTTTGAGTTGGATGCTGGGGAAGAACTACTTTCCGAAGCAGCGTTATTGGAGCTACTATCCCGCCAAGTAGCCTATTGGATCGAAAACAAACTCGAATTTCTGCTGAGTTTGATGTATCGCTTGGATATTGACGAAGCCAAAGTCAGCCATGCCCTATCCCCTTATTCAGAAGAAGCCCCCGATGTTGCCATCGCTCGGCTGATTCTAAATCGCCAAAAACAAAGAGTTTTTACAAAACAACATTACAAACAGCAAAAGCTGGAAGGTTGGGAATGGGATGCAGAATAAAATTTGCCGATCATTAAAAAAACAACCGGCAACTCGCGAAATAAAATTGGATTAGTACTTACTGAAATAAAAGTCTCTTTTTTCTGAGCTAAATTGCTCATCTGCTACACGCAAATGCTGCTCCAAAACCATCTCGTCCATTTGTAGGTACTTGATATTGGCAATCTCTGTAACCGTACACAACTGTCCGTTCTGCATTTGAGTGCTGTACATCAGGAGTTGTTTGCCATCTTCCGAAACCTCCCATTTTCCTGTCTCTTCAATACTCACTTCGGCACCGCCAAGCACTTTGCTGTAAGTGCCATTCTCACGGAAAATATATTTGAGGAAGCCCCCTGAAATACTTTTGCCATTGATGTCTGCTTCTACCGCATCTAGGGAATTTTCCCATCTACCTATGATAATAGCTCTGGAGACTCGGAGCGATTCTGCAGTTGTATTTTTGTTTTCAAAAGAAAACACAGGAACAGCGAAATTGGTATTTTCGTAGGAATAATCTTCCTTACTTTGGTTGGCGATACTCAAAAATGGGATCGCTAAAAAAATCGGGATGATGATGCGCTTCATAATTCGAAATTTTTATATAGCCGGGTTCAAAAAATCTGTCGCAAATAAAACAATATTTGGTTCACTTTAGTGCGCAATAAACCTTAAAGTTTTTGTTAAAAATTTTCACAATTTGCGTAAACTTGGTTTTCTTCATATTTGATTGCATCTTGCTTAAGAAAGACGCGATCAATTTGTATTGGTTGCGCTGAGGAATGTTAATAATCTGTCAAAAAGTGTTAAACTAAGCTGCTATACTAAACTTATACCTTTATGACAACAAAGTTATCCGGAAAGTTAGAGGGATGCACTGATTTTTCGATTGGCTGAATTCTATAAACGACTAAAAACGTTTCTCATGCTGATAAAAACGCGTGGCATCGTTTTGAAAACTATAAAATATGGAGAAACAAGCCTGATAGCAGATATTTACACAGAAGAAAAGGGCTTGCGTAAGTACATCATCGGCAATGTACGCAGTAAAAAGGCGCGGATTCGTTCGTCGCTACTTCAGGTGATTTCATTGGTTGAGATGGTGGCTTATAGCCGTGAAGACCGCGACCTAAATCACATCAAGGAAATTCAGGCTGCTTATGTGTATAGTGGGGTACCTTTTGATGTAAAAAAGAGTGCAATTGCTTTGTTTATGGCGGAGGTAGTCCGAAAAACGATCCGAGAATCAGAAGAAAACCGTCCCTTGTTTGCGTTTTTGTTTGAGACTTTTCAGTATCTGGATGAGACCAAGCTGCCGGTGAATAATATCCACTTGCATTTTTTGTTGGGGCTAAGCGCTTTTTTGGGCTTCCTTCCAGGAGATACCCTCCACGAAGCTGGCGCTCCTTTTTTCGACCTTCAGGAAGGTCTTTTTGTAACACAGCTGCCGGCACACGCTCATTATTTGGATGAATCTACCAGTCAGTTATTGTATAAATTATTGCAAAGCGATCGCCATTCTTGTAGTGAAATTGCAATGACGACCCTTGAGCGGCGAAACCTGCTCAAACATCTACTCGATTACTATCACTTGCACATTGACTATCTGCCCGAAATCCATTCGCATCAAGTGTTACAGGAAGTGCTGGAATAAAAAACGGACTTTTCCTGAAGCCAGGAAAGCCCGTTTCTACATAGTATGATTGCTCCTGAATTATTCAAAAGGAATGACCAACTCCTGACCCGGGTGGATCATGTCTGGGTCGTTCAAAATGTCCCTGTTGGCATTAAAGATGTGCATGTACTTGTTAGCTTCTTCGTAGTAGTGCTTCGCGATCTTAGAAAGGCTCTCGCCTTTTTCAACCGTGTGCTTGTGATAATAATCGGTTACTTCTACTTTGATATCTGCTTCGATATCAGAAGGATTATCCCCACCAATTTCTTTGATCTTGTCCCAAATTTGATTTTTCAGGTACTGTGTTTTTACAGTGCCGCCGATGCGTAGCTTGCCATCCAGCTCTTCCACATATCCATCTGTGGTTCCGAATTTTTCACCCAGATCAAGAACAGGTTGGTATTTGGCTTTAACTGACATAATGAAGAAATGTTTTAGGTTAAAAAATTTGAATTCTGATTTTAAGACGAAGCGAAACCAAAAAGTCACACTTCCCAACCGCAAAATAAGAAAAAAAAAGCGGATGAAAAAAATTTCGGGCTTTATCTGTTTGTAAACAAAGTAAATATAGCTCAAAGTTTGCGAACATCTCCCCCCAGGATCGTCTTAGAATAGTGCTGGTCAGGATCTCCTTTGTAAGTGATAGAGCCCCCTGTATTAGCGGAAGCGTCTATACTCTCCCGTGCTACCACACTTGCTACCCCGCCGGTATTGGCACGCGCATAGGTACGCTGGCACTCCAGATCGAGCGCTTCGTACTGCCCACCAGTAGTAGCACTAACTTTCTGGGCTTCCACTTCGCCAGCGAGGTCGAGGATAGCCCCTTCATTGGCGGCACCATCCAGTTTTTCAGCTTTCACCGTCAATTTGAGCTGCGCGCCGCTATTGGCTCTCAGCAAAAGTTGGTCGCTCTCAATGGTCACATTGCTCCGAATGTCAGCCCCGGCATTGCCTCGGATGGCTCGTATTTGCTGAAAAACCACTCGAACTGTGACTTTCTCGTTTTTGTAAAAGACAGAATTGATTAAACTTAGTTTTAATACCTCGCGATCTACCTTCACCTTTAGCTCATCTTCCGGGATACCTTCTGCTTGTATAAATATTTTTTCGGCATCTCCCTTTTCCAAAATAACCTCAATATTTCCAGTGACATTGATTTCGTCAAAAGCGCTCAAGCTGCGCTCCGTTTGGGCGGAGACAGCTACCGCAAAAAAAGTAAAAAACAAGGGGATCAAAAAGTGCATCCTCATGGCAATTAAAATTTAGTGAAACAATACTCAATCACCAGGATGCGGTGGAAGGTGGTAAGCCCCTATTGCCCAGACAAAATAAAAGCCCCGTACCGAAGCACGGAGCTCATTGCCTTAGTTTTGCGGCGGCGATGAAGGTGCCGCGTTTTTACATAAAAAAGTAATTAATATAAGTATAAGAAAAAGACTGGTACTAAGACACAAAATATTGGCTATCAATAATAATAATAATAATAATTAAATCTTGATTTTACCAATTAAATTCTATATGTACAAATGTAAATAAAAATGTATTTTGAAATTAGGAGAAGAAAGTAAATATTGTACTTAATTAACGTTAAAAAATTATCACATTTTAATAACCTTTTAAATTTAAAAAAATGAAAACTAAAAGCTTTTATTTTTTATTCTATGTTTTGTTACTTACAGGGCTGGGCATAGGTCTGATACGTTGTAATGATACAAACTTTCAAGAAGAGGCATTCGATAGTGTTAATAGGCAAAGTTTCATAGGTCTTTCAGGTAAAGCCCGAATTGAATTATATGATAAACTTTCTTCTGAAAAAAAACTAAACCTATGGTATTCAAAACTTGACCAGGTACTGACACAACAAATCAGCGATCAACAAAAGATAGCTATATTGGATCTAAAGAATAGATTGAATACTGAATTATTTGAGAAAATCAATGGTGATTCAGATTTATTTGGGAATGAAATTTTAATGGATTGGATTAGTCTTTTTGGTGATAAATTTACAGAAGTAGAAGGGAAAAAAATATTTGCCGACTTATCTGATTTTAGTCCTATCCCTAATCAAGAATTAAATATTGAAAGAACTTTTAAAGATCTTCTTTATAAAGAAGCTGTATCAGAAAGACAACGTTCTAATACAAGCAAAGAAAGAACAACTGAATACGATTGCGAATGCAACTGTACATGCAGATGGGGGTCATATTGTTCAAGTATCGGTGATTGTAGATCGGAAGACGATGATGTGATATGTATTAATCGTCGAGGATGCGGCTTTATTTGGCTAAATACATGTAATGGATTGTGTGGAGAGGAAGTTCTAGAACCTGTTAATCCTGGAGGTGGTTACTAATATAGATTGTACCTTATTTGGTATTACACAGGAGTTACGCACTAAATAAAGCAAAAAAAAGTAATAACTTTACAGGATGCG
>CAZGJN010000028.1:0-48067 GCA_964526645.1 uncultured Saprospiraceae bacterium
ACTATTTCAATGAGCTGATTTTTAATTACTTATTATTTAGTGCGTAAGTCCTAATGTATTCTATCTTTAGAAGCTTTTTTAGTTTTGCCTTATGTTGAAAAAAGCATTACTGAGCCTTTCTTTTTTATCCTGTACTATTGCCCTGGGGTATTTTACTGATCGTGCCAACTTTCTTTTACTAATCGGATGGGCAACTTTCTTTTTTTTGACTTATATCGCAGTCGCTTTTTATACAGAACGCCGGAATGATATTCAATTTTATATTATTTTGGGAATATTATTAAGAGGGGTGCTGCTATTTAACTTTCCTAATCTTTCCGATGATATTTATCGCTTTTACTGGGATGGGCTACTAAGCACGCATGGATACAATCCGTTCAGTTATTTACCTGATTTTTATATAAAAAATAATATCCTACCTGAATATCTCACCCCTGCGCTATACGAAAAGCTTAATTCCAAAGAATATTATACGATCTATCCACCGGTTTTACAAGGCGTTTTTGCCATGGCTGCCGGGCTTTTTCCAAAAAATATTATTGGCGCTACTATTGTAATGAAGGTTTTTTTATTAGTGGGTGAAATTGGTAGCATTGTATTAATAAAAAAGATGCTGCAAAGGTTTGATCTACCAGAAAAAAATGTTTTATGGTATACCTTGAACCCACTTGTTATAATAGAAATCATGGGCAATATACATTTTGAAGGACTTATGATTTTCTTTTTATTACTGTCATTATGGCTTATAATGAATAACCGCTTGGGCTACGCTGCCTTTGCCATGACCGGTGCCATCGCTGCAAAGCTCTTACCACTTATGTTTCTACCATTTTTGATTGGGAAATTGGGATGGCGCCGCAGCTTGATCTATCTTGGAATCATTGGCGGAAGTTTATTCATTTTATTTGCACCCTTGTTAAATGTTTCATTTTTTAGCAATTTTGGCGCAAGTCTTAGCCTGTATTTTCGGCGATTTGAATTTAATGCCGGCTTTTTTTATGCCCTTGAATGGTTTTATCGGGTAGTATTTAACGACCATTATATTATTCGATCAGTAGGGCCAATCTTAGCTTTGATTACCCTGAATTGTATTGTCATTCTAACAATTATACGGTATGATTGGGCTTGGAAAAAAATGCCTGAAAGTTGGTTATTTGCGATTAGTATTTATTTAGTTAATACGACAACAGTACATCCCTGGTATGTTTGCCTGGCAGTGGCACTTACGGGTTTTACTAAATGGAGATACCCTATTGTTTGGTCGGGTATGGTGTGGTTGAGTTATAGTCATTATTGGGGCGGGGGCTTCCAGGAAAATTATTTATTAATTGCAATAGAATACTTAATAGTCTTATCATTTTTTTTTCAGGAACTTTATCGCCGCTCGTTGCCACAAGCAGCACACTGATCCTTATGATCTTTATCAATCAATTGGCATCATAGTTGTCTTATTGATACCCCTTCGCTTGCAATCTAAATAACTCCGCATATTTACCATTTTGATGTAATAACTCTTCGTGGCTTCCCAATTCTAATAATTGACCATTTTCCAAAAATAAAATTCGATCCGCCATTCTTACCGTCGAGAAACGATGCGAAATCAATACCGCCGATTTGCCCTCAATCAATTCCGAAAAACGCAGAAACACCTCATGTTCTGCCCGCGCATCCAATGCAGAGGTGGGTTCGTCAAGGATGAGCAGTTGCGCATTGCGCATGTATGCACGGGCAAGCGCAACTTTTTGCCACTGCCCACCGGAAAGCTCCGTCCCTTCCTCGAAGCGCTTGCCCAAGAGCTGATCGTAGCGCTTTGGCAAATCTTCAATAACCGTATTCGCCAAGCTTTTCTCCGCCGAGGCTTCGATCAGCGCCAATTCTTCTACGGCATCAATATTGCCAACCGCAATATTTTCTGAGGCTTTCATTTGCCAGCGAATATAATCTTGGAATATGATACCAATATTATTACGCAAGCTATCCAAATTATAATCTCGAATATCTACACCATCAATCAGGATGCGCCCTTCGGTGGGTTCGTACAAACGTGCCAATAGCTTAACCAGCGTGGTTTTTCCAGCTCCATTTTCACCTACGAGTGCGAGTTTTTCGCCTGCTTTTAATTCAAATGAAAGATTCCGAATCGCCCATTTGTGGCTGTCTGGGTATTTAAAACTCACATTATCAAATGTAAAACCCTGCTGGATTTTTTCTGGAAAAGGAAGGCTATCCGGCTTAGAAACAATTGTCGGCTGTATTTCAAAGAAATCAAACAAGTCCTCCAGGTACAAAGAACCTTCCGCAATACGCGAAAAGCGACTCATAATGCCTTGCAGCAAATTTTGCATTTTATTAAAAGAACCGGATAAAAAGGTTAATGTTCCTATCGTGATAATGCCGGAAATAGTTTGTAATATAATAAAAACATAAGCAGCATAATAAGCCAGCGTACCCAGCGCCGATAGTAGTGTACCCCAGATGGCGTGTCGGATAGATAATTTGCGGCTTTCCAAATAATACCGATGTGAAATATCAGCAAAACGATTGGTAATAAAATCCGCCAGATTAAAAATTTTCACTTCCTTGGCAGTCTGATCACTCGCGCCGATGTAGCGCAGATAGTCGAGTTCGCGGCGCTCCGGTGTCCAGCCGTAGATGAGGGAATATGTGCGTTGGTTGAAATACGACTCTGCAATAAATGAAGGAATCACCGCCACTACCAAAATCAAAATCAGCCAGGGATTAAACGCTACCAAGCCCGCGCCCAATGTAATAATGGTGATCATATCTTGCAATTGCGACAGCGCCTGCGTCATCAGCACGGTGCGCCCAGTGGTATTACGGCGGGCACGTTCGAGCTTATCATAAAAAGTGGCTTCTTCAAACTGGTACAAATCCATCTTTGCAGCGTGGCGCATGATTTCGACCGAACTGCGATTGGAAAACAAGTCGCCCAACAGCGTATCCATCAAGATGATGCCACGATTCAAAATGCTCGAAAATACAGCCAGTCCCAATTCCAGACCAACCATTAGCCAGAGATATTGCGTATCGCCAGCCCCTTGCGTCAACCGTACCACTTCATCAATAATTTCTTTAGCGATATATAATGTTGCTAATGGAATAACCGACTGCCCCAGGCGCAGTATGATGTTGCCAATGGTAAGAGGCTTACTGGTTTCCCAAATCAATCGGAACAGCCGCGGTAAGTGCCGCAGCGCCAGGAACTGGTTTTTCAGGGATTGCTTTTCTTTGTTTTCTGCCATAGCGTTGATTTGCCAATATGCTAATATGCCAATCGTGCTGATGAGGAAACGAAAATTTGAAGGAGAAAGTTGAGGCGTTGGCAGATTGATCGAGCTGCAAGTTGCTTTTTCCAATAGATAAAAAATGCCGATTCTTCGATTGATTTTATTGGAATGTCCATTGTACTTTACTTTCCCATTTTATACTTACAAATTTGTACTGTATTCAAAACCTAAAAATTGTTATTATGAAAAAGATAATTTTAGTAGTAACTATGGTGCTGATTGTCATAGGTGTGTATGCACAAAGATCAGGCGGCGGTGCGCCACCGACACCTGAAGAGCGTTCAGAACGACTTGTAGGGGCACTTGCACAGGAGATTCAGATTTCTTCAGCTCAACAAGATTCTTTACGGCTTATTTTTACGGCATTTCATAAAGAACAACAAACGTATCGGCAAGCGCGCAATTTTGAAGCTATGAAATCTTTGGTAGCACAAAGGGATGCTAAGGTGCAGACTTTACTCGCCAATGAAGAACAATTCAAAGCATATCAGGCATTTATGCAAGAGCGAAAAGGACAGTTCAGAAAAAAAGGAAAAAATAATTGATTGTAGCTGCGCAGAATGAAAATAACCGTCAAAAATAATATCCTTAATAATATTGCCCTGCATGTGCTGGTGTGGGGCATTCTTTTTGCTTTTCCAATTTTATTTTCAGGTGGTGAGTTACCGCCCGTTTATCTTTATTTGCGCACGGTGCTGCCGCTTTTTTTTATAGCATTAATGTTTTATTTCAATTATTTTATTCTTATTGACAAAATATTATTTAAAAATCAAATTGTACTTTTTATTTTAACCAATTTAGCGCTGATCGCCCTCTGTATGTGGAGTGAAGATGGGGTACGGGATTGGATTCCGCGGCACAATCCTGGTCGTACTTTTCGCGGCGGTGGTGGTTTCAAGAGTTTTTACCATTTTCGGACGGCTTTTTCCTTAGCATTGACCGTAGCGGTGAGTGTCGCCATTCGTATGGCAAGGCAGTGGTTACGAGCAGAAGCAGAACGGAAAAGCATGGAAACAGAGCAGTTAAAGTCCACTTTATCGCATCTGCAATACCAGATTCAACCGCACTTCTTTTTTAATTCGCTTAATAATATTTATGCCTTAGTGGATAGTGCCCCGGAGAAAGCCAAAGATTCGATCCATCGCCTGAGCAAGTTGATGCGCTATACCCTGCACGACGCAACGGCGGAGCAAGTCGCCTTGGCCAGTGAGATCAATTTTTTGAAAAATTACATTGACCTGATGCGCCTGCGGCTGACTGACAAAGTGGATGTGCAATACGATTTCCCCGCAGATGCGGATCATACCCAGCTTGCGCCTTTGCTTTTTATACCATTGGTGGAAAACGCCTTTAAACATGGGGTGAGCGCCAACCAGCCCTCTTTTATTTTTATCAAAATGCACATAGACAAGCATCGCTTAGTTTTTTGGGTAGAAAATACCAATTTCCCCAAAGACGAAAGGGACAAGGGCGGCTCGGGGATTGGCATCAAAAACTTACAAAAGCGCTTGTCGTTACTGTATCCGAATCGGCACCTGTTTCGCCAAACGTTGGAAGATGGAGTGTTTAGAACAGAACTGGAAATTGACTTGACGGAAGAGCAGATTGTATGATGATAAACCACTGAACAAATAGCAAATAATGAAAAAGATACGCTGCCTCATTGTGGATGATGAACCCCTCGCGCTGGATGTCGTGGAAAACTACGTCCGGAAAACCCCCTTTCTGGAGTTGGCGGGGCGATGCAGTAGTGCTTTGGAAGCCATGCAGCAACTGGAAGAACAGCCTATTGACCTGATTTTTCTGGATATTCAAATGCCTGATTTAGACGGCGTGGCTTTTTCGAGAACCCTGAAAAATGGACCCAAAATCATTTTTACCACTGCTTTTGAAAAGTATGCCCTGGAGGGCTTCAAAGTGGATGCCCTGGATTACCTGCTGAAACCCTTCAATTATGAAGAATTTTTGAAAGCTGCCGGCAAGGCGCGCGAGTGGTTTCAATTGTTGGACGGACAAAAAGAGGCGGCGAAAAACGAATCTTATTTATTTGTAAAATCAGAGTACAAACTCATCCGCATCCACCTCAACGAAGTCCTTTATTTTGAAGGGTTGAAAGACTATATCAAAATCCATGTAGCTACACAGCACAAACCCATCCTGACCCTGATGACCCTGAAGGCACTGGAGGAAAAACTCCCCTCCGATCGCTTCATGCGCGTGCACCGCTCCTTTATCGTCAATTTAGAAAAAATAGAATCGGTAGAACGCAACAGGATTATCATTGGGGACTTTGCGGTAGTCGTAGCCGAACAATACAAAGAAAAGTTTCACCACTATTTGTCGAGCAAATTTTTAAACTCATAACACACCGATCCAGATCGGTGACCTAATTTTTTTATTATGAAAACAAGCTTTAACATCCGACTATTTTTGTCCCTCCTAATCGCCTTGCTGCTATGCGGTGGCTTGGCGGCACAAGGGCAAGGCTTCTCGCTTTCCGGAAAATTCTTAGACAAGAGTAGCAATGAGCCATTAATTGGTGTGAATATTCAATTGATTAGCCAGTTGGATACGACTCGAAAAACAGGACTGACATCTGATGTGGATGGCAGCTTCCAATTCACCAGGCTGCGCCCCGGAAACTATAAACTACAGGCAAGCTACATCGGTTATCAACCTTTTGAGCAACTTGTGACGATGGAACGTGCGGATAAAACCCTCGGTGCGATCATGATGGAACAAGGAGCCCTACAACTACAGGGGGTCACGGTAGAAGCCGTACAAATCAGAGCCCAACAAAAAGGTGATACAACCGAATACAATGCCAATGCTTTCAAGGTGAATCCCGATGCGGATGCAGAGCAACTGGTGCAAAAAATGCCCGGCATTACGGTGGAAAACGGGGAAGTGAAAGCCCAGGGAGAGACCGTGCGCCGAGTGACTGTGGATGGACGCGAGTTTTTTGGAGAAGATGCCACCCTGGCTTTGCGCAACCTTCCGGCGGAGATTATTGACAAAATTCAGGTATTCGACCGAATGAGCGATCAGGCCCAATTCACGGGTTTTGACGATGGCAATGCCGAAAAAACAATCAACATTACTACTCGTGGCGGGATGAACAATGCTCAATTTGGCAAAATTTACGCCGGCTATGGCTCTGATGAACGCTATGCGGGAGGAGGCAGCATCAGCTTTTTTGACAAACAGCAACGCATTTCTATTGTTGGATTGTTCAATAATGTAAACCAGCAAAACTTCTCTTCCCAGGATTTATTGGGGCTGACGGGTAGCAACAATACTCGTCGTTTTGGTGGCGGTGGTGGTGGCATGGGGGGCGGCAGGGGCAGAGGCGGCTTCGGAGGCGGCTCCGATGTCAATAATTTCCTTGTTGGGCAGCAGGGAGGAATCAACACAACCAATTCTTTTGGCTTGAATTATTCCAATAATTGGGGTACCAAGCTAAAGTTGACCGGTAGCTATTTTTTTAATAATACCAGGAACGAAACCCAAAGTGTACTCGAAAGAGAATTTTTCTTGGAAGATGGGAGTCAATTTTATGACGAAACAAATGATGCCGATAGCAAAAACTTCAATCACCGCTTGAATGCTCGGATTGAATACACCATTGATTCTTCCAATTCGATTATCATCACGCCACGCTTGAGTCTTCAGGACAATCGCTCGCTGAGCTTGCTACAGGGTTTTAATTCCCTGGAGAACATGGACTTACTCAACGCTACGGCTAATGATTATAACGCCGATAATGCAGGCTACAATCTGTCTAACAATATTTTATATCGGCATAACTTCGGCAAGCGCGGTAGAACGCTGTCGTTTGATATTAACACCATTTTTAATAACAATGATGGCAATAGCCAATTATATTCAGAAAATGAGTTTTTTGACAGCCCGCAGCCCGATCAGATCGTGGATCAGCGCTCGGAGAATGCCTCCATCAGCCAGACTTATTCAGTTGGATTAAATTATACCGAACCGATTGGCGAGAAAAGCATGCTACAATTCAATTATCGCCCTTCTTTCACCAAAAATAATTCAGAACAAACGACCAGATTGGTGGATGCCAATGGAGAATACACCATACTGGATTCTTTGTTGTCCAATGATTTTGACAATGAAGTACGTACCCAACGCGGGGGTCTGAGCTATCGCCTCAGAGGAGAAAAATGGAACCTCTCCGTCGGAAGTGATTATCAAAACGTACAGTTGAATAGTGCACAGAATTTTCCGCTGCAACTCGTTGTGGAAAAATCTTTTGACAATCTGTTGCCCAATGCCTTTTTTATGTACAATCCCTCCAGGACCACCAACCTGCGGATGTTCTATCGTACTTTTACGAATACACCTTCTATCACACAGCTGCAAAACGTAATCAATAACAGCAATCCGCTTGCCTTGCGCACGGGCAATCCTGATTTGAAACAGCAGTATTCACACTCCCTGGGAGGGCGGTTCAATACCACCAATGCGGCTAAAGCACAAACGTTTTTTATTTTCGCCAACCTGACGTACAACGGTGATTACATCGCCAATTCAACTTTTATCGCGTCAAGGGATACGGTTTTGCAAGAGGGCTTTGCGCTCAATCGGGGCGCTCAATTCACCCGCCCTGTCAATCTAGAAGGTGCCTGGAGTATTCGATCCTTTATGACCTACGGCCTCCCAATCAAATGGATTAAAAGCAATCTTAATTTCAATGCCGGATTCATCTACAATCGCACGCCAGGGTTGATTAATGGTGCGATGAACGAAGCAGAAAATTATAATTTCAATAGCGGGGTCGTGATCGGTAGCAATATCAGCCAGAACCTGGATTTTACTATCTCCTATTCAGCTAATTATAGTATCGTAGAAAACACCCTGCAACCAGAGTTGGACAATAATTATTTTTATCACAATGCTGGCTTGCGTTTCAACTGGCTTCTGTTGAAAAAGCTGGTGATCAGCAGCGATGTCAATCAAACTTTGTACAGCGGCCTGGGGGATGAATTCGACCAGAACTTTTTTTTGTGGAATGCGAGCATCGGGTATAAGTTTCTGAAAGCAAATGCCGCGGAGCTACGCCTCTCTGCTTTCGATTTGCTCAAGCAAAACAATAGCATCAGCCGAAATGTGACAGAGACCTATGTGGAAGACAATCTGACCCAGGTGCTTACCCAGTATTTCATGCTTACTTTTACTTACAATTTGCGCAACTTTGGTACGCCACCGCCGCCTGTTCCGCAAGAAAACAGGAATTGGGGAGGGGGCTTTCCGCCAGGAAACTGAGAAACTGAGGGAGTCTGGGAAGCCTTTTGGAATTTCCCAGACTTGTTTTAGTTTTGTTGCAACAGATTAATTTATAAGAAATAAAATATTTGCGTAACTTTAATGGATTTATGATTGGCTGCAAGTAGATTG
Organism: uncultured Saprospiraceae bacterium; assembly: GCA_964526645.1. Taxonomy (GTDB): domain Bacteria; phylum Bacteroidota; class Bacteroidia; order Chitinophagales; family Saprospiraceae; genus JADJNW01. Next base: position 8,727 of record CAZGJN010000028.1, read on the forward strand.
GCAAGTCGGCGCATCATTTTACAAAACAAATTAGGGCATCAAAAAAAGGGTAAAATAATTCACAATCGCCCAAAGTTATACACCATCAAAGCAGCTACAAACAGCAGTGGAATCAGGTAAAACAACAAGAGCGTCTGCGATACCATCACTTTCCAGGTGCTGGGAATTTCGATGATCGTTTCTTTTCCATCCACTTTGCGGTTGAATGTATTCAGATCATAAAGGTAAGCATTTGTTGTAGGGCGGTATTGAATCACCCACTTGTACACATTCCGATAGAGCCGCTCCGTGCGCAGGAAAAAACCATCCAGGTACCAAAAAAAAACAATAGGCAAAAACAGCATACCATTGAGTGCCAACCCTGCCACACTATCCGCCGAGCCAAAAATTTCATCCTTCGTAAACGCCAGCATTGCCATTAGCACCCCGATGAGCCAGGTTTTCACTTGAAAAGAATTTTGTGCCATGCGCTTTACTACTTCCTGGATTAGATCCAGTTCTTTGTGCAACTCTTCTATTGAAAGCAAGTGGTCTTCTTCTTTTGGCATACTGTTTTTTTTTTGTAAAAGCTCGATTGCCTAATTTTAAACTAAAACGGCTCGTTTGTTTTGAAACTTTTTATCTCAAAATCAAATTTACTACAATTGCACGATTACTTCAAATAAGATGCAAGCAGCAAGCACTTTTTATGCCCACGGAAAATTATTACTCACCGCCGAATATTTCGTGCTGGATGGCGCGCTGGCTTTGGCTTTGCCCACAAAACTGGGGCAATATTTGCAAATAGTTGAAAATGAATCCGATAAAATGGAGTGGAAAAGCTTTGATGCGGATGGTCGCATCTGGTTTGAAGGCATTTTTGCTTTACCTTCCGGCGCATGTTTGAGTTGTAACGATACAGAAATTGGGAGTCGCTTGTCGCAAATTTTTCAAGCCATTGAAAGACAAAAAATCGGATTTCTTCAGCGATTTCAGGGTTTGCAAATTGAAACAAGGCTGGAATTTCCGCGTCAATGGGGCTTAGGTACGAGTTCTACTTTGATTGCCAATCTGGCGCAATGGGCAGGCGTGGATGCTTACGAATTATTGCAAAACACCTTTGGTGGCTCGGGTTACGATATCGCTTGTGCGCAAGCACGCGAACCAGTTTTGTATCAATTGGTTGAAAAGCGTCCTACGATTCGTAACCGTAGGACGCTTTTTGAACTGTTTGACCAATGTCTTTACTTCGTTTATCTCGGACAAAAGCAGAATAGCCGCGAGGGTATTGCCCGCTACCGCGAAAAAGTGCAGCATCAACAGGAATTGGTGGAACGTATTTCTAATTTGACTTTAGAATTTTTAGAATGCAAAAACCTTTCCCATTTTGAGGAATTGATTCGAGCACATGAGGCAATCGTCTCTGAGACCTTAGCACTGCCGCGCGCTAAAGCCCTTTATTTTCAAGACTTTTGGGGTGAAGTAAAATCTCTCGGTGCTTGGGGTGGCGACTTTGCGCTAGTTACAAGCGATCATAGCCCTGAAGAAACCAAATTTTATTTCAACACAAATGGCTTTTCAGTTGTTATCCCATACGAAAAATTGATTCTTTGATTGTGTTCTTATATTCGTGTGTTCACGTGGATGTAGCGAGAGTACGCGAATATGTGAACATCTAAACACACGAATACAACAATGCCTTTGAAATGGTACGATAGTAAAGTTATAAAAATAGCAGATGAATCGCCCACCACGAAGCGGTTTTGGCTGGAAACAGCGCCTGAAGAAAAGGTGGAATTCAAAGCGGGACAATTTGTGACGATGGATTTGCCCATCAGCGATAAGCGGCTCAAGCGCTGGCGCAGCTACTCGATTGCGAATGCTCCGAATGGCAATAACCAATTGGAGTTTTGTATTGTGAATATGAATGGCGGCATGGCAACAGAATACCTTTTCAATGAGGTAAAAGAAGGAACAATCATCAAATTCAAAGGTCCTGATGGTACATTCACGCTGAAAGAACCAGTGGAAAAGGATTTGGTGTTTATCTGCACGGGTACTGGCGTAGCGCCCTTTCGCAGTATGATTTGGGATTTGTACAAACACAAAAAATCGCACAAAAATATCCACTTGATTTTCGGGACGCGCTATGCGGATGGCATTTTGTATCAACAGGAATTTCAAGATTTACAGGAAAAAATGCCTGGATTCAAATATTCGGTTGCGCTTTCACGGGAAGAAAATCTGGATCCGTCAGATTATGGTTTTGAAATTGTAAAAGGCTATGTGCATCAATTGTATCTTGAAGATTACAAAGCCGTGCGCCCTGACGTGGACTTTTACATCTGTGGCTGGAGTAATATGATTGATGAGGCAGTAGCGAATTTATTGGTGAATTTGAAATACGATAAGTCGCAGGTGCATTATGAGTTGTATGGGTAAAGCCCCAATAGCCGCGATTTTTTCAGTCTTTGAAATTTGTAGAACCTGAAAGGAAATAAAACCGATTCGGCCCGCCGCCTATTTTTTTAAGCATTGCACTGCAACGCCACTCGCCAAATTTTTGAACTTCTATTCTTCAAACCTCAAAAGAATATGCTGGGATAAAAAAATTAGCACAATCTATTAGAGAAACATCCAAAAATAATCAAAAAAAGCGATACGTTTATCGTCCAAAAGGCATTTTGGTTCGTAAAAGATAGCTATCCATATTTTGGAACAAAATCAAATTTATGAAAATGAAAAAGCTTAGTACCTTTCTACTGGCGATTTTCTCAGTAATCGCTATTCAGGCACAACAGTTGCAGCCGGTTTCCAAAATCCATGAGTTGGTGGAGCAGCGAAAAGCCGCTGGAGAAACTTTTAAAAAAACACTACTATTCGCTAAAACAGAGACTTCCGTAGCGCAGCGGCGCGACCTCCAGGCGGAAGTAAGAAAAGGAACAATCCTAAAGGTTTCAAAAACCGATATTAATAGCCTGTTGAACAGCCATCAGGCATCGCTGGAGTTGGAAATTCCCATTTCTGCCTCCGAAAAAATTACCCTCGAATTGGTGCAAGCCAACATTTTTGACGCTGCGTTTTCCGTACGCACTTCCGGCCCTACTGAGTTCGCAGATGCCAATGCTGCTTCCCACTTTTGGGGAACGGTGAAGGGGCATCCTAATCGGTTGGCTGCTATCAGTATCTTCGAAGACGAAGTAATGGGGCTTATTACGGATCGAACTTCTAATCTGGTGATTGGCAAATTGCAGAATACTGATGAACATATCATTTATGAAGATACAGAACTGACCAACCTTTCAGAATTTACTTGCGCTACGCCGGATGATGGTCGGGTCTATCCGGAGGCAGAATTGCAGGATGTTCACACAACTTTACGGGAAGGCAGCAAATGTGTGAAATTATACATCGAAGTGGATAAGGATATTCACGATAACAAGGGCGGTTTGCAAAACACCCTTGACTATGTGACGGGCATATTTACACAGCATGCTTTGCTGTTTGCCAACGAAAATATTGATTACCAAATATCAGAAATTTTTGTCTGGACGACCCCAAGTCCTTACACAGGTCAAAACAGCACTTCCCAACTGCTCAGTACTTTCCAGAATCAGAGCAATGATTTCAATGGAGACTTGGCTATTCTACTCAGCTACAGAGGCAGCGGCGGTGTGGCAGCGGGTTTTAGCGGCTTTTGCAACCCCAATCGCGCGCAGAGCATGTGCTATGCTGGTATCAATTCCACTTACAGCAACGTACCAACCTACTCCTGGACGGTGATGGTCTTCGCGCATGAACTGGGGCACCTGATGGGCTCGCGCCACACACACGCTTGTGTGTGGAATGGCAATGGTACAGCTATTGACGGCTGCGCGGGTTTCGTGGAAGGGTCTTGCTTTTTGCCGGGTATTCCATCCGGTGGCGGTACGATCATGTCTTATTGCCATTTGACGGGTGCAGGTATCAATTTTAACTTAGGTTTTGGACCCCAGCCTGGCAATGTGATTCGAAATAATGTAATGAACGCTGCTTGTCTATCCGTGTGTGGTGATGATGACGACGATGATGATGATGATTTGCCGCCAAGTTGTACCAATGGTATCAAAGATAGAACAGAAAATGGCATAGACTGCGGCGGTATCTGTCCACCCTGTGGCGCTAATCCAACTTGTAATGACGGTATCCAAAATGGTGGCGAAACGGGCGTAGATTGTGGTGGCCCGAATTGTCCGCCTTGTCCTACTTGCAATGACGGCATTCAAAACGGTGGCGAAACAGGTGTGGATTGCGGCGGCCCGAATTGCCCTCCCTGTCCTACTTGCAATGATGGCATTCAAAATGGCGATGAACAAGGCGTGGATTGTGGTGGCGCCAATTGTCCGCCTTGCGATTCCAATCCAACTTGTAATGACGGTATTCAAAACGGTGATGAACAAGGTGTGGATTGTGGCGGTTCATGCCCACCTTGTCAGAGTACCTGCATCGCTCCTGCCGGCTTGGTAGCAACTAATATCACATTCAACAGCGTGACGCTACGATGGAATGCTGCCAGCACTGCAACAAATTATACCGCTCGATACAGGGGAGTAGGTGCCAACACTTGGACTCAAACGACGGTGTCGGCTACTCAACTTTCTCTGAATAGGCTTAGCCCCAATGCTACTTACGAGTGGCAGGTGCGCTCCAATTGCACTGGTGGTAACAGCGACTGGTCTTTCACCTGCACCTTTAAGCTTGGGCAACCAAACTCCAGTAACTGTGGCACGGGCTTAACAAATCCATCAATAGCAGGTATTCAGGTGTTCCCTAATCCAGCAAAAGACTTTTTGGAAATCCAAGTAGGACAAGTATCCGGTGGTGATCCATCTTTGCAACTTCGCCTGACGGATACCATGGGCAGAACGGTGCGCCAAATGGAGATTGATAGCAGCAGCCGCTCCCATCGTCTTGATGTAAGCACTTTAGCCAATGGCATGTATTATGTAAAAATTGAAAACGATACTGTTTCCTATCTGACTAAAATAGTCATTCAGAAATAAAACGAAGCAGGGGGTTCAAAAAGAATCCCCTTACTTTTTTGATAAAATTATTTCGCCTTTTCACTTTTTGCAATTATGATTCATTAAGCACAGTTGTAAAAAACTGTGGCTTAACTTCACAATTTTAATTACGCTTCAGATTTCGCAAATTCTTGAAATTTACAAAATCGAACCTACTTTTTTGCCCCATTATTAAATAAAACTACCGAGACATACTTCTTTGAAACTTGCTACGATTACACCTGCCCAAAAACTACTCTCTCGCAAGATAGGATTACTATATTTTAACATAGTTTTAACTACTCAAGGTATGAACAATGCTTCCAAGAAACTGTTTCTTTGCATTGAAGGCTAAGAATACAAGTAGCTTTCTCCTCGATTGCTACCAAGAAATGCAGCCACCATATTACTTCGGTTGTTTATTTTTTTCCTTTTGCCTTAAAGTAAAAAACAATGAAAGATAATTTCCGCAGTTACCTCAGCGAATTCCGCAATGATTTACCATCCGGGTTAGTTGTATTTTTAGTGGCACTTCCGCTGTGTCTGGGTATAGCACTTGCCTCTGGGGCACCTTTATTTTCAGGTATTATCACAGGCATCGTAGGAGGTATCGTAGTAGGCTTATTGAGTGGTTCTCAGCTCAGTGTGAGCGGACCCGCCGCGGGGCTGACCGTCATTGTGCTGAGTGCGATCACAGAACTGGGGGCGTTCGATGTATTTCTGTTGGCGGTTGTATTAGCAGGTATTTTTCAGATTTTGATGGGGTATGCCAAAGCGGGTATTTTGGGCTTGTACTTCCCTTCTTCTGTGATAAAAGGCATGCTATCAGCAATTGGCTTGACACTCATTCTCAAGCAAATACCACACTTTTTGGGGGTTGATCTGGAAGCTTTTGGTACAACCGAATACACGGATGGAGCAGGGCACAATACATTCACTAACTTCTTCTACGCACTGGGACACATACAACCCGGCGCTTTAGCAGCAGGACTGCTCTCGATCTTCGTCCTCATTTTATGGGAAAGCCCTTTGATCAAACGCCAGCCCTGGTCGAAAGTAGTTCCTGGTGCGCTTATAGCGGTGATCATCAGTGTTTTGTTCAACTTATTACTAAAAACCTTTATACCTAACTGGGTTATTGAAAACGGGCACTTAGTAAATCTGCCTATCTTGAATCGTGAAAATGCCGCCAGTGCCATTACGCTGCCCAATTTTGCTGCAATTGGCAATCCTTTGGTATGGAAAACAGCACTCATCCTCGCGCTGATTGCCAGCCTTGAAACCCTGCTAAGCGTGGAAGCAATAGACAAGCTCGATCCGCACAAGCGCCGCACTCCCCAAAACCGCGAATTAAAAGCACAAGGTGTAGGTAATATCGTAGCTGGCTTTCTCGGCGGGCTTCCACTCACGGCTGTAATTGTAAGAAGCTCTGCTAACCTCGAATCGGGTGCCCAAACCAAGCTATCGGCGGTATATCACGGCATACTATTGCTATTAGCTGTTGTTTTAATGCCTAGTATACTCAATATGATTCCTTTAGCTTCTTTGGCGGCTGTGCTTTTGATGGTGGGCTATAAACTGGCTAAACCAAAGTTGTTCAAACAACAGTATAAACTTGGCATGGAACAGTTTTTGCCTTTTATAATAACCATTGTCGCTATTCTTTTTACAGATCTTCTGATTGGCATCATTGTCGGCATGGGGGTAGGTATTTATTTTATTCTGAAAGCTAACTACAAAACGCCATACTTCTATCATCATGAAGAACATCCAAGCAATGGCCAAAAGCAAATTACGATCCTGCTCAGCGAGCACGTTTCGTTTATTAATAAAGCTAGCTTGCAGCTTACTTTGGAGCACTTGCCTGATAATAGCCTGGTGACCATAGACGGATCGCGCAGCCAAGATATTGACTTTGATGCGCTGCAAATAATTTATGATTTTGCAAATATAGCCCACGAAAGAGCCATACAACTGACGCTGAAAAACATACCTGCGCTCAACTTGAACTGAAAGGTCGGGCAGTAGGCTAATTCCATTCCATTGTAAAATTTTCTTTTTTCCTCATTTTCCGGATAAAAAAGCGTTTTCAAATTAGCTACTTTTGTCCATGAAGATTGAGTGCCACGCCATGCGAGTAAATGATTTGCTAAAAAAAATATTCATTTTGCCTGTTCGATTTTACCAACTGGCGATCTCCCCCATTTTGCGCCCAAGTTGTCGCTACGATCCAAGTTGCTCTCAATACATGATTGATGCTATCAATGAATGGGGCGCCCTGAAAGGCATTTGGCTGGGACTGAAGCGCATCGGGCGCTGCCATCCCTGGGGCGGGTATGGCTACGATCCTGTGCCGAAGAAACATCAACATAAAAAACATTAAGGGCTACACTCACAAGGTAGCTATGTGCTTTTCAGCGCGGATTCAAATTTTTTTTGATTTAAATCAATATTAAAAATGATCATCACGAGAAGACCTCGGCGCAATCGCGTTTCGGCAGTGGTACGCGGCATGGTGCAGGAAACCCACCTGACAACAGAACACTTAGTACAGCCTTTATTTTTAGTCAATGGACAAGGGATCAAAAACGAAGTAACTTCCTTGCCTGGTATTTTTCGATTTTCACCTGACATGCTTTTAAATGAAATTGAAATGTGTTTAAATCTGGGAATCAATCGGTTTATTCTATTTCCCGCAGTATCCGACGAGTTGAAGGATAAAAAAGCAAGTTATAGCTATAATGCTGGCAATTTCTACCTCCACACAGCCCGCGAAATCAAAAAGCAATTCCCGGATCTTTGCCTCATCAGCGATGTAGCGATGGATCCTTACAATTCAGATGGGCACGATGGCTATGTGCGCGCCGGCAAAATCCAAAATGATGAAACCCTGCCGATATTGGCAAAAATGGCGGTAGCACAAGCCGAAGCTGGATTCGACATACTAGGGCCTTCTGACATGATGGACGGGCGCGTAGCGCACATCCGCGAAGCGCTGGACGAAGCTGGATTCATGGATACGGGCATTATGTCCTACACCGCCAAGTATGCCAGTGCCTTCTACGGTCCTTTTCGGGAAGCGCTGGATTCTGCGCCCCGCGATCTGGAGAATGTGCCAAAAGATAAAAAAACGTATCAAATGAATCCCGCCAACAAACGCGAAGCACTGATCGAAGCGGATTTAGATACAAGTGAGGGTGCGGATTTCCTGATGGTAAAACCCGCTTTGAACTATTTGGACGTTGTCCATTTATTAAAAGAAAATTTTGAATTACCCATCGCGGCGTACCATGTGAGTGGCGAATGCGCCATGCTACTGGCAGCAGCGCGCCTCGGTTGGTTGGATTTTGAAAAAGCAATGCCAGAAACCCTTTTGAGCATCCGAAGAGCGGGTGCAGATGTGATTATCACCTATTTCGCTAAAACATTTGCTTTGATGCAGCAGGGAAAATCTGTGAATTTTTAGAAAAATGTCAACATTCGAGTTTTCCAAAATTTTACAAATTCTGGAAAACTTGAATGTTTTGCAAAAAACTGACCGCCACCAACCATTCGTATTACTTATTAAATAAATTGAACGACAAGCCAGCAAAGTAGCCTAATTCATAAACAGATTTCGTAGGTACGACATTCACCCGAGAAATAAATTCATCTCCTACCCGGAAACCCTGCGCCAGGCGTTCTACCTTGGCACCGACTAACCCTGCACTCAACACCAAGCGCTCATTTCTACCAATGATAAGCCCCGGACCAAAAAAGAAAGAAGCAGATTGCACATTATCGGAAGTAATAATTGGAAAACCGATACCAAAAGTCCCTCCAAAAGACGTATTTCCAGCCGATTGCCCATAAAAATGGATAAAGGTTGCGATAATCGGATAGAAACTATCTTTGTCCTCCGAGCGAATCACAGAATCGCGGACGAAATAGTCCAAAGGCTGATTAAAAAATTGCCCGAAGCCCACGCCTACGCTCGCATTGACTTTGAAACCACCAAAAACCGGCACGTTGATAGCTGCCAGCGGGCGCGTAGCAACATCTGGATTCAGGCTTAGGCCTTTGGCGGAGGGGTTAAACTGTACGTTGAATGACATCTCATCTCCTTCTGCCTCTGTGCGGTGTATCATCTGGAAAGGATTTGAATTGAGTTTTCTGTACTCGTACCATACATCTGTGAGGCTCACAGCACTGGTATCGGGAATCTGGGCAATCGCCTCTTTGATTTTATCTTCTAATTCCCCCATTTCCCTATCTTTTTCTTCTGCAAAACCAAAAGCCCTTTCCACGGGGTCTGTCAGAAAAGACAATTGGGGCTGGGCTTCGTACACCGCAATCGGATTTTTTATTTCCGAAAGCATCTCCAAATCCTCCTTGTAGCGCTTGCGCACCTCTTTTATCATCCCGGCTTTTGTCTCAAGTTGGATGCGGGCATTGCTACTTTGAACAAAAGTTTTCAGTTTGATCGTGTCCGTTGATAGTTCAATACCAAGTGCTTCCAAAAGTAATTCCTCGGTGAACTGCTTGATCTCCTCCGGGCTGGCAGATGGGTCATACTTTACCTTTTCCATTCTTTGCAGCAAAAGCGCGCGTTGCTGGTGCGAACTGACAATGGATTGCACATCGAGCTTTGTTTGATCTATTGCTTCATCGTATGTCCTCATCCGCTCAAAGGCACTTCCAAAACGCGCTACCATATCAGTGAGCTTGTTGTAAGCATCTTTACTAATGCCAAAAGAAGCATCATAGGCTTTAGGTCCACTACCCGAACTGCTATCTTTCAAATCGAAGTTAAAATCTTGAGGACCCCTGCCGCCACTGATATTAAAAAAATCACCTGGTGATATTCCCTTCATAGTGCTCAGTACAGAAGATAAATCGCCCGAGGATTCTGAGGTGTATTTAATTTCTTGCTGCTCCGTTTTGACATTTACATCATACAGATAATTATTATAATTTTCAATATGGATAAAGACATTGCTCCCCCTGCGTACGCGAGGGCGGGTGATCTCCCTTTCTAGGATGACACCTTTTTTGTTTTTATCTTCTTCTTTCAGGATGTACCTCAAACTTGAGGTTTGAGCATTGTAATGAATGTGTAGGTCTTGGGACTTGAGGCAATACGCAATAAGTAGCAGGGTTGTTAGTGTTGTGAAATGTTTCATGTTTTTTCATCATTTTAAAATGCCAATATCGTAAATAATTTGTTCTGTATCAAACAGGTATTGTAAATATTCTCTTTATTGTGTAAAAGCTATGCCGCTTTTTTATTGCGAAAATCGTAAATTTAGCCCCTATGGCTGCAAGAACTCAAAATGACAGGATTATTTTTGGATTGAAAATCAAGCAATTGCGCCAAGCAGTGGGTTTGTCTTTCGCAGAATTAGCAGAGCAGACGGGCATGTCGGTATCTTATCTCAATGAAATCGAAAAAGGGAAAAAATATCCGAAGGAAGATAAAATTCAAGCCTTAGCCAAAGTGCTTCAAACCAATGAGAAAGAGCTAATTTCCAAGGAACTGGATAAATCCTTGGAGCCTGTCACCGAGTTATTGCAATCCAATTTTCTCAACGAACTGCCGCTCGATCTTTTTGGTATTGAATTGCCCAAAGTGGTAGAAATCATCGCAAATGCGCCTGCCCGTGTGGGGGCTTTTATTTCTACTTTGCTCGATATTTCGCGCAATTATGCGCTGAAGGAAGAAAACTTCTACTTCGGTGCGCTGCGCAGTTATCTCGAATTGCACAATAATTATTTTGAAGATATTGAGCTGGCTGTAAAAAATAGCTCCCAACGGTACCAAATTTCACAGGAGCACCCCCTTTCCGCTGATTTTCTCAACAAGCTTTTAACGAAGCAGTTTGGCTACCATATCATAGAACAGGGACTGGATCCGTATCCGGAATTGCAGGGCTTGCGCTCCGTTTTTATCCCTCAAAAAAAACAATTATTGCTCAATGGCAAACTTTCTTCCACCCAAAAAGCCTTCCAACTGGGCAAAGAACTCGGATTTCAAGTTTTAGAATTGAAGGATCGGGCTTATACCTCATCGCTGATGCGCGGGCGCACTTTTGAGGAAGTACTCAATCACTCCAAAGCAACTTATTTCTCAGTGGCTTTACTCATTCCTTATGATTCTTTTGAAGCGGATTTGAGCAATTTTTTTACAAAAGAAAAATGGGACGGAGAGCTTTTTATCAGCATTATGAGAAAATATAAAGCGACTCCGGAAATGTTTTATCATCGCCTGACCAATTTATTACCGCACGCTTTTGGGTTGGACAAGCTCTTTTTCCTGCGGTTTATCCACAACCCATCTGATAATCAATTTGAAATAGATAAAGAATTGCACCTGAGCCGCCGGCATCATCCTCATGGCAATGGCTTGCTGGAGCATTACTGCCGCCGTTGGGTCGCCTTATCCTTGCTGCAAGACCTACAACAAATGCAGCAAGAAGGCAAGTTTGTAGATACCATTGTGCGGGCACAGCGCTCACGGTATATTGGCACAACTGATGAATATCTTTGCTTCACCATTGCCCGGCCAGCCTACCCAGCACCCAATCAAAACGTAAGTGTCACGCTTGGTTTGCTCATTACAGAAGAATTAGAAGGGAAAATCAATTTTTTGAATGACCCTGCCATTCAGGTTCGGGAGGTCAATAAAACCTGCGAACGCTGCCCTGTGCTAGATTGCATGGAGCGTGCCGCACCCCCAACGGTAATCGAAAAACGCGAAAAAATACGCCTTATCCAAAACCGGTTGAAGGAATTAGCAGAAAGTTGACTGTAAAAATTAAGATTCGACAAGTTTTTTTGTATTCAATCCTATTTTGTAAATCAAAAATTGAACCTATGAAAAAATTTATCCTGATTGCCATTGCAGTTGTGCTGAGTGGGAGTGCCGTGATTGCTCAGCAATACATCACACTGGAGGATATTTGGCAAAAAGGCACATTTACAGCAAAAAGTGTTCCTGGCTTTAATTTTATGAACGATGGCAAGCACTACACCCGCCTTGAACAGGGTAAAATCCAACAATATGAACTCACAACGGGCAAGCTGGTACAAACGATCTTCGATGCAGCAGGTGTGCAGGGCATGGCGGGCTTCAACGGGTACATGCAAGGGTATCGCTTTAGCGAAAGCGAACAGAAAATCCTGCTGTGGTCAGAAGTAGAACCGATCTATCGCCATTCCACCAAAGCGAAATTTTATGTGTACGATCGCCAAACCAAATCCATTACGGCCATCTTTGACGGTGGCAAACATAGTTTTGCAGATTTTAATCCACAAGCGGATAAAGTGGCTTTCGTTTTTGAAAATAATCTGTATGTCAAAGATTTAGCATCAGATAAAACCATACAAGTGACCACAGATGGCAAAGCCAACGAAATCATCAATGGCGGAATGGACTGGGTGTACGAAGAAGAATTTGCCCTGAAAACGGGCTTCCAGTGGGCACCCGATGGGCAGCAACTCGCATTCTACCGCTTTGATGAGCGCCAGGTCAAGCAATTTACTATGACGATGTACAACGGCGATTTATACCCAGAGTATGTCACTTTTAAATACCCAAAAGTAGGCGAAGCCAATGCTTTTGTGAGTATTTACAACTATGATCTGAGTAGCGGCAAAACTACCATTTTTGATACCGGTACGGAAAAAGATATGTATATCCCAAGAATCAGATGGGCTGGTAATAAACTCTGCATCTTTCGCTTGAATCGCCATCAGAACTTGCTGGAATTACTATTGGCAAATACCCAAACAGGACAGACCGATCTGCTGTACGCTGAAACCAACAAATACTACATCGAAGAAGCCACATTGGATGATATTACTTTTCTGAAAAATGGCAAACAGTTTTTGATGACCAGCGAACGCGATGGCTGGCGGCACATTTATTTGCACAATATGAGCGACGGCAAACCCATCCGCCAGATTACCCAAGGCGATTGGGAAGTAACTAACCTTTATGGGGTAGACGAAGCTCGCGGTCTGATTTTTTATCAGGCAGCCGAAAAGTCGCCGCTCGAACGCCAAGTGTACGCGATCAACCTGGAGGGTAAAAACAAAAAAACATTGGCGGCGCAGGTGGGTTGGAACAATGCGCAGTTCAGCAGTACCTACGATTATTTCGTTTTGACGCACTCTACCGCTAATACCCCTCCGACTTACGCCGTGTACGACCATACGGGCAATCAAATCAGGATGATAGAAGACAATGCAGATTTGAAGAAAAAGCAAGCGACTTATAAAGTATCTCCGGTAGAATTTTTTAAATTCAAAACAGAAGAGGGCATAGAATTAAACGGTTGGATGATAAAACCTACCAATTTTAAGGAAAATCGCAAATATCCGGTGCTGATGTTTGTATATGGTGGTCCTGGCAGCCAAACGGTAATGGATAGCTGGAATGCCAGTAATTATTGGTGGTTTCAGATGTTGGCGCAGGAAGAGTACCTCATCGTAAGCGTTGACAACCGCGGCACAGGGGGCAGGGGAGAAGCATTTAAGAAAATGACTTACCTACAGCTTGGTAAATATGAAACGATTGATCAGATTGAAACAGCCAAATACCTGGGCAAACAAAAATATGTTGATGCTCAGCGCATTGGTATCTTTGGTTGGAGCTACGGCGGTTATATGTCTTCTTTGAGTTTATTCAAAGGCGGATTTACCTTTCGGGCAGCAATCGCCGTAGCGCCCGTAACCAATTGGAAGTGGTACGATAGTATTTACACCGAGCGCTATATGCGCACCGAAAAAGAAAATCCGGAGGGCTACAGGGAAAATTCGCCGGTCAATTTTGCTGAAGCACTAAAAGGAAATTATCTGATCGTACACGGCATGGGCGATGATAATGTGCACTTCCAGCATACCGTTGAGATGATCAATGCCTTAATCAAGGCGAATAAGGTATTCGATACTGCTATTTACCCCAACCGAAATCATGGCATTTCAGGTGGCAACACCCGACTGCAATTGTATCGAACAATGACCCGTTTTTTGGAAGATAAACTGAAAAACCCAGCTAATAAATCCAGAATTGCCGTGCCTAAACTGGATGTGTCGGAGGAGGCACCGAAACAATAAAAAAATGCAAAGTCGGGATATGCCTTTATCCCGGCTTTTAAAACAACATAAAATGATTATCACAACAACAGATTTTATACCTGGCAGAGAAATCATTGAAATCATTGACATCGCTCGCGGCAGCACCGTACGCGCAAGGCATATCGGACGCGACATTGTAGCCGGCTTAAGACAGGTGATAGGCGGCGAAATCACAGAGTACACCAAGCTCATGGCGGATGCCAGAGAGCAAGCCATTGATCGGATGATAGCGGATGCAGAACGAATCGGCGCAGATGCTGTTATTAATGTTCGCTTTACGACCTCGGCGGTCATGCAAAGTGCTTCCGAAATCTTGGCTTACGGCACGGCTGTAAAGCTGAAATAATAAAAATGAAAGACTAAAAGAAACTAACTTTCGGAACTAAAATAGCCGTAGCGGCATTTTCTCATTTCACATTTCGCCTTTCAATATTGAAAAATGGCAGAAAAGAAAGCAAAAAAAATAGAAGTTGTAAATCGCAGGGCAGAATATGAGTATTTCTTTATAGATACTTATGAGGCGGGTATTATGTTGCAAGGTACGGAAATCAAGTCCATTCGGAATGGCAATATCAATTTGACGGATGCTTACTGTGTGTTTCAAAATGGAGAATTGTACGTTCGCAGTCTTTTTATTTCTGAATATAAATATGGCACTTACGCCAACCACGAGCCTCGCCGCACACGCAAACTACTCTTGCGAAAAAATGAGTTGCGAAAGTTGGAAAAAAAAGTCAAAGAAAAAGGCTTCACTATCGTACCCTACAAATTGTATCTGACAGACCGCGGCTTTGCAAAGCTCGAAATCGTTCTGGCTCAAGGTAAAAAATCTTATGATAAACGCGAGACCATCAAAGAAAGAGAAAATAAACGCGAGCTGGATCGTATCAAAAAAATCAAGTTATGACAGAATAGCGCATCTATCGATTATTAACCAAAATGCGCTCTTTTCCTATCGTTTTTAATTCCTGAGCTCGAATCATTCGAACTATCCCATTTCTGATACCACCTCCTTCACCTCCGGCACCATGCGTTTCAGCATTCCTTCGATGCCTGCCTTGAGTGTGACCGTAGAAGAAGGGCAACCACTGCAAGAACCTTGTAGAATAACGTTCACCACACCCTGGTTGTAAGATTTGAATTCGATGTTGCCACCGTCCATTTCCACTGCCGGCTTCACGTAGGTGTCAATCAGGTCTTTGATTTTTTGTACAATTTCTACTTCATCCGCCGAGTAGCCTTGCGTAGCGCCGTGTGCCGCTTCGAGTGCTGCCATTGCTTCCGCAAAACCTTCCTTCACAATTTCGCCGCCCTCTTCCACATATTTTTTGATGAAATCCTTGATTTTGAGCATAATATCCGCCCACTCGTAGTTCATCTCTTTCGTGATAGTCACAAAATTGTTGGTGATGTACACCCCTTTCACATACGGCAATTCAAATAAAGCAGCGCCCAGTGGCGACCATTCCTGCGCCAGCGCTTCTTCCCGAAAATCGGCTGTCCCTTTGTACAGCATTCGATTCGTCACAAATTTCAAGCTCTCCGGGTTCGGCGTTTGTTCGGTGTAGAGCATCACCGGGCTTTTGGTCATTGTATTTTCCATTGTATTTCTTTCTATTTAGATTGATTCTACAAAAGTAACACACAAAAATGATTTTCGTTTGATGTGGGCAGTTGAAATTCTTTTTTAACGCGAATTATGAATTTAATTTAAATTTAAAAATTTGATAATAAATGTTTTATGATTTAATTTCGCTTCACCTATCAAAGATTTTTTACATAACCTAAGACAATCGTTTCCCTTTAGTACCAGCGCCCTGGCAGGACGGTATATTGATAGAAAGATACAATCATAATACACAGGCATGCCTTAGTTATACTTTATAAGGCTTACCGATGGCACACTATTTGAACGATAACAAACCTTTTGATACATAAAAAATCCTGCCAGCAACAATCTGTTGGCAGGATTTTGATGAAAAGTAGGAAATTTTATCTTTTCAACTTATCTCGCATCCCAGTTCGTTTCGGCTGCTGGGCGAGCGATTTGTGTGTAAATGATGCCTCGGTCGCGCAGGTCAATGTAAGTATCATTGAGGCGACCCGTGCGGCGCAAGTCAATCCAGCGATGCCCTCCTTCTGCCCAAAGCGAATAGCGGCGTTGGAAGAGAATTTCTTCGATCAGCGCATTGGTATCCGTAGCGCCAGTGTATTCTGTCAATCCCCATTTTACTCGAATCGCGTTGATGGCTTTTGTTGCTTCAGGAGCGTTATTTTGTCGCGCATGAGCTTCCGCATAGATGAGGATCAACTCTTCATTGCGAATGAAGGGGATCGGTGTAATGTTGGTTGCCCAGCGTGCATCCTGGTATTCGCCTATCAAGGCATTGCCAGCGGCATCCCGCAAACCAGGGTTTTGAACAGGATTCAATAGCCGCTTTATAAATTTAGTTTCTACCCGCTTATCGCCAGGAAGCGCATCCTCGATCATGGTAGGATGAACAATTAAAATAGTATTCGTTGGACGATCAAATGGATAAAACAAAGGATTGTTTACGTCTGGCGCTTCGCCATATACATGCTTTGGACCCAGGTTAAAATCTCCAGTGAGGCTGAAGAAAGAAGCATTCAAAGCATTGAGCGCACCCTGCCAGTCTTCATCATACAATGCCAGGCGAGCAGCGATTGCTCGGTTTACCTTTGCCATACCGGCTGGAGAGTTAAAGCCCGAAAAGCCAGATGAAAGCGAGAATGAGAAAGTACTGCCCGCAGCTTGTAAATCGTTAAAGCCGTCGTCTAATATTTGCCGAATTGCCTTGAGCGCTTCTGCCCTCGTTACAAAAGGGCCTGGGTTGAGCGGGTCTTCTACGTCAATGCGGATGCCGTTATCCCACAGGCTCATCAGGGGCCATATCATTTGAAAGCCTTTGATCGTTTTGGCAAAACCAGTATAGCCATTAGCTTCTTCCTGGCTCAGCGCCGTTGAATTTTCAGCTGCTCGGATCAATACATTGGCTTGCTTAACCGCCTGCCAGGCACCATCATAAGCGCCCTGAGAACCAAAAAAATCAGGTGTAGCTTCAGGATTGGTTTTGCCAATACCCAGCCACTCTGAAACAAAGCGGGGATCAGAACCAAAATAAGCCCAAACCTCTCGACCAAAAGAGCCATACATCTGAGTGACTGTAGCAAAATAAGTGCGGTGTCTTGCTTCAAGACCAGTGACCAGAATCTGTAATTGCGCCTTGGAGGCATCGTTGGTTACACTGGCTACGGTAGGGTTATCGAGGTCCACTACTTCGTTGATTTGGCAAGAAGTAACATAGGTAAGCCCCAACACCAGGATGAATAAACGAATTATATTGAATTTCATTAGTCTCATTTTTTTTGTTTAGAAATCGAGTTTAAGATGGAAGAAAATACGACGAGAGCTTGGGTAAGGCGTTACTTCCACGCTACCAGCAATTGGCTGTGCACCGAAGTTAGATACCTCAGGATCGTAGCTGCCGTAGCTTGTCCACAATAGGAAGTTGTTGCCCGATACGCCAATTTTTGCCCGATCAATGACATTACCAAAAATACCTTTTGGAAGCGTATAATACAAGCTAACTTCTCTGAGCTTCAGGTAGCTGGTTTCTTCGATCCAAGGTCCTGCGTTGGCACCGCCACCCCATTCCGTGAGGCGCTCCTGACCATTAGGTATTTCATCTCCATCATCATCGCCCGACCAACCAGGGGTGTTGCCACCATCATCCCACAACAAAGCAGAAAGATTGATCGCGTTGCCGCCTTTTTGGTAGTGGAACAAGAAGTTAAAGTCAAAATTCTTCAAGAAATTCAATTGACTCAAGAAAGACATCTGATAATCAGGCTGGCGATCGCCAAATACGGTTCTACCAGTCGTTTCCGGGCTATTTTGGATAGCGGGGTTACCTACGATGGTAGTAGGAGAGAAGCCCTCTGAAATGAGATAGGTACCAAGTGCCACCCCAAAACCACCGGTAGTAGTAGCCGGTACAACAAGGCGTGTGATCTCTGAACGGTTTTGCCAGTAGAGCACTTTTGCAAACCAATTGAAGTTGGAAGTTCTGATCGGATTAAAGCCAAGCCCTAATTCAATCCCCCTGTTTTCAAGGTCAGCGGCATTCGTAGTGATACCTGTGATACCAGTAGAATTAGCAGGAACGAGGTTCAGAATCAGGTCATTTACGGATTTGTTATAATAAGTTGCCTCCAAGGTGACGCGGCTATTGAAGAGCGCAGCATCCAGTCCAAATTCCAGTTCGGAAGCGGTTTCTGGCTTCAAATCAGCATCTACACCAGTTGTGCTGACCAAACCACCTTGCTGACCACCGACGATCTGAGAAGTGAGCAATTCAAAAGTAGCGCCGTAAGCAGGCAGACCACCCGTTTCGCCATAGGCAGCCCGAAGTTTTAGTTGGTTGACTACGTCCTTGATCGTCCAGAAATCGAAGTTAGCGATGTTAGCAGCCAAAGAAACCTTCGGGAATGCATAAAACTTCTCCTGATCACGATTCAGCGTGGATCTATCAAAACGAATCCCCAAAGAAGCGATCAGCTTGTCTTCCCAGTTGAAATCCTGCTGTGCAACGAGACCTACATCCGTGATTTTCTGGTTCGTTTGCTGGCGGGCTTCCACCACTCTTGCCCAGCGCAGGTTGGTTTGACCACCCGATAAGCCCCTACCGCGATTCAACAGAAACTCCGCATCCTGATCCAATCTAACCGCGCCCACCGTAGTATTAGAATTCAACGTTCCAAAATTGGTATTAAAAGTCAAGAAACCCTGGATATTCGTGTTCAAATTGTCCTGCCGCCCCCAGAATACATCGCCAGGGTTAGCGCCTGCGCGTTGGTGCTGCATGATCTCCGGGAAGTGCGTCAAGGTATTGGCACTCAAATAATCTACCCCACCATTGATTTTCAATTTCAAGAAGGAATTAGTGGTTTGAAGCAAATCCACATCAATATTAGCAGCAGAAATAAAGCGATCCACTACTTCATTATTGGTACCCAAATCCCTTACAGCGATCGGGTTATCATTGAAGTAGGGATTGTCCGGATAGTTTCCATTTTCATCCGGAAACAAATCTGCGTAAGAAGGGGTATAAGCGATGGTATAACCAATACTACCACCTGTATTGTTTTGGTTGCCAGTGAAACCGCGGCGCGTTTGAGAGCGCACATAGTTGTTGTTGAACGAAATTTTGATTCCGCCTGTAATCTGATGGTCAATATTGGCGCGCATCGAGAAGCGATCGAAGCCCGTGCGCTTGATGATGCCTTCTTCTGTCTGAAGCCCACCCGATACAAAGAACTGCGTCTTTTGATTACCGCCGCTTACGCTCAAAGAAGTATTGGAAAGCAAGCCATTTTCGCCATAGAAAAACTCTTCCCAATCGGTGAGCCGCCCTTCGGCAACCGCCTGGCGATAAGCTTCCAATTCCTTGTTGAGATTAGGATTATTGGCGCCATAATAGGTGGTAATTTTTGATTCATTCCAACCCTCGAAGCCCTGGAAGTTTTGACCCTGCGCTACACCGATATCCTGGCTAAGGCTTACTTTTGTTTCGCCGGATTGGCCGCGCTTGGTCGTGATGATGATTACACCCGCGTTGGCGCGCGTACCATAGATAGCAGCAGCGGAAGGGCCTTTCAGCACTTCGATGCGCTCGATGTCATCCGGGTTGATGTCGGCAATACGGTTGGCGGCATCGTCTTGGGTAGCTGCGTTTTGACCACCGGAAGCACCATTCAGGTTGGTACGACCATTGCGGACGGTGGAGTTGTCCACATAGACCCCATCCACGATGAACAAGGGCTGGGAGGCACCTGTACCCAGGGTAGAAATACCCCGCAACTGGATGTTGATACCACCACCTGGCGCACCACTACTGGTAGTCATTTGTACACCGGGGATTTTGCCATGCAGCGCATAGTCGAGTGTTTGGGCATTGGTGCTGCCGTTGAGTTCATCCGCTGAGACAGACGTAACGGCATTACCAGAATTGGAGCGCTTCACGCCGGAAGCCAAGCCGCTCACGATTACCTCCTCCAGGTTGGCAATGTCTTCTTCCAGCACCACATCAACGGTATTGCTACCAGCGCTCACTTGTACTTCTCTGGTTTTAAAACCGGTATAAGAAAGCATCAGATTGGATGGATCCCTTTGAACCTGCAAGGTAAAGGTGCCATCAAAATCGGTAACGGTACCAATCGTGGTACCTTTCACAACGATAGATACGCCAATGAGCGGTTCGCCGGCGGCATCTTTGACTGTACCAGTGACGGTAAATTGCGCCATTGCTACAGCGGCCATCAAGAGCATCGCCGTAAGCAATAAGCTACTTTTTGAGAAAAGGTTCTTCATGCTTTAGAGTGTTTTGGTTAATGAATCAAAAGTCTTTCAGGAATTAGAACTTTTGAAAGGTGAAAGAAGAGAACAAATCCGTTATTCGGGTTTGAGTGAATTTCAGAGTTGTTCTTTTATAGTAAAAGTCGCTTTTGATTTTTTCGAGGTAAATCTATAACGATTTTTTGTGAAGCAGTGCGGCGTGTGTGTAAAATTTTATTGTGTCAGTTTATCGTCAAAAAAAATATATGGTGCAATACGGGAAGTATTGCAGTTATTTATAGACAAAAAAAGGCTTATCTATGAGCTTGGAGGCCATTTATTTACAAAATATTCGAGCCGACGTGATCTTGGTTTCAAGCAAGCGCGGGCTCGTTAAATCCTTTGATGAAAAAATGTACAAGCCGCTAAAGTGCGCCTTTGAATCGGTGTGGCTCGGCCTCATACAGCATTTTATACACAGCTTCAAATACATCCTCCGGATTGGGTTTACTGAAATAATCCCCATCGGAACCATAGGGTGGGCGGTGATCGGAAGCCGTGAGCGTGAGCGGGGCAGCATCCAGATAGTGATAACCTTCTTGTTTTTCCAATACTTCCTGCATCATGTAGGCAGTAGCGCCACCAGGCACATCTTCATCCACAAAAAGGATGCGGTTTGTCTTTTTTAAAGACGCTACAATTCGATGTTCTAAATCGAAGGGCAGCAAAGATTGTACGTCAATGATTTCACAAGAAATACCGGCTTTTTTCAGCAAGGTGGCACCTTCCTGCACTACTCTGACACAAGAACCATAGGTGACAATTGAAATATCCTCGCCTTCTTGCAAAATTTCAGGTACGCCGAGTGGAACGGTATATTCCCCAATATTATCTGGCAATTTTTCCTTGAGGCGGTAGCCATTCAGGCATTCTATAATGATAGCAGGATCGTCGCTTTGCAACATGGTATTGTAAAAGCCTGCCGCTTGAGTCATATTTCGGGGTACTAATAAATAGATGCCCCGTAGCGAATGGAGCAACAAACCCATTTGCGAGCCAGCGTGCCAAATACCTTCCAGGCGATGCCCGCGCGTGCGGATGATGGCTGGCGCTTGCTGAATACCGTTGCTGCGGTAGCGAGCAGTAGCCAAATCATCGGTCAAAGGGGGTAATCCATACACCAGATAATCCAGGTATTGAATCTCAGCGATAGGGCGCAAGCCACGCATTGCCATACCAATGGCCTGCCCGACAATCGTCCATTCCCGGATGGCTGTGTCAAAGATGCGCTCTTCACCGTATTTTTTTTGCAAACCTGCAAATCCTTGATTGACATCGCCAATTTGCCCTACATCTTCCCCGAAGGCAAATAAAGCAGGGTACTTTGCTAGGGCTTTGTCAAAAAAGGCATTCATAATTTCGAATCCATTTTTGATGGGCGATTGCTCGGAATAAACAGGCGGCACTACCGGAACGCGGCGTGCAGCGTATGGAGAGGTGCTGTAAAGATGAGTGTGATAACGCTGTGCCCCTATCGCCTGAATGTTTTGCACCCATCGTTCAAGTGCAGCGCGCGAAGCGGCGTTGATACCCAAAGAAGCATACAGAACACGGCGTGCGTTTTGGAGCACTTCACTCAGAATGGGGGAAATCATTTCCTTTAATGCCTGCTGGTATTGCGCTACCTCAGGAAAATCAGCTACCATTTGCTGGTAAATAGCTAAAAGTTCTCGCACTTTAGCCTGAATCGGGTCATTGTAGGCTTTCCAGGCACGGTCGCGGCATTCTCTGACATACTTTTTACTTTTTTCTTTGATCGCTTTGCATTCCTCAGCGGTAGCAATACCCTGCTGAATCATCCAATGCTCCATGAGGAGGATGCAATCGTGATCGCGTTCCCAATCCAATCTGTCTTTCGATTTATACCGCTCATGAGATCCTGAGGTGGAATGCCCCTGTGGTTGAGTGGCTTCTTCGATGTGGAACAGCGCCGGAATGTGGGATACCCGCATCTGCTCGATGGCTGTTTTATAAAGATTTACCAGCGCCGGATAATTCCATGCTTTTTCAACATAGATATGGATGCCGTTGCCGCTTTCATCCAGTTGAAATCCTTCTAATGCTTTTGAAATACTACCCTTGATGGTTTGATATTCAATGGGCACTGAAATGCCATAGCCATCATCCCAAACCGAAACAGCGAGGGGTACCTTCATTACACCGGCGGCGTTCATTGTTTCCCAAAAAGCGCCTTCAGAGGTACTCGCATCACCGATGGTACAAAAGCAAACTTCGTTGCCGGCATTGGAGAAGGGATTGTCCTGAGGGAGTACTTTGCTTTCGCGGTATTTTTTGGAGGCGAGTGCCAGACCCAGTGCCCTGCCCATTTGCCCCGCCGTAGGAGAGATACCCGAAGTATTATTGTACCTGTTTTTTTGTGCGATCCAATTCCCGGATTCATCAAAAAAAGGCGTAGCGAAATGGCTATTCATTTGGCGGCCACCGGAATGCGGATCATTATCAGAATCGGCATACAGTTGTGCAAAAAAAGCCTCCACGGTGGAAATACCGGTCACAAAAGCAAAGGTCTGATCTCGATAATAACCCGCCCGAAAATCTCCATTTTTAAAGGCTTTTGCCATTGCCACCTGAGGTACTTCCTTGCCATCGCCAAAAATACCAAACTTGGCTTTGCCCGTAAGCACTTCTTTCCTTCCTAACAAACTAGCTTCCCGGCTGATGCAACACCACTCAAAATCTTGTAGGATTTCCTCCCGGCTCAGCGTTATACCAGCTGCCATTTCAAAAAGGGGTGGATTTTCTAAGACCAAATTTTTTGCCATTTTTTTGAGTTAATCTGATTTTAAATTTGGTAGGGTTTTCGTAAAATGGAATTCTGGCGAAATTAAATTCTAACATTTTGCTAATTGTTACTGCAAAAATAGAATTTTTTTTTTAAGCAGTCGTTTATAGGCAATACAATTAATCAGGTAGATTGTTCAGCGCACAGTACTGGTAGGGCTTTGGCTATTAACTAATCATTAACCTTTTTGTAGGATTCAAAACTTTGCATTTGAAGCAGATTCAGCTATTTTTGTGGTGTTCAATTTCTATTAACCAAAAGATATTTGTGATGAAAAAATTGGTTTCTATTTTTACTTTGTTGGCATTGGTTGCATCCGTTGCCATGGCTCAAAACAATGAAGCACGCGCTGCAAAAGCGACAACTGGTGCTGTCATTTCTTTTGAAAAAGAAACAATTGACTACGGTAAAATCCAGCAAGGTGCTGACCCCATTCGTGTTTTCAAATTCAAAAATACCGGAACGGAGCCCTTGATTATCAAAAATGCACAGGGTAGCTGTGGTTGTACCGTGCCTACTTACCCAACTACGCCGATCTTGCCAGGTGAATCTGGCGAAGTCAAAGTGAAATATGATACCAACCGCATCGGTCTCTTCACAAAGCGCGTAACGCTGACTACCAACGCTAATCCCGAACAGCTTGTGTTGACCATCAATGGCGAGGTGTTGAAGAAAGAAGAACCTACTGGCGTACCTTCTGGCAATAAGAGTATGTTCAACAACAATAATAATAACTGATTCTAAAAATCATACGCACTCAATACGAATGGAAGCTCTGGGTTAATCTCAGGGCTTTTTTTATAATCATTTGGTAGGACAGGAGAATATTTTTTGCCTTACGATTTTGAGTCGAATAGTTTGAGAAGCCAATGAGTAAAAGTCAATAAATTGATCGCCAGAATTTTATAGAAATTTAATATGCTCAATTGCTTGATTAAGCGTCAAAATAGGTATAAAAAAAAAGACCCTGCTTTTAAAGCCAGGGCCTCTAACCCAAACAAATAAACACAAAAACTACTTTTAAGGCTTAACAAATGTAGAAAGCTTTGTAGTTCTAAACAAATAGAATTTTGAGTTTTTTGTGACATGAAAAAATAATTGAATTTTATACCTGGTTTCTTGTTGACTTTTAGTGCTGAATAGTAACGATAAGCCAACGAATTAATTTGCTAATATACTTATAAGCAACAGTAAATCAGTATTTATTTGAAAAATAAACCTTGTTTAAATTAGAACAATTGCTTAGTGAGAACTAATGATTCCTTTTTGGTAGGATAAGCCGGATGACCTGCTTTTTTGTTCCTAATTTGTGACTTTTGATCAAGAACCTATATAATTTTTTTATAAAATAATATTTCCATCCATTGATCTTTCTACCGGCGCATGTTCTTTTTCAAGTTTTGTTAACACCCTGCTCCGATTTTGGAATAATCAAAACTTCTTCTGTGTTTGGCACTGCCATATACATAAGCGATAATAACCTCAAAATAGCGAAATAAAAGGAAGATTTTTTATAAATTGAGCCGTCTTACTGGTCAACTCTAATAATATGCGCCTTGTCAACTTTTTTATTGCTCTAATAAGCACAACCACCTTAATTGCCCTGTTTAGCTGGCACAATCCTTTTCAGATTCCGCTACCGCCCATTGGGGATTTTTTTAATCCGTTTACTGGCTTTTGGCAAAACGCCGAATCCATTGCCCTGCCACCAGTCCAAACACTCCATTTTTCTACTTTGAAAAAAGAGGTAACGATTATACTGGACGACCGCCTGGTGCCACACGTCTTTGCTGAAAATCCGGAGGATGCCTTTTTTGCACAGGGCTATTTGCATGCACAGTATCGTTTGTGGCAAATGGATATAGCGGTGCGGTCGGTAGGGGGGCGCTTGTCGGAGGTATTGGGAGAGCGCACCCTGGAGCGCGACCAGATACAGCGCCGCAAAGGAATCATTACCGCCGCTGAAAATGCCCTGCTGGCATGGGAACGCTCACCCGAGGAGGCGGCTTTTATAAACGCTTATGTGGCTGGAGTCAATGCTTATATCCAATCCCTAAGACCGAAGCATTACCCATTGGAATTCAAGCTGTTGAACTATGCTCCAGAAGAATGGACCGCCCTGAAGTGCGCTTTGTTTTTTAAAAGTATGGCAGAAACACTGTGCAGTGGAAATGATGACCTGGAAGCGACCAACGCAAAGGCTTTCTGGGGAGCAGATACTTTTGATTTTTTGTATCCAGAGCAAAATCCCAAGCAATCGCCGATTATCCCAGCCAAAGTTCCCTGGAACTTCGAACCCATAGCCATTCCACAAGATACAAGTATAGAAAGGATTGGAGCGCTGATTCGGCATCGCAGTATCCCCAAACCGCCGCCTTTTATTGGAAGCAATAATTGGGCAGTTTCAGGCAAAAAGACCGCTTCGGGGTATCCCATTCTTTGCAATGATCCGCATTTGAACCTGACGATGCCCTCCATTTGGTTTGAAATTCAACTTTCTACACCACAGTTCAATGCTTATGGCGTATCCTTCCCCAGTATTCCGGGTATTATCATCGGTTTTAATAACAATATTGCCTGGGGTGTAACCAATGTGGGGCAAGATGTATTGGATTGGTACAAAATCACTTGGGCAGATGACAAAAAGGAAAAATACCTATTGGATGGGGGGATGGTAAGGATTACAGAGAAAGAAGAGTCCATCATTGTGAGAGGAAAAGCGCATCCTGTGATCGAAAAGGTGAAATACACCGTGTGGGGACCTATCGTCTATGAATCGGCAGAATCCCCTTACCAGGATATGGCGATGCACTGGGTAGCCAGTATCGAGACCGAGGAAAAAGCACATTATGACCTGGGAACTTTCGTCAAATTGATGGGCGCTACCAATTATGAGGACTACTCCAAGGCACTGGAAGGCTTTGATAGCCCTGCACAAAACTTTGTTTTTGCTGCAAAAGACGGGGACATCGCACTGAAAGTAAATGGTAAATTTCCCATAAAACGACCCGGACAAGGGCGATTCGTACAAGAAGGAAGTTATTCCAGTAATAAATGGTATGGCTTTATTCCGCGTACACAGATTCCGCAGGTACGCAATCCTGAGCGCGGTTTTGTGGCTTCTGCCAACCAGCGCTCTACTGCTCCTGATTATCCTTATTATTACAATGGCAGTTTTGATGATTACAGAGGGCGCTATATCAATCGGAGGTTGGAGCAAATGAATCATATCACACCTGAGGATATGATGGCTTTGCAAAATGACAACTTTAGCATCAAAGCGGAGGAGGGGCTATCGGCTTTGCTACAACTTCTGGATAAAGAGGGTTTGACCGACTGGGGAAAACAACTACTCGATGCCCTGCAGCAATGGAATTATCGGTTTGAAAAAGATGCCAAAGCACCCCTTGTGTTTGATGAGTGGTTCAATAAGGCATACTTGCTCACTTTTGATGAATTGACGGTTTTCCAGGATTCTATAGAAATGTTGTATCCAGAAAGTTGGCGGTTTATTGAGCTGCTAACGCAGCACGCCGCGCATCCAGTTTTTGATAAAAAAAATACACCTGCCATTGAAACAGCGGCGCAGATCGTTACGATGGCTTTTGATTCCGTTGCGGTCGAATTGAAAGAATTATATCCCGAAGGGAACTTCACCTGGGGAAAACACAAAGCTTCTACCATCCGGCACCTGGGGCAGATAGGCGGATTGGGGATTGATTTTCTGGACATAGGCGGCTATGGCGATGCGCCCAATGCCATCAAAAAAGCACATGGACCTTCCTGGCGGATGGTGGTAGCACTCGGCAAAGAGATAAAAGCATGGGGGGTGTATCCAGGCGGTCAATCGGGCAATCCTGGTAGCAAGTACTATGATACAGCGGTAGCGCAATGGGCTAATGGAAAATATTACGAACTCTTTTTTATGAAAAATGCAGTGGATCGTAGCCAGGGGATTTTATCCGAAGTGAAAATGAAAAACAAATAGGATGGCAGGATACACGAAAGTAGATATTGAAAATTGGAATCGGAAGGCACAGTATCATTTTTTTAAAAATTATGATAATCCATTTTTTAATATTACTGCCAACGTAGAAGTTACTAAGCTTATCCATTTTGCTAAAGCTAACGATGTATCTTTTTTTCTGGCTGCGCTGTTTTGTTCGCTAAAAATTGCCAATACAATAGATGTTTTTCGCTACAGAAGTACAGCGCACGACGAAGTGCTTTGCTATGATGTCATCCATGCAGGCTCTACTATTTTGTACGACGATAATACTTTTGGCTTCTGTTATTATGAGTATGTGGATGATCTGAAACTCTTTTGTGAAAAAGGCGCAAAGCGTATTGCTACCCAGAAAAAACAGAAAGGATTAGACCCCAAAACCAACGACAACAACCTGATTCATTATTCCGCCATTCCCTGGATTTCCTTCACGGGTTTGCAACACGCGCGAAGATTTGGCGGGGTGGATACGATTCCGAAAATTACTTTTGGAAAATATTTTGTAGAAAATAACAACATACGGATGCCCCTATCGGTAGAAGTGAACCATTCGATGATGGACGGCTACCATGTTGGGCGCTATTTTGAGGAGTTACAACTACTGCTCGATCATTTTTGAGTGATTATAAAATCAAAAAAAACATGCGACTCCTATTCTTATTTATCTTTTTATTAATTGCCGCTTTCATTGCACATCAATTTATGCCCTGGTGGTCTATTGCTATTATTGCGGCCATATTAAGCTTTATATTCAAAACCAATGCCAGCGGAAGCTTTTGGGTAGGTTTTCTGGCCGCGACGCTGCTTTGGGGCGGCTATGCAGCCTATTTGAACACCGTGAACGAAGGCATCCTGGCTGCTCGCATCGGCAATATGTTGGGTGGCTTGAGTGGAATTGTGCTGGTCATTCTTTCAGGTGTCATCGGTGGTATATTTGGTGGCTTGGGCGCGCTTACGGGCAGTTTGGGCAGGCAATTGCTCAAATAATGCCATGAAAGGCATCCGTTGGTCTAAAAGACTTGATTGTTTACAAAAAACTGATGAGTTTTGAAGTAAAACTGCATAGTTGTGTTTGGCAAGCGTTTTTATAATTCGAGCAAGAACAGAAAGAGAAACAAGCGCAGCATTATCTGGAGTCCCCAGAGGAAGAATTAATATTAAAAACGCCTGTAAAACGCTGGAAGGACAGCGATTTAGTATGATTAAACAAGCATTACAATGATTGATAAAGAATACGAAAGTGCCCGTAAACGGGTAAAAAAGAAAAAAGAATTTTATAGTCATCTGGGGAGTTACATTGCCGTGGGGAGCTTTTTTTTCATACTCAATATCGTCACTTCTCCAGGTGATTGGTGGTTTTTCTACCCCATGCTGGGCTGGGGTATTGGATTAGTGATTCATTATTTCAGTGTATTTGGCATTCCTGGTTTGATGAGCAGCGATTGGGAAGAAAAAGCCCTGGAAGAAGAAATGAATCGGATTCGCCGCATCCAGGAAAAATCAAAGCCGGAGGAAAAAGAGGAGGATAGCCTGGAACTCAAAGATTTGCAAAAAGAGAAAGTACGTTCTAAAAAATGGGATGAAACCGATTTGGTCTGAAACCAATTGCCACATGAAAGACGCATACAAAATCGCTCAAAAGCTGGTGAGCAGAAAAAAAGCCTTTTTTAAAGAGCTACAAAACTTCCTGATCATACTCGCTATCGGGGTTTGGGTGCTGTATTTCTCTCACTTTTCCATGCTGTACGCTTTTCGGTTTTGGTTTTTCCTGATTATGATTATTTCTGCTATCAACTTGGTATTTCGATACGTTTACCTGTTTATTGCACCCGAATGGGAGGAGCAACTGATTCAAAAAGAGCTGGAGCAGTTGCGCCGCAAAAAAGATACCGACAAATCGGAAGAAGAACCATTGGAACTTAGAGCATTACAAAAAGCTTCAAATACCAGGAAGGAGTGGGACGATTCCGAGCTGGTTTGAAAAACTGAATTGCAGCCATGAAAGACCTCTATCAATTGGCTCGCCGGAGAGTCATCAGGAAAAAACGCTTCTTTCAGCACCTTACCTTTTTTATTCCCGTTATTCTATTTGTTTTTTTACTCAACACCGTCCTTTTTATTACTACCTGGTGGACGTATGATCCCAGTAAAAATAGCACACAACTTATACAAGACATTTTGGCCTACCCTTATTGGTGGTTTCAATACCCTCTTTTAGGATGGGGGCTTTTGCTGCTGATTCACTATTTTACGGCATTTGGCATCCCTTTGATAGGGCATTATGATGAAAAATGGGAAGCCCTGGCAATAGAGGAAGAAGTAAAACGCCTGCGCTCAAAAGGGCATTTGCCGCGCACCTCGGATGACCCACCATTGAAATTAAAAAACCTACAAAAACAAGCAAATTCGCATTACCAAAAACGCAAATTAGACTCATTGTAGCCAACGATCGTGCAAGTATTTGATTTTAGCGTACTTGCCTCTTCCTGGATAAATACCTATTTTTGAGTTTAAGTCGTTTACAAAATATAATGCTGTGGCTATTTTTTGTTTAAAAATTCTATTTTTGCGGCTTCTTTATTTCACTTTTCCAACTAAAATACATTGGCAGATAGTTTAGTCATCATTCCAACCTACAATGAAAAGGAAAACATCGGCAAAATTATAGAGGCGGTGCTTTCTTTAGAGAAGGATTTCCACGTGCTTATCGTAGATGACGGCTCTCCTGATGGAACTGCCCAAGTCGTGAAGGCACTCCAGCAAAGGCATCCCAATGCTATTTTCCTGATCGAGCGGCAAGGTAAGTTAGGGCTTGGCACTGCCTACATTGCAGGTTTCAAATGGGGGCTACAGCGGCGGTACGACTATTTTTTTGAAATGGATGCTGATTTTTCACACAATCCTCAAGATTTGGTACGCATGTACGAGGCTTGCACTGCCCAACACGCGGACGTAGTGATCGGATCGCGGTACGTACCTGGCGGAAAATTGGAGAATTGGCCCTTGGATCGAATTTTACTCTCCTACAGCGCATCCCTTTATGTAAGGTTTGTAACCTGGATGCCCGTGAAAGACCCCACTGCGGGCTTTATCTGTTATCGCCGGAAAGTGCTGGAAACCATTGATTTGGATAAAATCCGCTTTGTGGGATATGCCTTTCAGATTGAAATGAAATACGCCGCTCGTTTACTGGGATTTAAGATCGTAGAAATCCCTATTACCTTTGCCGATCGGATGGAAGGCAGCTCCAAAATGTCCCGCGGGATTGTAAAAGAAGCGATCTGGGGTGTATTACAAATGCGTTTCCTCAGTTTTTTTTCCAGTTATGCGGCCACACCATTGCCCAATAATAGCTAAAATGAATCCTGCGCTGTCGCAAGGTAAAATTTGAATAAAAGCATCGTTTTGTTTCCACAAATTCCCACTTTTACTTCTTGAATTATATTTCCTCTGTTTTTACTGAATCTGCTACGCCATTTTTATGAGGATATCATCATTTCTTTTCATGGAAACTGCCTCCACTAAATGACACTTGTCAAATTTTTATCTTCTTTTTGTAGTCAAAAAAGCGAAAAACTATAATTTTTTTGATTAAAAAACACGAATTTATATTGTTGCAAAGCAATGTGGAAAAATTTTTTCAAAAAAATAGTGGTAAAAAGTGGTAATTTGTGTCAAAACCTATTAATTTTGAAGCACTTTCTCAAATGAAAGGGTATCATGCAACAATTATTGGGCGAATACGAATGCAAAATAGACCCCAAAGGGCGCATGCGATTGCCAACTGATCTGGTGGAACAGTTGGGGGAAGGGCACGCCCATAGTTTTGTGGTCAATAGAGGATTTGAAAAATGCCTGATGCTGTACCCTGAAGCCGTTTGGGAGCGAATCACAAATGAAATCAATCAACTCAATCAGTATGTAAAGAAAAATCGCGATTTTATAAGATATTTTTATCGAGGTGCTCAAAAACTCGTGGCGGATAGTGCTGATAGAATATTGATTACGAAGCGATTGTTAGAATATGCTGCGATTGATAAAGATGTGATTCTATCTGCGTATAATGATCGGATTGAAATTTGGGCGAAAGAGGAATATGATCGTATCTTGGATGAAGAGCCCGATGATTTCTCCGATCTGGCAGAAGATGTGCTGGGAAAAATCAGTAACTCTGATACCTAATGGCGTACCACCAACCTGTACTGCTCAACGAAAGCGTGGAAGCACTGGCGATACAACCAGCAGGCGTTTATGTAGATGCTACTTTTGGCGGCGGCGGTCATGCTACAGCCATTTTGAATCAACTGGGTGACAAAGGTCGTCTGATCGGATTTGACCAGGACGAGGATGCCGTCCGAAATGCAATAGAGGACTCCCGATTTTCCTTCGTTCATCATAATTTTCGGTTTCTAAAGCGCTTTTTGAAATTGTATGGAATCGAGCAAGTAGATGGAATTTTGGCAGATTTGGGCGTTTCCTCTCACCAATTGGACGAAGCGAGTAGGGGCTTTTCCTATCGCTTTGATGCCCCTTTGGATATGCGGATGGACAGGAGCGGCGAGGTATCAGCAGCTGATATTGTCAATACTTATTCGGCAGCCGAATTGCAGCGTATTTTGGGAGCGTACGGAGAGGTGCGCAATGCGAAAACCCTGGCTTTGAAAATAGTGGAAGAACGAAAAGCACGAGCCATCAAGACAATCCATGACTTGCTCGCCATCGTGGAACCCCTGGCGCGGGGGCAAAAGCTGCGCTACTTATCGCAGGTGTTTCAGGCTTTGAGGATGGAAGTCAACGATGAAATGGGCGCGTTGAGCGATTTTTTGGAACAATCCATTGAAGTGTTAAAACCCGGAGGCAGGCTGTGCGTCATCACCTATCATTCAATAGAAGATCGGATGGTGAAAAATTTTTTGAAGGTAGGCAATGCAAATGGCGAGGTAAAAAGCGATTTTTATGGAAATATTTTTCGCCCTTTAAAAATGATTTCTAAAAGTGGGGTGGAGCCATCTCAGGAAGAAATTCGCCGAAATCCAAGAGCGCGTAGCGCCAAATTGAGGGTCGGAGAGAAGCTTTAAAAAACCAGCATAAAAGATCAAAATGGCAAAGAAAAAAGGCATAGAACAGGTTTTTAGTAGGGACTTTTGGAACTCTGAAAAGATTTTCGAGAACCTGCCATTTATCCTTTTTGTAGGCTTTTTGGCGATCATTTACATTGCCAATGCTCATTTTGCTGAACGGAACGTGCGCCGCATTCAGGCATTAAAAAAAGAAATACAAGAATTGCGCTGGCATTATAGGTCGCTGCAAGCAGAAATCATGGTGGATAGTAAGCGCTCTGAAATCAGAGAAAAAGTAAAAGAACAAGGCTTGCGCTCTTTTCAAACCAAGCCTAAAAAAATTGTTGTAAACGACTGAAACATAGCTGAACGATGGAGATTAGAAACGAAGTCTTATATCGGATTTATTTTCTCTTGTTGGGTGTCATCGCCGCAGCTATTGTATTAGTTTATCAAACGATCATTATCAGCTATGCCGAAGGGGAAAAGTGGCGCAAGGAAGGGGAAAAGTTGTACATGGACACGCGCCCCGTTGAGGCAGAGCGGGGAAATATCCTTGCAGCTGACGGGAGTTTGTTAGCAACATCTATCCCTTATTTTGATATTCGCATGGATCCTAATTCTACTGGCATGACAGAGCAGGATTTCATGGAAAACCTCGATACCCTATCGCATTGTATTGCTACCTATGTGGATAATAGCTTTACGCCTGGGGGCTTTAGAGAATATTTACTCAGAATGCGCGGGGATTCTACCCAACGATATGTGCCGATCAAGAAACGTGCTTCTTATGCCGAAAAACAGTTTATAGAGCAGTTTCCTTTGTTTAACCTCGGTCAGATCCGCGGCGGATTTATTGCAGTGCAGAAAAGCGAGCGCAAAAGACCCTTTGGCATACTGGCTCAGCGCACTATCGGCTACATAGGGCGCGAAGGAGCCAAACCAGTTGGTTTGGAAGCAGCCTACAATAAAATACTGGGCGGAGAGCAGGGTAGTCAATTAATGATTAGAGTGGATGAAGCCAACGATATTTGGATTCCGGCAGAAGATTTTTCCCTGATAGAACCCAAAAGCGGAGATGACATCGTCACGACTTTGGACATCAATATCCAGGATGTTACCGAAGAGGCTTTGCTGCGTGCCATGAATTACCACGATGCCGAATGGGGCACAGCCGTAGTGATGGAAGTAAAAACCGGTGCCATCCGAGCTATTGCCAACCTCGGTAAAACAGAGGAAGGCTATTGGGAAACCTATAATTTCGCTATTGGAAATTCCATAGAGCCGGGTTCTACCTTCAAATTGGCTTCTATGATGGCAATGTTAGAAGATGGCTACCTGAAGCTGGATGATACCATTCACCTGGAAAGAGGGCAAACTAAGTTCTTTGAAGAAACGATGATTGATGCTTCGCCGTATAGCGCCAAAATAGACTCTACAACCATACGCCACGCTTTTGAAATTTCCTCCAATGTGGGAATTGCCAAGCTGGTTCAGCAATATTATGGCAAAAAAGAGCGCATCAACCGCAATGAAGGTGCCGCAAGGTTTATCAAACGCCTTAAAGATTTTAACCTGCATTTGCCTACGGGCATTGAAATTGATGGAGAAGCAAAACCTTACATCAAAGAGGCTTATGATCCCAATTATCAATGGAGTGGCACAACACTACCCTGGATGTCAATTGGTTATGAAGTAAGAATTACACCACTACAATTGCTCACATTTTATAATGCTGTAGCCAATAATGGGGTAATGGTCAAGCCATATTTGGTGTCTGAAATCCAGCGCTTTGGCGAAACCATTAAAACCTTCAAACCTACAGTTATTAATCGCCGCATCGCTTCTGCCAAAACGATCCACCAGGCAAAAGAATTGCTGGAAGCAGTGGTGGAGCGAGGTACTGCCGAAAAACTCAAAACGGAGGAATACCGCTTTGCCGGCAAAACCGGTACGGCTCAAGTGGGGTATCGCCGCAACGAACGCGGCATTCGGCTAAGCGGTTACCAAGCGTCTTTTGTGGGCTTTTTTCCTGCCGAAAACCCTACATATTCTTGCATTGTAGTCATCAATAAACCGCGCAATGCGGGCTTTTACGGGGCAGATGTAGCAGGGCCTGTTTTTCGGGAGATTGCCGATCATCTCTACGCTACCAAAGTGAATCTGCACGAAGCCATCAATGAAACTGCCAAACCTATTTTGGCTTCCAATAAAATGCCGTTGAATGATGCAGGTATTCGGGAGGATATTCAAGAAGTGCTTGATTTTTTGGATATTAAATATTATGATCAATCTTCCGCAGAAACTGCCGTTTTGCAAAGCCAGGGGGACAGCCTTTTGGTGGTCAATCGCACTTTACCCGATGCTAAAGTCGTCCCAAATGTAGTGGGCATGGGCTTGCGCGATGCCTTATACTTGATGGAAAATCGAGGCTGCAAAGTGGATGTAGTAGGCGTGGGAAAGGTCGTTCGACAGTCCATTTTGCCGGGTACGCGGGCGCGCGGGCAAACCGTGCGGATATTTTTGCAATGATGCCATGAGCCGCTATTTTGTTATGAAAAGTTGAAGAACAGCTATTTTTATGAAATGAAAAACTTGCAGGATATACTGACCAACGTGTCAGTACTTGAAATAAAAGGTGATTCGAATCGAAAAGTGAACAAACTCACCCTCGATTCGCGCCGCGCAGAGCAGGGAAGCCTGTTCGCCGCTTTGAGAGGTTATCAGACAGATGGGCATCAGTTTATTGACAAGGCGATTGCCAATGGGGCTACCGTCATTTTATTAGAAACGCTGCCGGAAAACCTGGATTCCAAAGTCACTTATGTGCAAGTGGCGAATAGCGCAGAGGCATTGGGTTGGATGGCGAGCAATTTTTACAATCACCCTTCAGAAAAGCTGAAGCTGGTGGGCGTGACCGGCACCAATGGCAAAACGACTACTGTTACACTGTTGTACAATTTGTTCCAGGCATTGGGCTACAAATGTGGCTTGCTTTCGACTGTGGAAAATCGCATCGGACAGCAAGTAGTGGCAGCCACCCATACCACGCCGGATTCAATCGCTATCAATGCTTTACTGGCAGATATGGTAGAAGCGGGTTGCGATTACGCCTTCATGGAGGTGAGCTCACACGCGGCGGAGCAGCGCCGGATTGCCGGATTGCAATTTGCTGGGGCGATTTTTACAAATATTTCGCACGACCATCTAGATTATCACAAAACGTTTGACAATTATATAAAAGCCAAAAAAAGTTTCTTTGACATATTACAAAAAAATGCCTTTGCCCTCGTCAATATGGACGATAAGCGCGGCGATGTGATGGTGCAAAATACCAAAGCCAGTGTCTATCGCTACAGCTTGCATCGTTTGACCGATTTCAAAGCTAAAATACTGGATAACAGCCTTTTAGGTTTGCATTTGGACATTAATGGACAGGATTTTCATGGGCGGCTGATCGGCCAGTTCAATGCTTACAATTTGCTGGCGGTGTACGCGGCGGCGGTCTTGCTGGGGCAAAAGAAAGAAGAAGTTTTGACAGCATTAAGCAATGTCAACACGGCGGAAGGGAGATTTGATTATATTTTTGATCAAAAACGCCAGATTCTGGGCATTGTGGACTATGCGCACACGCCCGATGCGCTGGAAAAAGTGTTGGAAACGATTGGACAATTGCGGCAAGCCAATGCCCGCGTCATCACGGTGGTAGGCTGCGGCGGCGATCGCGATAAAGCCAAGCGCCCGGAAATGGCTAAAATCGCTTGCAACCTGAGCGAGCAAGTCGTTTTAACTTCCGATAACCCGCGTACAGAGCAGCCGGAAGCTATCCTGGCAGACATGGAAGTGGGTATTCCGACGGATGCAACGAGCAGGGTGTTGACCATCGTTGACCGCAAACAGGCGATTCGCACGGCCTGCAAACTGGCACAAAGCGGTGACATTATTTTGGTAGCAGGAAAAGGACACGAGAAATATCAGGACATTCAGGGGGTGAAATACCCTTTCGATGATAAGGAGATTTTGAGGAACGAACTACAAAGTTAGCGATACACAAATATCGTACCTCGTACTTTCGATGGGTTTTTGAGTATAGGAATCCTTATTTTTGACCGAATTTTTTGAATCACAAATCCAAGACCTTCAAAACGGAAAAACCATGCTCGTAGAACTCATCAAGTGGCTTGAAACAAATTTTGGGCATATCGCTGGGGCGGGACTTTTTCAATACATCTCTTTCCGAGCGGGCGTAGCGGTTATTTTGTCGCTCATTATTTCGATGATCTTCGGGGGTAGAATTATCAAAAAACTCCAGCGGCAGCAAATCGGTGAAACCGTACGCGACCTGGGGCTGGCGGGGCAAATTCAAAAGCAAGGCACGCCGACAATGGGCGGTGTGATTATTATAATGGCAACTCTTATCCCCTGTTTGTTGATGGCAAAATTGGACAACGTATATGTCATTTTACTCATGTTATCAACGCTTTGGATGGGATTGATTGGTTTTCTGGATGACTACATCAAGGTTTTTCGGAAAAACAAGGAAGGCTTGAAAGCTTGGTTTAAAATCCTCGGACAGATAGGTCTGGGGCTCATCATCGGCATAACGATGCTAACAAATGATGATATTGTAGTGCGCATGGACGTAAAAGTCGCCAATGAATTGGGCTACACCGAAGCGCAAATGGTAGGCGATACTATTTACACTGAAAAAAATGGCAATCAAACGATCCAAAAAGGGGACTACAAAACGAATTTGACAAATGTCCCTTTTTTAAAAGGTAATCACTTGGATTACAGTTGGTTATTGCCTATTGAGCAATCGGTAGCTGCTAAATGGGCGTGGTTATTATTCGTTCCCTTGGTGATTTTTATTGTTGCAGCGGTGTCGAATGCAGCGAATTTGACTGATGGCTTGGATGGTTTAGCTACAGGCGTTTCCGGGATTTCAGCATTCACGCTGGGCATTTTTGCTTATGTGTCGGGCAACGCGATCGCCGCGAATTACCTGGGTATTTTGCAGTTGCCAGGCACGAGCGAAGTAGTAATTTTTGCGGCAAGCTTAGTGGGGGCTTGTATCGGTTTTTTGTGGTACAATGCTTTTCCGGCGCAGGTGTTCATGGGCGATACAGGCAGTTTGACCTTGGGTGGAATCATTGCTTCGATGGCGATTTTGCTACGCAAAGAACTTTTGATTCCAGTATTATGTGGCATTTTTTTAGCGGAGAACCTGTCGGTAATCATCCAGGTGATGTATTTCAAATACACCAAACGCAAGTACGGCGAGGGTCGGCGGATTTTCTTGATGTCGCCATTACATCATCATTATCAGAAAAAAGGAATGCATGAAGTAAAAATTGTGACGCGGTTTTGGATTGTAGCGGTGCTGCTGGCGGTCATTACGATAATAACTTTGAAAATTAGATAAGATGGGTGTTGTCGTGCGATGGTGTTAATGTATTTTGTAAAAAATGCCATCGAACTAAAACACCATAACACGATAGCACATGAATACAGTAATCTTAGGTGCTGGCGAAAGTGGGGTGGGCGCGGCGCTATTGGCGAAGAAATTAGGGCATCATGTTTTTGTATCGGACAAAGGTTTGATTGCTGAAAAATATAAAGAAGAACTAAATGAAAACGCCATTCCATACGAGGAAGGCGAGCATACATTGACAAGAATTCTGGAATCGGACGAAATCATTAAAAGTCCGGGTATTCCTGACAAAGTACCTGTAATTCAAGCAGTTGTAGCAAAAGGCATTCCGGTGATTTCAGAGATTGAATTTGCAAGTCGGCATACCGATTCGACCGTGATTGCGATTACAGGAAGTAATGGCAAGACGACCACCACAAAGCTGACCTTTCACATTCTGGAAACGGCGGGCTTTGATGTGGCGATTGGCGGGAATGTTGGTTACAGTTTTGCAAGATTGGTTGCGGAAGCGAAAAAAGCGTGTTATGTGCTGGAAATCAGTAGTTTTCAATTGGATAATATTCAAATGTTTCGACCAGATATTTCGATGATTTTGAATATAACGCCGGATCATCTCGACCGCTACGATTATCAAATGGCAAATTACATCAGCGCGAAGTTTCGTATTTGTGAAAACCAGCGCAAAGAGGATGTTTTTTTATACAATGCTGATAACGAAAATATTACGAATCGTTTGAAAACGATACAGCTGACGCCAAAGGGCGTAGCGATCAGCGAGCAGATGATAGACGGCGATTTTGTGGTCGCCGGCGATTCGCGGTTTGACATGAGGACAACCCAATTAAGGGGCAGGCACAATTATATGAATGCTTTGTTTGCCATTCATGCAGCAAAAGCGCTTGGTGCGAAGGATGAGGCGATTCAAAAAGGTTTGGAAACCTTTGTAAATGTGGCGCACCGCATGGAGTTGATAGCGACCATCAATGGTGTGGAATTTATCAACGATAGCAAGGCAACCAATGTGGATTCGGTGTTTTATGCTTTGCAAGCTATGACCAAACCGACCATTTGGATTGTGGGTGGGCAGGACAAGGGCAATGATTATGAACCTTTGTTCCCGTTTGTGCGCGAGAAAGTGAAAGCCATTGTTTGCTTGGGGGCTGATAATAGCAAATTGCTCCAGGTTTTTGGCGATTTTGGGAAGCCGATCGTGGAAACCCACAGCGCAGCAGAAGCAGTGGAAACCGCCTCAGACCTGGCAAATCCGGGCGATGTAGTGCTTTTGTCACCGGCTTGTGCGAGTTTCGATTTGTTTAAAAATTATGAAGATAGAGGGAATCAGTTTCGGGATATGGTTTTGAAATTAATAAAATAGTATTTTAGTGTATCGTGTTAATATGTTTTGGTAAATATTTAAATATTTTAGATTCTATTAGGACTTACGCACTAAATAATAAGTAATTAAAAATCAGTTCATTGAAATAG
>CAZGJN010000029.1:0-48025 GCA_964526645.1 uncultured Saprospiraceae bacterium
TTGTACGTCTCTTATTTCAATGAACTTTTTTCATCATACATTTAGATACACAACGAGCTGATAGCGTTTGCGCCGCAGGTACGGTAACAAAATTTGTTTTGTTGTAGAGGAGGATGTTTTTATATTGAACAGGATTAAATGTAAGTGCTTAATTTTCAGTAAAATAGAGTTTTAGCAATTGACTAAAAAACTATGTAGCTTCATAGTGCCAAAAGTAAAGCTGAAATCAGGAAGGTGCAAGCGGAATTTTTTATTTTTGATTTACATGCAGGAACAAGATTATTGTAGAATATGTTATTTTTGCACTCGTTTCTGTAGTAGATTTAAAATTCTATTGGTTCCGTAGCTCAGTGGATAGAGCAACTGCCTTCTAAGCAGTGGGTCACAGGTTCGAATCCTGTCGGGATCACTTCCTTCATCAAAGCGTTATAAATCAAGCGGTTGCACCCCTCTATCGCTCTTTCGCGTCAGTGCATCCGGTCTCCTCTCAACTCCAGTTCCTGCATTACTTTTGCCTCATAATCAAGGTATTCCTGCCAGCGCTTTTTTACTTTTCCCTCTGGGGCATAACGCTTGGCAAGTTCTATAAAAAGTACATAATGACCTGCCTCGGCAACCATAAACTTGTGGTACCAATTGCGCAGGGCTTCATCCTGAATGTGCAGACTTAGGAGGCGAAAGCGCTCGCAGCTACGCGCTTCGATGAGGGCACAAGTGAGTAATTTTTCGAGCAGGTTATCTTCGCGCCCGCCACCTTTTTGTTGAAACTGAAGCAGGGCATTGACGTATTCGTCCTTGCGTTGTTTGCCAAGTTGGAGTTGTCGCTTTTTGAGTTCGGAGAGCACCATGCGGAAGTGTCCCCATTCTTCCGTAACGATAGGGGCGAGTTCTTCTACCAGCTCTATTTTTTCTGGATATTGTTGGATGAGTGAAATACAGGAAGTGGCAGCTTTTTGCTCGCAATAAGCATGGTCTGTGAGAATTTCGGCAAGGTCTTTTTCCGCCAGATTGACCCAACGCGGGTCAGTTGGTAGCTTTAAGCCCAGCATTTGTACAGAGCGGAGCTCTTGTTCTTTACTCGTCATGCTATCGAATTTAATACTATTTTAAACTTATTTTTCTAGGCAATTAATCTGGTTGATAAAAAAATCAAGTTGATACACCTGATACTCCTCATAGCCAGTACTCCAGAAGACCAAAATGCTATCTACTTCACTGTTTTTCAGTATATTGAGCTGACTTCGATCAATAACATAATGCACCTGATAGCTTAATATTTCACTTTCTGTATCATAGCTACCTTGATCCATCCTGCCTGATAAAAGGGTCACAAAATCGCCATTGAGCAACTTGATCACTAAAATACTGCCTTTTTCGATAAAACCATAGGCTTCCTGGGCATTGGGATAGGCAAAAGTAAATTGCAAAGACAAAAAGCGAAAGCCCGCAGTAGAGGTGAGAAAACCCTCGCACTGCAAGTATTCTTTTTCCTTGAGGTAAGGGCGCAGCCGCTCGTCGGTATAAGAAAAAAGGAGTTGTTGCTGCATGTCGCGCCGCCATTGCCCGGTAGTTTCGTCCTTGCCCTCAAAAGCAACTTCACACTGCTGCTTGGGAGGGGTATAATTATTGGTAAAAGCCGGATTGGCAGCGGTGACCAGATTGGTATAAAAATCCTCCGCCAGTTGTTCCGTCAAGGAAGCGCTCGTGCGCGGGTCTTTGTTGCGGCTTTTTTCGGCATCTACCAAGGTTTGCAGGAAATTCCCTTTTTGCGTCAATTGCTTAGCGTTGTTGGCCTCTTGTGCTGCTTGCGTTGCTTCGAGTATCGTTTCTTGTTCTGTTTTTTGGGCAGCGCTTAGCCGGATTTTCAGGTGGCGAATGACCTCTTCTTCCGCCCCTTTAGTTTGCGCGTTTTGCAGTTCTTTTTCTATTTTAGAGCGTTGCAAGGCAGCTTCCTGCGCTCTTTTTTCAGCAATTTGAGCAGCATCGTAACTGATTTGAGCCCTGCGATTGATAATTTTGCGCGCGTCTTCTTCGGTTGTAAAAGCCAAGGGATTATTCATCGGTGCAATAGTACCATTAAAAATAGGATATCGAGTGCTATCCAGCGGAACATAATCCGGAGAATCTTTGGGATCGAACAAGGCATCCGCCGGCAAGGCAAAATTGGTGAAGTATTGCTGTGTGCCATCAGCATACACAATGACTCTTTCTCCTCTTTCGTTTACCCGCATGACTTGTGCCCAGCTTGTTGAGAAAGAAAGGAAAATTCCGGCAAGCGCCAAAAAATGCTTAATTTGCAGGAGTGGAATCGCGTTCATGGGACAATGATTTTATTTCAATTACAAAAATATACAAAACCACGGTTTTTTGCCACTTTTTGGTCAATGTACGGGTTTAAACAAAACGCTGCATGTTTTTGCTTTTTAAAATAGGTTTTTTGCCTGTGCGCATCTGGGATATACTGGATGTGCTCATCGTTGGGTATTTGCTGTACCAATTGTATCGCTTGCTAAAGGGAACGATTGCTTTTAATATTTTTATCGGAATCCTACTGTTGTATGTGGTAT
This sequence comes from uncultured Saprospiraceae bacterium, assembly GCA_964526645.1. Classification (GTDB taxonomy): domain Bacteria; phylum Bacteroidota; class Bacteroidia; order Chitinophagales; family Saprospiraceae; genus JADJNW01. Next base: position 2,568 of record CAZGJN010000029.1, read on the forward strand.
GGTGGCTGGTGACTCAACTGAAAATGGACTTGCTTTCGGCGGTGCTCGATCAGTTTGTCAATGTAGGGATGTTTCTCATTGTCGTTATTTTCCAACAGGAGATCAGAAGATTCCTCTTATTTTTGGGTAATAACACTTTTCAAAGGCAAATTCAATTTATTGGGCGCATCATAGGCAGAGAAACGAACGTCCCTGACCAACTGGAAGTGCAACGAAAGGCTTTGCAGACGGCTCTCATGCGCATGAGCAAACGGAAGACCGGCGCTTTGATTGTACTGGCTAATGATGTGAATATGACCGGGCTGATCGCTACGGGGATTCACCTGGACGCACACCTGAGCGAAGCCCTACTCGAAAGTATTTTTAATAAAGAAAGCCCGCTCCACGATGGCGCTGTGGTGATTGCCAATGGAAAAATAGAATCGGCAAGTTGCGTTTTGCCTATTTCTGAAAATACGGATTTGCCAGACCACTTTGGAATGCGGCATCGGGCAGCAGCCGGGCTCACAGAGAAAGTCAATGTAGCTGTTTTCGTGGTTTCGGAAGAAAATGGCAAAATCGCAATGGCATACGACGGCAAAATAGAAGAAAAGATTTCGGAGGAGCGCCTGAAAGTCTTGCTAAAAACGTATCTCAACTAAAAACGCCTTTTTTTGTGGAAGAATCAGGGTTTTAAGCTCCGGTTTTTTATCTTTACCATTCCGTTCACCTAACCAACAATTTTATATCATGTCAATGCAAAAGGTCCAGGAATATATCCAGCTCAACAAGCAGCGTTATTTGGATGAGTTGTTGCAATTGCTACGCATTCCTTCTATTTCTGCCGATTCGGCGTATGCGAAGAATGTCAAAGAAATGGCAGAAAGTGTAGCAGCGCACCTCCGCCAAATTGGTATGGATAAGGTAGAGCTTTGCTCCACTACGCACGTCAAAAATGGCGAGACCTTGAACGGTAATGACATCGTATATGCTGAAAAAATATTCGATAAGCAACTCCCTACCGTGCTGGTGTACGGGCATTATGATGTTCAGCCGCCCGACCCCCTGGATTTGTGGGAATCTGGACCTTTTGAACCCGTGATTAAAAAAACGGAGATTCACCCCGATGGGGCTATTTTTGCAAGAGGTTCTTGTGATGACAAAGGGCAGTTCTTTATGCACGTCAAAGCGGTTGAAGCATTGCTCAAAAACGACAACCTGCCCTGCAATGTAAAATTTATCATCGAAGGAGAAGAAGAAGTTGGCTCGCCGAGTTTCAAAGGTTTTGTAATAGCCAATAAAGAAAAATTAGCTTGCGATGTAGTGCTGTGTTCGGATACCTCTATCATTGCCAATGATATTCCAAGTATTACGACTGGGGTGCGCGGATTGGCCTATTTTGAAATCCATGTAGAGGGACCAAGCCGAGATTTGCACAGCGGCACGTATGGCGGTGCGGTTGCCAATCCGATCAATGTATTGACTAAAATACTGAGTTCGATGACTGATGAAGCCGGGCGTATCACCGTTCCTGGATTTTACGATCAAGTGGAAGAAATAAGCATCGCGGATCGCGCTGAGATGGCAAAAGCGCCCTTTAATCTCGATACTTTTAAGAAAACATTGGGTATCCAGGAAGTACAGGGGGAGCATGGCTACGCCACAAGTGAGCGCACAAGTATTCGGCCTACCTTTGATTGCCATGGCATCTGGGGAGGCTACCAGGGAGAAGGCTCCAAAACGATTATTCCATCCAAAGCTGCCGCCAAGTTTTCTCATCGCCTTGTGCCACATATGGAGAGTGAAAAAATTTATGAATTGGTAGAAAATTACATCCAATCCCTTGCCCCACCTTCGGTGAAGGTGAAAGTGGTGCGCATGCATGGTGGAGAACCATCAGTGACACCTACAGACACTGTAGAGTATCGGGCGGCACATCTGGCTATGGCAAAAACCTTTGGTAAAGACCCGATTCCCAAACGCGAGGGCGGCTATATCCCCATTGGTTCTTTGTTCAGAGAAGTCCTTCAAGTGGACAGCATCCTGATGGGTTTTGGATTAGATTCCGATGCTATCCATTCTCCTAATGAGCATTTCGGGCTGTTTAATTTTTATAAAGGTATTGAAACGATACCTTATTTTTATGAATATTATGCTGCCTTGAAAAAATGATTTTGATTTTATAAGCCTTTTATTCTTAGTGAAAATATTTTAAATATTACACATGAAAAACGTTTCAATTATTTTAAATATTATATTGTTGCTTGCTGTTGCTTTTTTGTATGTAAAAGTTTTTTCGAAGGATAAAAAAGGAACAGCGGAAGTAGAGACACCAGCTGCGACTGCGGATGTGCTGAAAATAGCCTACATCAATACGGATTCCTTGTTGGAAAATTATGATAATTTCAAAAAAGAACGGGATGCCTTGCAAAAAAAGGAAAAAGACGCAGATGCCTCTTTAAAAGCAAAAGGTAGATCGTTGGAAAAAGACCTTGCAGCCATTCAGGCGAAAATTCAGCAAGGATTACTTTCACCAGGCGAAATTCAGAAGGAAGAACAACGCTTTGGACAAAGGCAGCAGGCATTGATGCAGGAGCAAGAGCAAGTCACTCGCGCTCTACTGGAGGAGGGACAGAAAATTAATGAAAAGTTGCAAAAATCATTAATTGATGAATTAAAATCATTAAAAGATAAAGAAGGATATGACTTTATTTTGAGTTACGCCGCCGGTGGGCAAATTCTGGTGGCTGATACAACCCTTGATATTACCCAAAAAGTGCTGTCCATCCTAAATGCCAAGTCAAGTGATCCTTCAAAACAATAGGATCATGCCATAATAATTATAAACAGCTGTCAACCCTTATTTTACGCAGCAATAGCCTTTGTTTAGGCTAAATAAAATGTTTAGTATGAAAAAATGGATATTCTTTTCTGCTATGTGTATAGCAAATTTTTCTCTTTTCGCGCAGAGTGTAGTTGATAAGAAAGCGGATATTATTGAAAATAAAGTCGTTGAGTGGCGCAGACACCTTCATCAAAACCCGGAATTATCTAATCGAGAATACAAAACTGCCGAATACGTTGAAAAGCACTTAAAAACTTTAGGTTTGGAAGTTAAAACAGGGATCGCACATACCGGTTTAATCGGCATTCTGCGAACGGGTAAGCCCGGCCCTACGGTAGCGCTCAGAGCTGATATGGATGCATTGCCGGTGGTAGAGCGAGTAAATTTGCCTTTCGCCTCAAAGGTAAAAAGTACCTATATCGGTCAGGAAGTGGGAGTGATGCACGCTTGTGGGCATGATACCCATGTAGCCATGCTGATGGGCGCAGCCCAAATTCTGGTGGAAATGAAAGAGCAGCTAAAAGGCACGATTGTTTTTATTTTTCAACCGGCGGAGGAAGGCGCGCCTCCCGGAGAGCAGGGTGGTGCAGGTTTGATGGTCAAAGAAGGCGTTTTGGATAATCCCAAAGTGGATGTGATTTTTGGGCTGCACATTAATTCTGCTACAGAAGTAGGCAAAATTCGATACAAACCAGGCGGGGAACTTGCTGCTGCGGATATTTTGAGCATCAAGGTGAAAGGAAAACAAACCCACGGTTCTACGCCCTGGACCGGGGCAGACCCTATCGTGGCAGCTGCTCAAATTATCATGGGCTTGCAAACGATCATCAGCCGCCAAATGGAATTGACTAAAGAGGCCGCCGTCATCAGTATCGGGCGCATCTCTGGTGGTGTTCGCAATAACATTATCCCGGAGGAAGTTGAGATGACTGGTACGATTCGGACATTGGACACCGCCATGCAGCGCCTCGTTCACGAAAAAATTGTACATGTAGCTACTGCCATCGCTGAAAGTGCAGGTACAAAGGCTGAGGTGGAGATCGTCAGAGGAGTACCCATCACTTATAACAATCCTAACCTAACTACCATGATGCTCCCTACGATTGAAAAAACAGCGGGTAAAGAAAACGTTATCTTATCAAATGCAATCACTGGAGCAGAAGACTTTGCTTTCTATGCAGAAAAAGTGCCGGGGCTATTTTTGTTTTTGGGCGGCATGTCTAAAGGTATGGACCCCAAAAAAGCACCACCACACCATACGCCGGATTTTTATATTGACGAAAGTGGTATGAAGCTGGGCGTGAGGGTGTTATGCAATTTGGCTATTGATTATTTGAATAAAAATTGAGATGCAACGACTTGCTTTTATCTTGTTATGGGCATTGTTTTTGTTTGGTTGTCAATCCAGGAAAACAAATTCGACTTTGCATATTCCCGCAAATTTTGATTGGCAGGGGCATCGGGGTGCACGCGGTTTGCTACCAGAAAATACGATTCCGGCTTTTTTAAAGGCTTTAGCTTATCCGATCAGAACATTAGAATTGGACTTGGCGGTTTCCAAAGATAGCCAGTTGCTGCTCTCGCACGAGCCCTGGATGTCGGCTGCTATTTGTAGCAAACCAGATAGCACACCGATCACAGAGGCGGAAGCGCCTTCTTTGGCGATTTGGGGTATGACGTATGCGGAAGTAGCGCAATACGACTGTGGAAGCCGAGGAAATGCCCGCTTTCCGGTCCAGCAAGCTATGAGGGTTCACAAGCCATTGTTGAAAGACATGGTGGCTGCGGTAGAAGCACATTGCAAGGCAAACCGTTTGAAGCCTCCTTTTTACAACATCGAAATCAAAAGTCGCCCGGAATGGGACGGCAAATTTACACCTGAGCCTAAGATTTTTGCCCAATTATTAGTTGATGCAATCCACTCGCTTGGTATTCAGGAGCGTGCTTGCATTCAGTCCTTTGATGTTCGGGCGTTGCAAGCTGTACATGAAATAGATAGCAACCTGACAACAGCTTTATTGATTGAAAATACCGATGGTTTAGAAACAAATCTTGAAAAATTAGGGTTCGAGCCAACTATTTATAGTCCATACCATGCTTTGGTAAATGCGGATTTGGTAAAACAGGTGCACAACAAGGGCATACAAATCATCCCCTGGACGGTCAACGATCTGCCAACGATGCGTAGCTTAATTCAACTTGGGGTAGATGGAATGATCACGGATTATCCCAATCTGATCGAAAAAATTGAAGAAAAAAAATAGGCTCTCACTTCTTCCGGGCAAATAAAATTAAGAGAGGAGAGCCACGAGGATTAGTTTTTTATTCTTGGCTGGGGTTTAGTTTTTTTTTAAATGGGGGGCTTCCCTAAAGAGAAGACAGAAAGCCCCATTAAGTAAACACGCTTCTTGTTGATAGGTGAATAGAAAGGAAAAATTATATATCTTCTGGCTTTTTATTCAAACTAACGACACAAATGTACATCAGAGAAAATTACTTCGCTACCCCATCTTTGGGGGGTGGGGTAGGGTGGAGGAGTACCAGAGTCTCGGCTTTTTTGATAAGATGCTGATAGTCCACTTTTAACAAATAGCGCTTTGGTGTGTGCTGTTTTTTTACTTGGCAAATTTTTTCATCCTAAATGTCACGGTAAAGCCTTCTGCTTCGGCAAACTCAACTTCCCCGTTGATTCTGGCTGCCCGCATCCTGATATTGGAGAGTCCCTGCCCTTTTTTGATACTACTGCCGTTTTTTTTCTGATTTTTGCCATTGTCAATCACATTCATAAAAAATATCCCATCCTGATTGCCCATGGCAATATCCACTTGGCTGGCGTTGGAATGCTTGGCGATGTTATTAATGGCTTCTTTGAAAATAAGATACAACTCCTGGCGGATAGAAGGTGGTATTTTCTGCTGATAATCAATTCTGTGAATTTGGAAAGTGTACTGGATATTGAGCGGCAATAGAATATCATCGGCATGTTCTCGCATTCTGATAATCAAATTCTCCATTTTATCCTTTCGGGAGTCAATAGACCAAATCACATCGCTCATTTTTGACATAGCTTTGCGGCTTACCTCCCCGATGTGTTTCAGCCTTGATTGGGTCGTTTCATCGGTAGTCATCATGCGGATCATGTCCGTTTGCATAGCAATGCCTGAAAGTAAGCCGCTCAGTTCATCGTGCAAATCACTGGACACTCTTGTGCGAAAGCGCTCTACCTGAAGTTGTTGTTCCCAATTGTACCGCAAAAAAACATAAGCAAAAAACAGAATTGTAGCAAAAAACAGCGTCAGAAACCACCAGGTTTTATAGAAAATTCGCTTCACTACAATTTTTATGATAAGGGGGTCTTTACTCCAGTTTCCATTAGGATCAGCACCTTTGATGTGAAGCGTGTACCTGCCCGGAGGCAGACTTTTGTACACTAGTTGGTGGATGCGCCCCAGGTAAGTCCATTCTTTGTCGTAGCCTTCTAAAAATGCACTAAATTGATTTCGAGAAGGATTGACGTACCAGGGAAGCATAAAATGGAGTTGAATATCAATATCGTAAGGCGAAATTGTCAGAGTTTTGATATCATTTAAGTAGTTGAATTGCTGAATGCCTTCTTCGCGGCGAGTATTAAATTTACTCAATTTTGTGAGTACCACAGTGGGTATTTTTTCATCAATAAGCAGGTTTTGAGGATCGAAAATATTCAAGCCATTTACTCCCCCGAAATAGTAGCGGTTGTATTGATCCCGATAATAAGAAAAGCGATTGAACTCATCATGGCTGAAGCCATCCACCTGAGAGAAGTTATGAAATTGATTGTTTTTTTTGTCAAAGTAAGAAATGCCGTTGTAGGTGCTAATCCAAAAATTTCCTACCGTATCGGATAGAATACCGCAAACCGTATTGCTCACCAAGCCATCCCTTTTGAAGTAGGTGTTGAAAATACCAATTTGAGGATTTAACACACTCAAGCCATTGTTCGTACCTACCCAGATATTGCCGTCCTTATCTTCATGGATCACGTGTATGATGTTACTTTTGAGTGTATTTTGGGCAGCACTTGCGCGGAAAGAGGCAGATTTTCGTTTTCTTAAATCTATTTTTATCAAGCCATTGTCAGTGCCTATCCACAGGATACCGTTGCGGCTTTGGTATATAAATAGCGGCGTAGCATTGGCAAGCGGATTAGAGCCATCCGCATTTTGGTACAGGTCGAATTCATTGGTGGCGGTGTTGAAAGAAACCAATTGCCCTTTCATGCTTTCGGTGCCAGTATCAGCCACCAGCCATAGTAAGCCATTTTGTCCAATTGTAAAGGCATTGAATTTGTGAAGATAGTTGTAAGTTGTTGTTTGTTCTTTGGCGGGATTATAGCGATGCAGCCTACCTTCTTTTGAGTTGTAACAGGAAATACCCCACACAAAACCAAGCGAATCCATTTCTATATCATAGCTACAGCTGGTATCAATTTTTTTTCCTGTTGCTGTATTGATCAGTTCGAGGGTATCGAGTTGCCAGGTTCTTAAATCAAGTGCGTACCACAATCCTGATTCTTCGTTGAAATAAACTTTATCCTGATTGCCAGTAATGCCCCGGAGTATCGTACCCCGCTGCTCCGCCAGAAGGTCTTCAGCTAAGTAATTGATGACTTTATCGCGATTATTCTGGATGATTTTTAGCCCCGTATCCAAGCCCAATAGCACGGTCTTGAAAAAATCTTCACTCCAGATGCTGATAATCAAAGAGTTGGGATTTAGAAGATAATTGAGGTCAGTCAATGTACCATCTGCTTTGATACAAATGAGTTGCTCTGCATTTGGAAAAGCTTCTAATCTAACAACTTTGTTGAACAAAACATTCCCTAATTTATCTTCCCATATTTTGGGGAAATAACTACCAGCAGGAAGAATTTCCACTTGTCTGAATTCCTTCTGTTCTGGAAAGTACTGGAAAACGCCCGTATTCTGGGTGAATGCCAGCCACACGCGCCCCAGTTTGTCCTGGTGAAGGATGGATAAGTTGCCGGGGTAGTTGTCTGCTTTTTCTAAGCAAATAAAATCACCTTCAATAAAAACTTTTTTCACTTTGCCATTAGGCGCGATGAGCTTTAGCCCTTTTTCGCTGTCATTTAATAGGAAATCTCCATTATTCAGTTGTATCAAATTCAAAGAAGCCGTAAACCACCTGCGATCTTCCCTAATATCAAAAATCGGAGCGAACTGGTTGTTGCCAATGTATTTGTAAGCAATAGTTGATTGATTATCAATAGCTAAGACGATAATTTCGCCAGAAGTAGCAACGGTAATCTGCCGCACGATACCTTTGATTCCGTTTTCGGGTAGCAAGCCTATTTTTTGGCATTCGTGGGTAAAAGGATTGAGCAAATCAAAAAAGAGGAGATTGTTTTTGTATAAAATGACAATATTGCCCGCCTTATCCTGAAATAATTTTTCAATAAAAATTTCGGATAAACGATTCGTATTGCCTGGTGTATTATCAAAAGTGATAAACTCGTAGCCATCAAATTTATTCAAACCATTTGGCGTACCGATCCAGATAAATCCATCTTCCCCTTGTATCATATCCGCTACCAAACGGTCGGATAAGCCATCGTTGATCGAATAAAACTGGCTTGTAATTTTATTATTTTGCCCAAATGTAATAAATTGGCAGAGCATTATGAGGCAAAGTAGCAATTCTTTGATGTAGGCAAAATGACATGCCTCAGAACGGTTAAATTTATTAAGTGTTAGCAAGGCTATAAAGACTGCATTTAGTTAATTACACAATATTTTGCAAGCAAATGCTTTTAATAAATGCGCTATTCAAAAAATGTGGTTTCAAAACTCATCATCCAATTTTTTTCGAATCAATTCCGCTTTACTGTTGATTTCCAGCTTTCTGTATATTTTTTTGATATGATCTCGTACCGTTTCAACTGAAATGGTGTACCTATCGGCAATCATTTTATAACTCAATCCATCTACCAGGGCTTTTGCGATTTGCTCCTGGCGGGGCGTAAGCATATCTGTGGGTTCTGATGCTTTTTTGGGACCAAAATACTCAATTACCTTCCGTGCAATGGAAGGAGACATGTAAGCGCCCCCTCGGTGTACAGTGACCAAGGCGTCTTTGATATTGGCAAGATCGGTACGCTTGGAAATATAGGACACTGCCCCGGCGCAGAGCGCTTTGAACACCTTGTCGGAATCATCAGATGCAGTAAGCATTAGGATATCCACATCCGGGCGTTCTTCTTTTAGGTACCGAATGCCCTCCAGACCAGAGATGCCAGGCAGTTTTATATCAAGCAAAATCATGTCCAATGGAATAAAGTCGTAAAGATTTTTAATAAAATTCTCGACAGAAGTAGCGGTGATAGTGATATTGATTTCGGGTTGTTTGCCTAAAAAGGTTTCGAGGGTTTCTAATACAAGAGGTTCATCTTCTATAACACCCAGATTGATCATACTCATAGTATAAGTTTTGTAATTTAGCAAATAAGCAAGTGGCTGTACCTTAATCGGCTCAAGGAAGTAGAGAAAATAGTTACTTTTTAGCGGGGATGAAAACCTTCAACGGAAAAAGCGTTCATTATCAGCAAATATATATATTTGCAAGGTTATTTTACTAAAAACGCATTGAAAATATAACTATTTTAGTTTTTTACAAAATTATTTTTCTGTGACTGATTTTATTATACTCAAATCGTAAAAAGAGGATATATGCTACGTTCAAAAATTGCAGGTATTGGTTATTATATACCAGAAAAGGTAGTCACCAATGATGAACTTTCCAAGCTAATGGATACCTCGGATGAGTGGATTCAGGAACGCACCGGTATCAAGGAGCGCCGTTACGGCATCAAACATGAAGAAACCACCACTACGATGGGGGCTCGTGCCGCTGAAATAGCTATTCAGCGCGCGGGTATTGCTAAAGAGGATATTGATTTTATTATATTTGCGACCCTTAGCCCCGATTATTACTTTCCGGGTTGCGGGGTGTTGTTGCAAAGAGAATTGGGTATAACCCAAACAGAAATAGGCGCTTTGGATATTCGCAATCAGTGTTCTGGCTTCATTTATGGCTTATCTATTGCCGATCAGTTTATCAAAACAGGCATGTACAAAAATGTGCTGCTGGTAGGCGCTGAGATGCACTCCATGGGCTTAGATTTCTCCACCAGAGGGCGCAACGTGACCGTTATTTTTGGCGATGGGGGAGGAGCGGTTGTCCTGCAACCAACTGAAGAAGAAAACACAGGCATTCTGACCACGCACCTGCATTCAGATGGCACTTATGCCGAGAAACTTGCCTTCATCAACCCTGGCTCGCACGGGGGGTATCATTTGAAAAAAATGGGAGAATCCTTCGACTTTGGCTATTCTGATGCGGAATATGGTGAGATTTTTCTCAATGAATACATGGTAGAAAATGGATATATCTACCCCAATATGGAAGGGCAATTTGTCTTTAAAATGGCAGTGCAAAAATTTCCGGAGGTCATCATGGAAGCGCTGCAAAAGGTCAATCTGAGCCCTCAGGATATTAAAGTACTCATTCCACATCAGGCGAATCTGCGCATCAGCCAGTTTGTTCAGCAAAAACTAAAACTTCGCGACGATCAGGTTTGGAACAACATCCAAAGATATGGCAATACAACCGCGGCTTCTGTACCCATAGCACTTTGCGAAGCATGGGAATCCGGCGCTATTCAGCCCGGCGATCTGGTGTGTTTGGCGGCTTTCGGGAGTGGTTTCACCTGGGCTTCCGCCCTCCTGCGTTGGTAAAAACAAAAAAATTAGTCAATTTTTATAGGAATTTACGCCTTATTATAAAAGACGGCATTGATTTGGGTATCGAAATGGTAGGAGTCGCTTGACCCTTTTTATAATCTTCAAACATAAAGTCATAAAAAAAATTATTGGGCTATGCCTTACTGTTGTTGATTTGTACCACTGCATCTGCGCAACAAAATAAGCCTGCTTGCGCTTGCTGTTCAGAAAAATTCAGATAATTTGATTTCTGGGTGGGTGATTGGGAAACTTTTGTTGGTGCAAAAAAATACCCTGAGTGGTACGAATTACATTGTTTTGTTGGAAAACAAATGTTTGATACAGGAAAACTGAAAAGGTGACTTATGATGAAGGTAAATCCTGGACGACCCTGTTTGACGGTTTATACAAACACAAACATTAGTCTATCAACAGCACGATTTTTCCTTTATTGCGGTTGGATTCCATATAGCGGTGGGCTTCGCTGACTGCCCGCCAGCTAAAGGTGCAGTCTATGATGGGCCTTAATGCCCCCGTTTCAAACAAGTGCCAACCAAATTCATAAAAATCCTTGTTGAGTTTTATTTTGTAATCCAGCGGGCGATTGCGAAGGGTAGAGCCTATTATTTTCAGGCGCTTCCGCAAAATAGTGCCCAGTTGTAGCTCCGGCGCTTGAGTACCGCCCATCATTGCCAAGATGATTAGCCTGCCATCTGAACGGAGCAGGTTTAAGTGTTTTTGAAAATAAGGCGCTCCGATAAAATCTATTACAACATCTACTTGATCATTGCCGATTGCCTGTTCAACGTCTTCCTTTTGATAATCAATGACCTTATGGGCTCCCAACTCTTGGCAGATAGTGTGCTTAGCAGCCGAAGCTGTCGTGATGATGTAAGCATCTAATTGTTTGGCAATTTGGATGGCAGCTGTGCCCACGCCGCTTGCCCCGGCATGGATCAGGATGGTCTCTTTGGGGCGTAAATTTGCCAGGTAGCCAATTGCTTGAAAAGCCGTCAGAAAAGCCTCTGGGATAGCAGCTGCCTGCACAAAACCAAATCCGGAGGGGATCGGCAGCGCCATTTCCTCGTGAAGCACGGCATACTCAGCATAAGCACCACCGCCCAACAATCCGCAGACAGCATCGCCAGGTTGCCATTTTGTCACTTTCGAGCCAGTAGCGACCACCGTACCCGCTACCTCCAAACCTAAAATAGGGCTTTCGCCTGGCGGAGCAGGATACTTTCCAGCTCTTTGGAGTAAGTCGGCGCGATTGAGGGCAGTAGCGGCTACTTTTATTAGTACTTCATAATCAGCGGGTTGCGGTGTAGCCCAATCAGCAATTTTTAAATTTTCAGCATCGCCATAGGCTTCAATCAAAACAGCTTTCATAAGATGGATTTTAAAAAGATATTTAGTAGTTGGACCATTTGAAAGTTAGTAGTTTAAGATTTTATAATTTTGAAAATCAATGATTTAAAAAAAAATAACTTGTTCAAATTTAAATTTGTCCTTTTACTTTTTATTCCGGGTCTTAAACTTTTGATTAAAACAATAGTCAAAAACGGCAAAATAAGGCTTTTATGAAACAATATTACGCTGCTGTATTTTTACTTTTTGGTTGGTTTTTTTGTGATGCGCAGTTGTATTTTCCACCCAAAACGGGGGACTCTTGGCAAAGCATTACTCCTGCCGTTTTAGGTTGGAATACCACAGCTATCCCCGACTTGATACAATTTTTGGATGAAAAAAATACGAAGGCCTTTCTCGTATTAAAGGATGGTAAAATCGCTATCGAACAATATTTTGATACTTTCACGAAAGACAGCGTTTGGTACTGGGCTTCTGCCGGTAAATCGCTCGCCGCTTGCTTGGTTGGCATTGCGCAGCAGGAAGGCTTGCTGGATATACACGATAAAACCTCCGATTACCTCGGCAAAGGCTGGACCAATGCACCACCAGAAAAAGAAGACCTTATCACCATTTGGCATCAAATCACAATGACTTCCGGCTTGGATGATGGCATAGCACCTACGCCTGCAATTCCTGACCCCGACAACTGTCTGGAACCTGAATGTTTGAGATTCCTGACAGATGCTGGCGGGCGCTGGGCATACCACAATGCACCTTACCGCCTGGTACAGGATGTAGTGGCAGCAGCTTCGGGGCAGAGTTGGCAGCAATTTACAAACCAGCGCATCAAAGCCAAAATCGGTATGGACGGTGGCTGGTTTAATTATGTTTACTGGAGTCGCCCCAGAGACATGGCTCGCTTCGGGCTATTGGTGTTAAACAAAGGCGTGTGGGACGGAGAGGTGATTCTCTCTGACACGGCTTACTATCACCAAATGATCCAGCCTTCACAAAGTCTGAATAAATCCTATGGCTACCTGTGGTGGCTCAATGGCAAGGGGTCTTTTATTTTGCCACAGTCACAATTCATTTTTCCTACTGACATGCTTCCTTCGGCACCCGATGAGGTATTTATGGCACTGGGCAAAGACGACCAGAAAATTTATATCTATCCGAGCCAGCACATTGTTGTCATTCGGATGGGGGAGTCTGCAGAAGGGAAACTGGCCCTGTCTGCTTTTGATGATGCGCTGTGGGCAAAGTTGATGCCCGTTTTTTCAAGCACAACAGCGAGCCCGTCCTTACAAACTGCTCAGAATCAGATTCAAATATATCCCAATCCAGGTGCTGATAAAGTGTACCTTTCCAATATTGATTTGGGAGAAGTGATGCGGATAGACCTGTTCAGCGCTTTTGGTAGCAAAATAAAAAGTTGGCAGCATGATTTGAGCCAGGAATTGCAATTGGAAACACTGGAGTCGGGAATTTTCTTTTTTCGAATTCAAAAAAAGGATCACACCGTACTGACGCTCAAATGGGTAAAACAGTAAGCCCAATTAAAACAGGTGCCCTAATTCTTCTTTTTTGGTTTTCAAATAATTGTAATTTTCTTTTTGGGGTTCTACCACGAGCGCAATTCGGCTAACCACTTGGATAGGGGAGTTTTCAAAAGCTTCGATCTTGTCGGGGTTATTCGTCAACAATTGAATTTGTTTTACGCCAATAGCCAACAGCATATCAATCGCAATTTGATAGTCGCGGGCATCAATTTCCAAACCCAAGTGCACATTGGCATCTATGGTGTTTAGACCTAAATCTTGGAGGTTGTAAGCCTTGAGTTTATTAATCAAACCAATACCGCGCCCTTCCTGCCGTAGGTAGATTACGATACCGCCCGCCAGCGCTGTCATTTCAAGGGCTTTGTAGAGTTGCTCTCCGCAATCGCAGCGCTTAGAATGAAATAAATCACCCGTGATACATTCCGAATGGATGCGCACGAGTGTGGGTTTTCGAGGATCAAAATTTTCGTGCACCAGCGCCAGATGGGGCATCCAATTTTCAGGATTGTCTGCAAAAGCAATCATTCTGAAATTGCCCCAGGGAGTAGGAATCATTGCCTCGGCTTGCGTACGCATCATTGCTGTAGTATCGGTCATTGTCAAAAACATCTGCTTCGAGATAATTACCTCAGCTTTTGAACGGAGCGTTCTTGCGGCTTCCGGTAATTGCAAACTAAACACCTCTTGAATAGAAGAAGTTCTATGGAACGCTTTTTGCTCCGATTAATTTTTGGGTTTTCTTGTCGGGTAAGAAAAAAAGCATATTTCGCATCAAAAAAAGAAAATTTGTCTGCTAAAAGCTATACTTTTTTTTAAAAGCAGCGAAGCATTACCTTTATTCGATATTCTATTATTCCTTGTTTTGTCAATTCATTTTGAAGGGCGGCGCAAAAGGGCAATTTTAGGCTGGATAATATTCAGAAAAGCGTCATTTTTTTTAATGGAAGTATGCATACAGGCAATTTTATACTTTCCATACGAACATTTGTTTGTATCTTGCATCAAAACTTTTAGGCTAACTATTTTATCACTAAACTACTCAATTAAGTATGAAAAAACTCTCACTAGTTTTAGCGCTGGTATTGTTTGGTGCCATGAGTTTATTGGCGCAGCGGGCAATCAGCGGTAAGATAGTGGACACCAACAACGAACCACTGGTTGGTGCTACTATCCTTGTAAAAGGCACTTCTGCCGGCACTGCAAGCGATGTAAATGGCGAATTCTCACTCAACGTACCTGAAAGCGGTACTACTCTTGTAATCAGCTACACAGGATTTTCTGACCGGGAAATCGCTCTGAGTGGAGAGAGCAATTACCTGATCACCATGGAAGCAGATATAACCGTGCTCGAAGACGTAGTCGTAGTGGGTTATGGCACGGCATCCAAGAAAGAGCTGACGGGGTCAGTCGCAAAGGTTTCTGGCGATGTCATTTCCAAGCTTCCAGTTACAGGTGTTGACCAAGCATTGCAAGGGCAAGCGCCAGGTATTCAAGTAACCAGTGCTTCCGGTACACCCGGCGCATCGGTTTCTGTAAGAGTACGCGGTCCATCTTCCATTACGGCAAGTAATCAGCCACTTTATGTGATTGACGGTATTCCAGTTAACAACAACAACCTCTCACAGCTTGGTTTTGGCGGACAGCAGGACAACCCACTTGCTAACTTAAACCCAAGTGACATCGAGTCTATCGAAATTTTGAAAGATGCGGCAGCAGCAGCTATTTATGGCTCTCGTGCCAGCAACGGGGTGGTTTTGATCACCACCAAGCGAGGTAAGCAACAACAAACTGCTGTAAATCTCAGCACTTATTATGGTACACAAGATGTCTGGAGAACTTTAGAGACATTGACAGGGCCGGAGTTTGGGGCTTTGAATAATGAAATGCGTGCAGCGGCAGGTCTTAGCCAACGCTATGCTGATCCTTCTACTTTGGCAAATACTTTCTGGCAGGATGAGATATTCCGCAGTGCTCCGATTTCTAATACAGATATCTCTTTTTCAGGAGGCAACGAGCGGACGAAGTTTTTCGTGTCTGCGTCTTATTTCTTGCAGGATGGTATCGTAAGAGGTTCTGGATTTGAGCGCTACAGCGCACGGGTGAACTTGGACAACCTGGTTTCTGACAAGTTCAAGATTGGAACTAGTACTTCTTTGTCTCGTGCCAGTAGTAATCGTATCAACAATGACAATAACATTTTCGGGGTGGTAAGTACTGCTATTTTGGTAGGTCCGCATATTCCAGTCTTTAATGCGGATGGGACCTACGCACGCGATCCTTTCAACTCCATCGAAAACCCGGTGGCAGCTGCCGTAGAACCAACCAATGAGAATAACAACGACCGTTTGTTGACTAATATCTTTGGCGAATATGAATTCCTACCCTGGTTGTCTTTCAGAACTTCTTTCAGCTTAGATTTTATCAACTTCAAGGAATTCCGGTTTAACCCAACGACTACTAATGCTGGCGCGGGTACAAAGGGATCGGGTTTCATTGGTACAAACCAAAACCTGACTTGGATCAATGAGAACTATTTCACGATCCGTAAGGCTTTTGGCGATTTTAACCTGGATGCCTTGTTGGGTGCTTCTTTCCAGCACAGTAATATCGAATCCTCCTTTGTGCAGGGTGATAACTTCCCTGGCAATACCATCAAATCTTTGAATGCAGCATCTATTTACAGGAATATTACTTCCAACCTGACAGAATGGGGCTTGAATAGCTTCTTTTCTCGTTTGAATTTGAACTATAACCAGAAATACTTCATTTCTGCCAGCTTACGCGCTGATGGTTCTTCTCGCTTTGGGGCTAACAACCGCTGGGGGGTATTCCCGGCTGTATCCGCTGCATGGCGTATTTCGGAGGAAGGTTTTCTCAAGGATAACAGCTTGGTATCAGATTTGAAACTGCGAGCAAGCTGGGGGATCAGAGGCAACCAGGAATTGGGCAATTTCCAGTCATTGGCTTTAATTGCTCCGGGTTTCAACTATAACCAAAGCGCGGGTTTGGCACCTAACCAATTGGGTAACCCTGATCTGACCTGGGAAGAGCGTGAAGATATTGGGGTTGGTTTGGATATTGGTCTGTTCAGAGATCGTTTGACGATTAACCTTGATTGGTATCAGGGTACAACTAATGAATTGCTGCTGAATCGTCCTTTGGTATTTACCTCTGGTTATGCTAATATCACAGAAAACATCGGTTCTATTCGCAATACAGGTATAGATGTGGGTATTACCAGTGTGAATTTCCAAACAGATAAGTTTACCTGGACGACAAATTTTAACATCTCTACTTTTGAAAATGAAATCCTTAAGATTTCCGGTACACCTTTTGCAGCAGGCTTTGCCAGCTGGGTAGAAGCAGGCCAGCCATTGGGTGCTTTCCGTGGTCATCGTGTTGTGAAAATTTTCCAGGATCAGGCGGAAATTGATGCACTGAATGCAAAGGCAAAAGAAATGACCGGTAGTGCCAGCGCCGTTTACCAATCAACTGCTACTCGCCCCGGCGACTTGATGTTTGCTGATTTAAATGGAAATGGCACCATTACTGCGGATGACCAGGAAATTCTTGGCGATGCAAACCCTGATTTTTTTGGTGGTATTACTAATAACCTGAGCGGTTTCGGTTTTGATCTTTCTTTCTTCTTCCAGTTTTCTCTGGGCAATGAGGTTTGGAATCATACGCGTGTTTTTGCAGAAGGGATGAACGGTCAGTTTGGTCAATTTGCTACGGTACGCGAACGCTGGACGGTTGATAACCCAACCACTGATATCAGATATCCTCGCGCCATCTGGGGTGATCCCAACAACAACCGTCGTAACTCCGATCGTTGGCTCGAAGATGGTTCTTACATCCGTTTGAAAAATATCACGCTGGGTTATACTTTACCAAAGAACATAGTAGGAAAGATTGGCTTATCTAATGTTCGGATTTATGCGACAGGACAAAACCTCATAACCATCACAGATTATTCTGGTTTTGATCCGGAAGTAAGCACGTTCGGGGAAGTAAACCTTTCTCAAGGAACTGACTTCCTGACTTTCCCGCAGGCGCGTACGATTTTGTTCGGTCTGAATGTTGGTTTTTAATTTTTTTATCACAACAAATGAAATTTAGATATGAATAATTTCCTAAAAATATTAGTTCTCCTCTTCTTGGTCGGTTCGTTTACCGCCTGCGAAGAAAATATCGAGGTCGTTCCGGAATCAGCATTGGATGGTGCTGCCGGTTTTAAAACAAAGCAGGATGTGGATGCAGCCCTGATTGGTTGTTATAGCGCGCTCACCAGTGGCAATTATGTGGGTTTGCGTACCTGGGCATTGCCTGATTTGTATGCAGATAACTTAATCCACACAGGTACTTTTCCGAGTTGGGCGCAGATTGCCAATAGAAATATCTTGCCCAACAATGCGGAAACGACAAATATATGGCAGCAAATTTATGCGGGTATCAATCGTGCGAATACGGTGATTGCTTCTGCGCCAGGCGTTGTAGATCCAAGCTTCAATGCCAATAATGCGGTAGGGGAAGCTCGTTTTTTGCGGGCGTATCATTATTTCACTTTATTGACGCTGTACGGCGGTTCTCCAGAGGGTTTTAATAAAGGAAATGGAGTAGGTGTACCGGTGGTGACCACTCCAACACTCTCTCCTGCTGATGCTGCTCCTAAGGCACGGGACTCAGAGGCAACGGTCTGGGCACTTATTCTGGAGGATTTGAACTTTGCTGTGGATAACCTAGCTAATTCTAACGGCAATGGTCGTGCTAATAAATTTGCGGCAATAGCCATGCGGGCAAGGGTAAACCTGTTCCGTGGTGAGTGGGCTCAAGCGGAGGCAGATGCTTCTGCGGTCATTGCAAATACAGCTTACAAGCTCTTACCTACATCCAGCTATACCGACATATGGCTGAAGAAGAATACAACGGAATCTATTTTGGAATTACAATTTGACAATGTGACTTCCAATGCTATTGCCTTCCATTATTATCCAACGAGCTTGGGGGGTAGAAATGAAATCAACTCTTCAACGAATTTGAGAGATGCTCACGAAGCGGGTGATATTCGCAAAGATGTGAATTTTTCTATCTCGCCTGCGGGTAGAACCCTGAAGTACACCCGCGTACCTGGTGATGATAACGTGATTATGATTCGTTTGGCAGAGATGTACCTGATCCGTGCAGAAGCCGCAGCGCAACTCAACAAAGGGGATGCCGCTCAGGCTGACCTGAATACGATTCGTACCCGTGCTGGATTGGCACCGCTCACACTGGCCACCACTGAGGAAATCCTGAATGCTATCTTAAAGGAGCGCCGAGTTGAGTTTGCTCACGAAGGGCATCGCTGGACAGATCTTCGCCGTGCTAATAAAGTTACTACGGTAGGTATTACACAGGACTTCCGCGCCTTGTGGCCAATACCGGAGCGAGAAGTGCTTACCAGTGGTGGCATTATTGCTCAAAACGCAGGGTATTAATCTTAGCCATAAGATTTGCCTACAACAAAATAGCTCTTCTCAAATATTTGGGAAGAGCTATTTTCTTTCTTATGATCTATAACGATCCTGTTATACCAATTTAATTGACTATGGCGTATTAAAACTAAATAATGGACTGATTTTCAATTGTTCAATTTTTCACATTTACGCCTTTTTATTTCAAATTTGGTATTAGGCTTCTTCCAATACTTTTTTCACCAAATCCGCGGCTTCCTGCAGCAGAATGGCGGAGAAAACTTTCAAGCCAGATTGGTCAATCATTTCTTTGGCAATATCAGCATTGGTACCTTGCAGACGAACGATGATAGGCACTCTGATATCACCGATATTTTGATAAGCATCAATCACGCCCTGCGCCACGCGGTCGCAACGAACGATTCCACCGAAAATATTGATGAGAATAGCTTTTACATTAGGGTCTTTGAGAATGATACGAAAGGCATTTTCCACCCTTTTGGCATCGGCAGTGCCGCCCACGTCGAGGAAGTTAGCTGGTGCGCCGCCCGAAAGTTTGATGATGTCCATTGTAGCCATGGCAAGCCCTGCGCCATTTACCATACAGCCCACATTCCCTTCGAGGCTTACATAGTTCAAGTCAAATTCTTTGGCATCCACTTCTGTGGGGTCTTCCTCGTCTTTGTCTCTGAGGGCTTCCAAATCAGGATGCCGATAGAGCGCATTGTCATCCAAAACCACCTTAGCGTCCACTGCAATAATTCTATCATCACCCGTTTTTAACACTGGATTGATTTCAAACAAAGAAGCATCCGCACCAACAAAAGCTTGGTACAAGGAAGTAACAAACTTGGTCATTTCTTTGAAAGCATTGCCACTCAAGCCCAGATTGAAAGCGATTTTTCTTGTCTGAAAAGCTTGCAAGCCCAGCGTAGGATGGATGTACTCTTTTTGTACCAAATGCGGTGTTTCTTCTGCCACTTTTTCAATATCCATCCCGCCTTCTGTGGAATAAATGATGACATTGCATTTCTTTTCCCGATCCATCAGGATAGACATATAAAATTCCTTACAGGACTCGAAATTGGGAACATAAGCATCTTCCGCTATCAGCACCTTGCGCACTAATTTGCCCGGGCCCTCCATTCCACCAGGTGTTTGGGGTGTTTTGAGCATCATACCCAGGATGTTGCCTGCGTGTACCTTCAAGTCGTCCAGGTTTTTTGCCACTTTTACGCCGCCGCCCTTGCCGCGCCCGCCTGCATGAATTTGCGCTTTTACAATAGCAAAATTGCTGCCCGTTTTTGCCTGTATTTGTTGGTAGGCTGCTATTGCTTCCTCTACCGAATGCGCGAGCAAGCCTTCCTGAATGGCCACGCCGTAACTTTTGAGTACTTCTTTTCCTTGATATTCGTGAAGATTCATGTTTTCTTGATTTGATAATGTGTTAATATGATGATACGTACAAATAGAATCAGTACATTATTAAATTGGCGTATCAACACATTTTTACCGCCCAAAAGTAAGGAAGATTTGCGACTTAAAATTTATGAATTGCCTTTTTTTTGAAATAGGTAAGTAGGAGGACAGATTTGTGTGGAAGCGGAAAGGAAGCCAGGTTTTGATTATTGCGGTTGTCGTTTTGCTTAAGCTAACAAAAAAACGCCGGAACGATGAAGCGATTTTCAACATTCCGGCATTGCTGTTTTTTGAATAAGAAAAATTATCGGCTGATAATAAACTTCTGATTAGAGCTGAAGTCTCCGTTTTGTACTTTTAGAATATACATACCAGCCGGCAGCTGGCGTACATCGAGTGTCGTGATGGAATTTCCTTTTGACAGGGCTTGGGTGGATCGGAGCACAACTTTGCCCGCCATATCGAATACCGCTATTTGCGTAGGTAGTTCCGATTTGACAGGAATATCCATCGTCAGTTCGTCGGAAGTTGGATTCGGGAAAATGAACACCTCCGCTTGGGCTACTTCTTCGATTTCTTCTAAAGCGATTTCGCCGTTTTCACCCCTGAAAGAAGAACCACTGGTAAAGACAGTCAGATCATAGCAATCGCTGGCGTTGTTAGCACCATTGTAGCCGTACACTTGCACGTAGTAAGTGGTGGCAGCGCGGCTATTGTTGTAAATAATTTGTTCATCGGTCGTGCCTTCATTTTCAGAAATACCAACCTGAGAGTTACCGCGATATAATATTACATCGTAGTCGGCAGGTAAGCTGGTCATCGTCACGCGGACATTGCGCTTAGAAGAAGAATTGGTAAATTTGAACCAGTCATTGTCACCGCTTGGGCTAATTAAAGCCTGAATCGTAGTGCCTACCGGTATAGTTTTTGCTGCCGAGCGCGAGTTGTTGCTTTCGTAAGCATCTGTACAAGCCGTTGCGCTTTGTGTGGTGAAGGTAGCAGAATTGGAGAAATTGCCCAGCGTACCATTGCAATCTGCTTGTACCTGGAATTCGTATTGCGTATTGGAAAGCAAGCCAGTAGCACCGATAGAAGTGCCGGAAGTGCTGCCGATTGTCCAGGTGGTGGCACCAACCTGGCGGAGCCTTGCATTATATAAAGTAGCACCGGATACAGCACCCCAATTGAGTGTGGCGCTATTGGTTGTTACGGCTGTTGCACTTAGGCTGGCTGGCGTACCGCAAGAGCCACCACCGCCTGGAGGCACACATCCGTCGGAATTAACAAGGCTGGCCCTTGCGCCACCTGCTGCAAGTACTGCTTGCATACGCGCCGCCTGACCCAAGCTAAACATATACATACAGGCATCGTCAGTATAATCCATATAGTTCATGGTCATCTCGCGTGGTGATCCCGAACAAGTACTATAGTGCGGCTGAGCAGGGCAGCCATAGTTGGCGGTATTGTGTACAGGGGTATCACTTACAAAATCGTTGCCGCAAGTAGCATCGCCCCAAATGTGCCGGAGATTGAGCCAGTGACCAACTTCGTGTGTAGCTGTTCTGCCCAGATTAAAAGGCGCAGTAGCCGTGCCGGTTGTACCATAATAGCGATAGTCAATCACCACGCCATCCGTGGCAGCAGATCCGCCAGGAAATTGGGCGTAGCCTAAAATACCACCTCCGATAGCACAAACCCAAATATTGAGGTATCTGGAAGCATCCCAAGGATCAACACCGCCTGAAGAACTTTTTTTGACTGCATCATTGGTGCCCCAAGTGGAAGTGCGGCTCGACTGTACGCGGTTGATCCCGTTGGTCGCATTTCCGTTCGGATCGCGCTGTGCCATGCAAAACTGCACTTCGGAGTCTGCTATCAAACTCTGAAATGCCGAAGGTACTTGTGAAATATCACTATTCAAAGCTCTAAAGTCCTTATTTAATACATCAATTTGTGACAGCACCTGTGCATCGCTTATGTTTTCAGTGGGATAGTTCGTGCGCCACACTACATGCACCACCACAGGGATAGTGACCACCGCCCGTGTGCGGATTTGGTCGCCGTGCAGATATTCTTCTGTTTGGCGTTCAATGGCTTCCATGCGAACTTTCATACCGGGGTCTTCTTGTAGAAGGCGATCCAGTACCTCCATGGAGGCGCAATTGCGGTCTTGTGCAAATGAGTTTAGAGAATAGAACAATAGTCCGAAGAGGACAAGAAGCGTAATTTTTTTCATGATAAAAGCGTTTGATTAACAATGGTTTGTTTTGGAATTTTTTCGATGACAAGATAAATTTTTGATTGCTTTTGCCGAACACTTCTTTCAGAATAAATTACAATTTTGCTAATAAATACCTTTTTAATGGTATTTTCGGAGGAACCAATTTTTTATCACCATAAACTTTTCTGCCTTGTTACCTTTCCGCTTTCGCCAATCCGAACCCTAAGGCACCTTCTTCTGCAAACAAATGTTTGTCGTTTGAATGGAAGTTTTGCAAAATAATCTATTTTAGTGCCGCAAAATTCGAGTAAAATGAGTGAAACGACTGCGAATCGTCAAACGATTGTTATTTCTACGGTGGTAGTGGCAGCGCTGGGTTATTTTGTGGACATTTATGACCTCTTGCTGTTTAGCATTGTACGCGTGCAAAGCTTGCGGGACATTGGCGTGGGAGACCAAGACTTGCTTCCAATCGGTTTGTCCTTGCTCAACTGGCAGATGATTGGCATGCTCTTTGGTGGTATCGCCTGGGGGGTTTTGGGTGACAAACGCGGGCGGCTTTCTGTATTGTTTGGCTCTATTGTATTGTACTCTTTAGCCAATATTGCTAATGGTTTTGTAGAAACGGTAGAACAATATAAATGGCTCCGGCTGATTGCCGGTATCGGGCTGGCGGGAGAGTTGGGTGCCGGAATCACTTTGGTGAGTGAGGTCATGTCGAAAGAAAAAAGGGGTATCGGCACCACCATTGTAGCAACTATTGGGATTATGGGCGCGGTAGTGGCTTATTTTGTAGCGCGCACCTGGGATTGGCGTACGGCGTATTTTGTAGGCGGTGGCTTGGGATTGGCACTGCTGATTTTGCGCATCTCTGTGTATGAGTCGGGTATGTTTAGAAATGTGCAGCAAAGCGAAGTAGAGCGCGGAAATTTCTTACGTTTATTTTCAAATCGGGATTTATTTTTTCGGTATTTAAAATGTATTCTCATCGGATTGCCAACCTGGTATGTGGTAGGTATCTTGGTCACGGCGGCCCGCGAATTTAGCCAGGCTTTTGGAATGGAAGCGATAGCCGACCCTGGGCGGGCAGTGATGTGGTGCTACACTGGATTGACCATCGGCGACTTATCAAGCGGCTTATTGAGCCAATTTTTGAAGAGCCGCAAAAAAGCAATGTATATCTTCCTCTCGATCTCTGCCTCTACTGTTATTTTTTATTTGATCTCTAACAATATCAGCCTCGACTTTTTCTATTTTAAAACCTTTGTAATGGGCTTTGGCGTGGGCTTTTGGGCAATTTTTGTCACGATCGCCTCCGAGCAATTTGGCACTAATATCCGAGCAACCGTCACTACGACTGTTCCCAATTTTGCGCGCGGCTCCTTAGTCCCGATCTCTATGGCTTTTGCTTTTTTTCAACAGTATACCAACCTGGTGGGTAGCGCCTTTATCGTAGGAGGCATCTGCATGACGGTCGCATTCATCGCTTTGGCAACCATGCACGAGACCTTCAGTAAAGACCTCGATTATCTGGAAACGATTTAAGCGGATTTTTTATTGGAAGTAGACTTTAACCTAAAAGGAGCAATTCTTATTCCGGTAATTTTTTCAACCAACCCATGCACTTGTGAAAGAAGTCCGGCTTTACATACATCATTGGACAGCCGCCTGGAATAACTTCGATACCTAATTTTTTAGCCGTTTCAAATGCTTTCGCATCGTAACTACCCGGCCCCATACCCGTATGCATCCATACCTGCGCGATGCCGCGCGCTGCACAGTCGCGCACGGCCTGCTCCGTCGCATTGGCAGGGGTGCAAAGCACGGCACCTTCTATCGGCTCGGGAACGGATTTTACATCGGGATAGCAAGGCACGTCTTTAATGATATTAGCTTTGGGATTCACCGCAAAAACATGGTAGCCATTGTCTTGCAGCTTTTTGTAAATGGCATTGGCGGGTTGGTTGCCATCGCTCGAATAGCCCAGCACCGCGATATTTTTTAGTTGAAGAAAGGTTGTAATCTTTGATTTATAGACAGCGTTCATGGCAGTTTGCTTTGATTGGGCTTTTAATTTACACAAACCAATCCCTTTTTTCACTGATACTGCTCATTGCTGGAAGGAGATTTTTGTCAATTGAAATGAAAATACGTTTATTCATCAGTACAGCAACTTATGCTAAGATTGGATGCCAGATCGAATTGAAAAACAAATAGTTATATTGAATAAATATACGACTTTTATCGTTGAAAGTGATATTATCAACTCATCAGCACATCATTACTGCCCAATCAGCGCAAACGCCGACCAATAATACGGATGACTGAAATCTTCCGAACGGATCAGGTTGAGCTTTGCTTGCCGCAATTGTTTTTCATAAGCATCAATACCCTCTCGCGGTATCGTCGGGGTTTCGAGGATCACCTACGCCGTGCAGCTTGCCATTGGGCAGGCGTTGGATCGCTTTGATCACTGCCATAGTGTTGACTTCTCTGAAGCGGTGTCCTTTTGCTTCCAAAGCTTGTCGTACAAGAGAATCAAGTGCGCCTTTTTCTACCATAATCTGGTCGGGTAGCCATTGGTGGTGAAAACGCCCCGCGTTGACAGCCTCTTCGAGGTTCATTCCAAATTCAGTGACGTTGACGAATACCTGAAAAACAGCGGTGATTATGGTAGAGCCGCCCGGCGCACCCAATACCATAAAGACTTTTCCATCTTTTTCAACGATAGTGGGGGTCATCGAACTCAACATGCGCTTGCCTGCTTGAATAGAATTTGCTTCAGCGCCCACCAAGCCAAACTGATTGGGCACCCCTGGTTTTACGCTAAAATCATCCATTTCATTATTCAAAAAAAAGCCCGCGCCATCCACCCAAACCTTACAACCAAAGTTGGAATTCAAGGTGGTGGTCACTGCCACGGCATTGCCCTCTGCATCAATGATAGAAGTATGTGTCGTTTCAAAATGTTCTTTTGCCAATTTAAAATTACCCGCCAGTACAGAAGTACTCAGCGTAGCTTGTTCTGCCGAGAAATCAGCCATTCGCTCTTGTAAATAAGCCTCATTTAACAAAGAATCAATCGGCACATTGTAAAAATCACTATCCCCCAGGTGTTCGGCGCGATCTGCATACGCACGGCGCTCCGCCTCTGTCATCAGGTGCACGGCTTCGGGCGAATGGAAACCCATTTGCGCAAGCGGATAATGTTCTATCATACCCAGCATTTGTAGCAGTGCAACGCCTCCGCTGGAGGAGGGCGGCATCGAAATCACTTTGTAATCTTTATAATTTCCGACGACAGGCACGCGCCAGCTGGCTTCATAATTTTTTAAATCTTCATGTGAAATAATACCCTTGCCCGATTGCATTTCAGCGACGATGTCATCGGCGTTTTCGCCTTCATAAAAGCCAGCCTTGCCTTTATCCCGAATGAGGGAAAGGGTGCGTGCCAGTTCTTTTTGCACCAAAAGATCGTGTTCTTTCCAATTATCTTTGATAAAAGGATTGGGCGAATTATTATATTTTCTAAATGCTTCTTGAAAGTTATTTAGTCGTTCTGCTTCTGTGAGGGTGATGGCATAACCTTTTTTTGCAAGCCGGATAGCGGGCTCAATCAGAGTGGTCATAGGCAATTTGCCAAATTTTTCGTGGGCTGCAAACAACCCGGCAACTGTACCCGGAACACCCGCCGCCAGGTGCCCTTCAGTACTCAACCCTTCGACAACATTACCCAGGCTATCGAGATACATGTCGCGATGCGCTTTTTGAGGTGCTTTTTCTCTGTAATCCAAAGCTGCCAGGTTTCCTTCTTTAGTGCGAATCAGCATAAAACCACCACCACCGATATTGCCGGCGCGTGGGTAGCATACCGCTATGGCAAATTGAACAGCTATGGCGGCATCCACTGCATTACCACCTTTTTGCAATATTTCCACGCCAATATCAGCAGCCAGCGGATGGGGCGCTACGACCATCGCATTTTGTGCCGTCGTGCTTTTGGTGGTATCATAGGCTATGGTTGTTTGCCGACAAGCATAGGGCGCAGCTAAAAAAATTAAAAAAAGGAAGCGTAGGTATCTCATTTTTTGGCACGATAATTGGTTTACAAATAACAGATGCGTTTTGAGTGGCTTTTTAAGAATCAACTTCAAGTTTTACCCAACAAATGACACATCCATGATAGATCGTCGTTTTTCAAAGAAATTGAGGGTGTAATCCGAAAAGCAGTTTTTTAAAATTGGAAACCAAAATAAATATTAGAAGGGGTATAAAAGGGTATTTCCATGCTTTTCACAGAGGGTTACATCCTTTTTTATTTTTACACTTCGGCGGTATAATTTTTTCGAATCAATTCCTGTGTTACTTCCAGCGATTGAAAGACATCAAAAGTAGTGCCTTGCGTACGAAGCGCCCCCAGGGCATTGGCAAACCAAGCGGCTTGTACATAGGCGGTCTTATCCTGGAGCAATCCATAAGCCAAGCCTCCCGCAAAAGAATCGCCGCAACCGGTGGTATCAATGACTTCTTCTACTTTCACAGACTTTATAAATTCGGCTTTAAAAACGCCATCAAGCTGATTGTACAACATACAGCCCCTGGCATCAAGGGTGATATACAAAGCTTTTACGCCATTTGCCAGAACGTGTGCCGCAAAGGCTTCCATCTGTGCCTCGCTCAGTTCATGCTGGTCTTCGTGCAATTCTTCGGGTTGATATTCTTTTTTAAACCAAGAACAGCCCGCTTCTTCAATATTCATTTTCAGTACGTCAATATACGGGAGCCATAGATCCCGCTCGACCCAAAAACGACGCAGGCGCTCGCCATTAATCGTAACGGTTGTGGTTGGTCCGTGTGCATCGTATATGACGACGGCATCTTTCTTGCTGTTTTTTTTGATAAATTGAATGGTATCAAGAGGAACTTCATAATCGGTAATTGGCACACAAACAAATACATCGCAATCCAGAAAAGGCGCTACATCCTCAGGAGTCACGGGGTACATGAAGCCAGTTTGTTGCTCCAGGCGATTATTTTGATCCACAAATCGGAGTTTAATCACATCCCCTTGATCGTGTTTGGAATAAATGCCGTCCAACCGAATATTGTCATATTTGCCAAGTAAATCGAAGATAGGCGGCGCGTCTGTTTTTGCAATATGGGTAATTGGGATGACCTCCCCTTTGCCTTTCAATAACTTCGACAAAGCAATGGCGGGGTGCGTCACTGCTCCATATTTTTCAATTACCTGCCCTTTGCTGGTGATGATATGATCCCGCGGAATGGGTCCAAGTATCGCAACTTTGTATGAATTCATGATAGTTTAGCTAATTTCCGCGTCAATATAGTAAAATGGGTAGTTGGGTCATAGAGAAATAAGGTGATTTTTAAAAAAATGGGCTGAAGCGAAAACGCATCTGTACCGCCTGCTTGTTTAGCTTGTCGTTTTCCAGATTGTAAGCGGCACATCTTTTACAACAAACTGCAGGGTTTCTTTCACGCGTTCCTCCATGAGTACCATCTTGCCTTTGAGCAGGTTTTCGAGCACATTGTCTTGTGGATGGCGTACCGCTATGATTTCGAGGTTTCGGTCGACCAGTACTTTAAACTTTTTTTGAATTTGTTCTATAAAACGATCTACTTTATCATCAATCTCCAAATCTGTGACGCATACACTAAAACTAATGGCAGAATTTTGCATCATATTCACTTGCAAACGCAAGTCGGCAATCGCTTGAAACATATCGCTCAAATGATGCTCTGCCACAAACGAAAAGTCTTTCGTAGAAATTTGCAACATCGTTTGATGTTTTTCTACGGTGATAATAGGCGGGTACAAATCATCCACATCAGCACCAATGTAAGTACCGTCTAACTCAGGATTGATAAAGGATTTTACATACATGGGGATATTTTTGTTCTGGAGGGGTTTGATTGTTTTGGGGTGAATCACTTTTGCGCCGTAGTAAGTCATTTCAATCGCCTCTTTATAAGAAAGGCGATCTAGCTTGATGGTATTATCAAACAAACGCGGATCCGCATTGAGTACGCCAGGTACATCCTTCCAAATCGTCATACTTTCGGCATCCATACAAAAAGAGAAAATCGCTGCCGTATAATCCGAGCCTTCGCGCCCCAGGGTGGTTGTAAAATTTTCTTTTGTCGTACCAATAAAACCCTGGGTAAGTACGAAACCTGGCTTTTCCAGCATTGGCTTTACTTTCCGATTGGCGTTTTCTTGTGTTTCTTCCCATTGCACCCAGCCTTCGCGGTAGATGTCATCGGTCAGAATCACATCGCGCGCGTCCAGCCACTGCGTGGGTAAGCCAAATTTGTTGAGATACGCTGCCACAATTTTGGTAGAAACTAACTCCCCCACCGACACAATTTGGTCGTACATGAAGTCATAATTTTGATGGGGTTCTTCCTCCAGCACCCATTCAGCGCCCGTATTAAAAATATCATTCACTTCCACATAAACTTCGTCTCGCTTATCAAATAACTGATCTATAATATCGAAATGGTATTTTTTTATCTCATTCAACAGCTCAAATGCCTTGCCTGTCTGCTCAGAATGCGCTTCCACTACTTTCTCCAAGGCGTTTGTCGTTTTACCCATCGCCGAGACAATAATGATAAGCTTCTCCTCCTTAAACTTATTTAGAATTGCAGCAACGTTTTTTATACCTGTCGCGTCTTTGACAGAGGCTCCTCCAAATTTAAAAACTTTGAGCACTTGCTTCATTTTTGATTCGATTTTTGAGGCGCAAATTTAAGGCTTATGCCGGATTTCTTCCAATTTATTTTCACACACAAAAGAAAATTCATGCCGAAAGTACCTTCGCTTTTGCTAAAATCAATTTTGCTACTTATTACCTCAATGTAAAAAAGAGGCACCGGTGTTATAAATAAAAAGCGTCTGATTATTTCTTTAAGTTAAATTTTTTGCTTATATTGCATTGATTAATTAATCAAAGAAAACAATCTTATGAAAGCTTTTTGTACTTTTTTCTTTAGTATCGCTATCCTCTTTGTTTATGCCCAGGATTTTCCTTATATTTTTACAGTTGATAGTCAAACCTATCAGGAAATAAGCAACGGCACTTCTGCAAACAATGGTGAGATATGGGATGATCCGCTTTATACTTTTCCGCTTGGCTTTAGTTTTAGTATTTTTGGCTTGACAATCAACGAATTATCTATTGACGACTATTTTGCAGGGGGCATCGTTTCCGGCTACCCATTTAGCCAACCTGAAAGCCCTTTGATTGTGGTATATGATGCTGATTTAATTGACAGAGGCATTTTATCGGGTGTTTCTGAATCCCCTATTTCTTATGCAACAGAGGGTGAACCGGGGAGTAGGATTTTTAAATTGCAGTGGAAAAATGCTGGTTTTTATGCTGAAACAGAACGGTTGGAAACTGCCGATTCCTTTGTTAATTTTCAGTTGTGGTTATTTGAAGGCTCGAATACGATAGAGTTACACTTTGGTCCTTCAAATATTACTGATCCTGAGTTATTATTTGATTTTTTTAATGGACCATTAATAGGGCTTGTAGAATCTTATAATTTTGATGAAGATAATTTTGAACACTTTTGGTACCTGACGGGTAATCCAGCTGCGCCTTTCCTCAACCGGATTAGCATAGAACAAGGTGATACGCTCAGCCAAACACTCCTTGATACGCCCGCCAATGGCACGGTTTATCGCTTTGCGCTTATGACAACAAATACCAATAACTTTTTCGCTCCTACAAGTATAAAGTTATATCCTACTATTGCTCAGAATAGGATCACAGTCGAATTTCCTGAAAAAGATATTACTAATTTGAAATATAGCATTTTGAATCCTGAAGGAAAAGTCTTCAAAGAAGGTGAAATACAGCATCATATTGCTGAGTTAAATGTATCCGAACTACCGATAGGAGGGGTTTATTATATTCGTTTTTATAATGAAAATAGAATTGTAGCAGCAAAATCATTTATCAAAAAATGATATGCTCTATGTCAATTTGAGAATCGCTTATATCCAACATAGCATTGACAAGTGCCGCTTTTTTAAAGTTTTTTATATCCAGCAGGAGGATATTCGACCCGAGACTCAAAAAGGCTTTGTCCCCATCAAATGGCGGTGGGTGGTAGAGCGCACTTTTGGATGGTTCAACTGCTTTCGCCGATTAAGCAAAGAAGTGGAGAAGACCACTCAAAGCGCTCGAACCATGATATTGTTAGCGAATTGTCAAATCATTATTAACCGTATTCAGTAAATGATTTTTTAAACATACTCTAAGTCTTCTTCTTTAGGATATGGAAATTTTTAAACATGTTTTAACTATTGCTGCTTTTTTTTCAAAAAAGACTGAATGATTTCTTCCTCACTTTTGCCCAGATTGTCTAATAAAAACTGCGCGTCATCAGCAAATTCGTTATCGGGGTATTTTTGCAAAAACGTCTGGTAAAGCACCCTTGCCTGTTCCAGTTGTTTTAATTCATTATCCAGCGTAAAAGCCCGCATAAAGAGCACCTGAGGCGCTCTCTCATAATCAGGATATTGTTCATTGATGCGTTGGTAGAGGGCGAGGGTTTTGTCGTAGTCCCGCAGCGAACCCGCCGCATCTCCTGCCTGGAAGAGCCATTCGGGTGCTTTAGAACTTTCGGCAGCCAGCGTAGCGAAAGATTCACTCAAGTGCACGAAATCAACGGCTGCTTCCTGGTTGATTTTACCGCTTGTCTCATCAAGAATCGTATTGCGCAAATTTCTCAGAAGTGTATCCAACAAGGGTGCCATCCCAGTGATATATTCTGAAACCGACTTTTTGTCATCGGGAAAAGCCCGCGTGTAAGCTTCGCAACTCGATACGAGTGCTTTTGCATTTTCCACTGTTACTGTATTTTTCAGTGCTTGTCCCGCTTTTTCCATCGCTGCCTTTTGCTGCTGTTGTTCAGATTGGCAAGCAGATAGCAATAGAGCTGCTATTAGTAAGTGATTGATTTTCATAAAGTTGAATTTAAAAAATGAAATCCCAAAAATACATTTGTTTGTGCAATAACGAAAACCACAAGGACAAGAATATACGTTTTGCTTTGATATTTTTCAATGTTGCTTTTTAAACCTTCCCATTGTTCTACTGTTCTCCCTTTCTATTCAGAATATCAGTGTCCAATGTCTAATGTCTATCGTCCAATATCTAAAGTCTCTATTTTCTGGTTTCGACGTGACCTCCGCCTCCACGATAACGCAGGCCTCTATCATGCCCTAAAAGGAAATATGCCCGTATTATCCTTATTTATCTTTGATAGCAACATTCTGGACGAATTAGAAGACAAAAGTGACGCGCGGGTCAGTTTTATTTATCGTACAATTGCAGAACTACATTCGGAATTACAGGACTTGGGCAGCTCGATGCTTATCAAACATGGAAACCCAATAGACATTTGGAAAGAATTATTACAAGAATATGATATTGCTGCTGTTTATACCAATCGCGACTACGAACCCTACGCAATACAACGTGATACCGCGGTAAAAAAATTATTAAATAATAATAACATTTCTTTCCATACTTATAAAGATCAGGTCATTTTTGAAAAGGATGAAATACTCAAAGACGATGGTACGCCTTACACCGTATTCACGCCGTACAGTCGCAAGTGGCGCACTGAATTAAATGAAAAACGAATCAACACTACCAGTAATAAAGAACAAAACATCACACAATCCTTTTATTTACAGTCTTACCCAACGGAAAATTATTATCATAATTTTTGTAAAACCATAGCATTACCAATTATTCCTTTAGAAGAACTGGGATTTTCGCCAAGTACGATAGTAATACCGCCAAAAGAAGTAAGTAGAAGTTTAATCAAAAACTACGACAAGACGCGCAATATCCCAGGCATCGAAGGGACATCGAGATTGGGCATCCATTTTCGATTTGGCACCATCAGCATACGCGAAAAAGTACGCAGAGCGCAAGAACTCAACGATACTTACCTCAATGAACTCATCTGGCGCGACTTCTACGCTATGATTCTTGCACATTTTCCTAACGTCTTACATCAATCTTTCCGACCCGAGTATGATCGTATCGAATGGCGCAATGACGAAAAAGAATTTCAAGCTTGGTGCGAAGGAAAAACCGGTTACCCCATCGTAGATGCAGGTATGCGCGAGCTGAATGCCACCGGCTATATGCACAATCGCGTACGCATGATCACTGCCAGCTTTCTCACTAAACATTTATTGATAGACTGGCGCTGGGGTGAAGCCTACTTTGCCCAAAAACTCTTGGACTACGAGCTCGCCAGCAATAACGGCGGCTGGCAATGGGCTGCCGGCAGCGGTACTGATGCTGCACCTTACTTCCGCATCTTTAATCCCACTACACAACAGGAGAAATTCGATCCTAATTTACAATACGTCACAAAATGGATACCTGAATATGGTACAAAAGATTACCCCGCACCGATGGTAGAGCATAAAATGGCAAGGGAGAGGTGCCTGGAGGTTTATAAAAAAGGATTGGAGAAAAAAAGATATCCATAGTTTAGATTTATTACTTTGGAACAAAAATAATTTATTAAAAATATTCAACCGCAAAAACACTTGGGTATAGCATATGCGTCACTTTTGTTGTAGACTTGGAATGCCGCTTGGGAAAATCTCCACCACTATCTTTTCATCGCAAATAAAAAAGGGGCTATAAACTTTCGTTCATAACTCCTTTATTATCAGTGTCGGGGCGGTGGGATTCGAACTCACGACCCCCTGCTCCCAAAGCAGGTGCGCTAACCGGACTGCGCTACGCCCCGAATATATTTTCCGGTTTTAAAACTGGTGAGTATCGGAGGGATCGAATGCTCGGCCCTCCCGACCCTTGTCGGGATGCGCTAACCGGACTGCGCTACGCCCCGAAGTAATATTTTTTGAATATGAAATAAGATATTTGAAATTTGAGTGATGTAATGATGATTTAATATTTCAAATTTCATTTTCACATCTCACATTTGTTATTGCGGTGAGAGCGGGATTCGAACCCGCGGTACCGTTTCCAGTACGACAGTTTAGCAAACTGTTGGTTTAAGCCGCTCACCCATCTCACCAGATGGTGAATTTTTCGCTTTCTTTTAAGCGAGTGCAAATGTAGGAAATCGAATTTAAAAAAACAAAATAACCCGGCTTCTTTTTGAAAAGATTTTATTTTTTAAGCTTTTTAAGTGCTAAAAAGTTCCCTCAAAGTTATTTTTCGTTGAGGCTCATTTTAATTTTCTTTTCAAGCTCCGCGACGGTGTCCTTAAAGACAACATCGGTTTCCATGAGGTCTTGTACGGTTTTGCAGGAATAAATCACGGTGCTGTGGTCGCGCCCGCCAAACATTTCCCCAATATTTTTGAGCGATTTGTCCGTAAGTTTTTTGGCTAAGAACATTGCCAACTGCCGTGCAATAACAATAGAGCGCTTGCGGGTTTCGCTGTGTAATTTATCCACTGATACCTCAAAATGCTCTGCTACCAATTGCTGGATAAACTCGACTGTGATCTCTTTATTAATTTGTGATACAAAGTTTTTGATGACCTCTTTAGCCAAATCCAGGTCTATCTCGCGCCGATTGATAGATGATTGTGCGATGAGTGATACCAGTACGCCTTCCAGTTCTCGGATGTTTTTTTGAATATTATAGCAAATGTACTCTACTACGTTTGATGGAATTTCGATGCCTTCTCTTCCCATTTTGGCTTCCATGATAGCAATACGGGTTTCCAGGTCCGGTGCCTGCAAATCAGCAGTTAATCCCCACTTAAAACGAGAAATGAGCCGCTCTTCGATACCATCTAAGTCCTTCGGCGAACGATCTGATGTCAAGATAATTTGTTTGCCACTTTGGTGCAATTGATTGAATATCTGGAAAAATATGTCTTGTGTTTTTTGTTTATTTGAAAGAAAGTGAATATCATCTACGATGAGCACATCCGCCATGTGGTAAAAAGTGACAAAATCGTTGATTGCATTGTTTTTTAATGCTTGAATGAACTGATTAGTGAAGCTATCCGTGGTGATATAAAGCACGGTTTTTTCACCAAATCGCTCCAGTACCTCAT
This sequence comes from uncultured Saprospiraceae bacterium, assembly GCA_964526645.1. Taxonomy (GTDB): domain Bacteria; phylum Bacteroidota; class Bacteroidia; order Chitinophagales; family Saprospiraceae; genus JADJNW01. Next base: position 37,274 of record CAZGJN010000029.1, read on the forward strand.
TGCCGATAGCATGTACCAGGTGTGTTTTGCCTAAACCAGTATCGCCATACACAAAAAGCGGATTAAAAGGATTACCGCCTGGTTTTTTGGCAATTGCCTGCCCTGCCGAACGTGCCAGCCTATTGCAATCGCCTTCTATATAATTGCTAAAAACATAATTTTTATTGAGGTTTGGCTCAATGTGCATTTTTCTGATGCCAGGAATCACAAATGGATTTTTGATCGTCTCCATATTGATATTACCGGGCACATAGCTATCCCCATTCGCTTTTCCGTTGCTGTTTTGGGGCACTTTTCCCATTTGGGTGGCAGTCAATATCTGATACTCCAAGCGACCCCTGTCGCCCAGTTCTTTACGAATAGTTGTTTTCAAAACATCTACATAGTGTTCTTCCAGCCATTCATAAAAAATGATGCTTGGCACCTGAATTGTCAGGGCATTATTATCCAATCTAATTGGTCTTATGGGTTCAAACCAGGTTTTATAACTCTGCGGGTTGACAATCCTCCTGATTGACTGCAGACAGTTATCCCATACTGTAGCATGATCTTTAACCATTCTCCAGACAAAGTTGCGCTAAAATAGCCTTGTTAAAAAATAAAGTACCTGCTCTGCGTAATTTTGGAAGTATCAGCAAGCTAGGCTCAACAGCACCGCTTGAATTTGTGATTGGAGCTCCATTTTTACAGGTGCATCTTTCTACTTAATATTGCTTCTCAGAAAAGCGGAGGACTACAAAGTTGATAAAAAAATCTCAACCGCGAAACTCTTTTGCAAGATATTTTTTTTCATAATTCGTAAGCAAATAACATATCATTTTCGGGGTATAAATCAAGGGCAGACCAACAGAAATTAGCCGCGTATTTTTATTGTTACAAGCGTCCTTAGTGATTGAATCCCAGCACTTTTCGTATTAAAATCAAGGCTTTGACTTCGCGCCTATGATCAGGTTTTGGCAAGTTTCACACTTGTTTTTGCGATTTCGCTCAAAATAAATATCAAGCCTGCCGAGCATTATCCCTGCCCAACCCGCTTGATTGACAAATACGGGTTTGCCTTCCTGGTTGTTGATGACCACTGGGGCTTCCAAAAAAGTATGGGTATGCCCGCCCAGAATAAGGTCAATATCGCGGCTGTTTTGTGCCAAAACAATATCGGATACCTTGCTGTCGCTGTATTTATAACCCAAATGAGATAGGCAAATTACATAATCGCACTGCTCATCGTGCTTCAACTGAGCCGCCACGCGATTGGCATTAGCAAGCGGATCAAGGTATTTTGTTTCTTTGTACAAGGTTTGGGGTACCAGCCCTTCCAGTTCAATACCTACTGCCAGCACGCCGATCTTCACTTGTTCTTTCTGAAAAATTTTATATGGGAGCGTTTTGCCGTTCATTATTGTATCAGAAAAATCATAATTGCTGCTGATAAAAGGGAAGTTGGCAAAGGGTAGCTGCTTGTGCAAACCATCAATCCCTGCATCAAAATCGTGGTTGCCGATAGTAGCTGCATCGTAGCCCATTTGCGACATCAACTTGAACTCCAATTCGCCACCGTACACATTGAAATAAGGCGTTCCCTGAAAAATATCCCCCGAATCAAAAAGCAACACATGTTTTTCTTCCGCTCTTATCCTTTTGATTAAAGCTGCCCTGCGGGAAGCGCCGCCAAGCCCCTGGTTGCGGCTGCCATCCATCGGGAATGGCTCGATGCGGCTGTGTACGTCATTGGTATGCAGGATGGTCAGTTTTAATATTTCAGGTTCGGCTGCCAGTGCTTTGATTGGGAAAACGCCCGCGCCAGTGAGCATAGCACCTGTGCCAAAAGTGTGGAGGAAATTTCTGCGGTTCATTGTATGGGTTTAATGTGGACGGATTTTATTAACAAATACTTGGTTTTTAAATACTTAAGGTTCTTGAAATCTCAAAAGTTTCGGAAGACTTACTCAAAGCCATCTGATTATCTATCAATAGTCACCCTATTGTCCAATCGCGAGCTGAGTTTTCTACCCTTAGCCGTTTCAGCTTTTATGAAATCAATGATGGCATCGCGCACCAGCACGCCGAGTTCGTCGCGTTTTTTATCTACAAAAAAAGGACAATCCGACCCGCCATTGGCTACATAATCAGAGATAGAGACCTTATAAATTCTATCTTCTACAAGAGGTTTTCCATTGATCATAATATTGTTGGCTTTTCCATCAATGATGTCATAACGCAGATCAGCACTGCTTGCCCAGCCACCATCTGCTGCCATTTTTTGGATAAACTGCAACAGCGTATTGATATCCAAGTGCAAAACGACCAGCATATTATCAAATGGCATTAGCTCAAAAATTTTTCCGCGCGTGATTTCACCTGCCTGGAGAGAAGGGATGCGGATGCCGCCATTGTTGATCACCGCAAAATCAATATCAGTTTTGGTGTATAGCCGGGTTTGAACTGCCTGTAGGTCTGCCATCCAATTGCCGAGCGTAGATTCGGGTTGCCCTTTGGTCATCGTAATGGCTGCCGTGCCGATTACTTCATTCATCTCCGCGTCGAGTTGCGCTTTGTAAGGTGCAATCAAGCTATCAATGGACGTATCCGATTGTGAAATACTTCGTTCTGCGCTTGCCTCCATCCTGTAGAATTGCGGCTGAATTTGCGCAAGATGGTTGGTTTTGCAGGCTGAGAAAAGCAATAAAAGCCCAATGATGGACGGTTTTAAAGTTTGCATTTTCATGTCTATCTGCTTTGGAATGTCAAATTTAACGACAATTTGCGAAAAGCTGCTTTAAATTGCTGTAAAGTGATATAAATCTTGCTGCGCAATAGTAATATCTAATAACCAATCTGTTATCTTTGCACCTCAAAAGTTATGTAGGTGATAATGTTCAAGTCCTGCTTAACTTTCTCAACTAAAATGATCTCCAATGATGCAAGAGGCTGTTAAGCAACAAATTATTGATCTTAAAAAATGGGAAACTATTTTTGAAAACGAGGCTCAGGCTTACCAAAAAGCAGACCCTTTCCCGTTTGCGCAATTTGAAAATTTCCTGGAAACAGCAACGGCACGCCAAGCGATGGAAGCATTCCCCAAGGTGAAAGATCAGGGCTGGATTCACTACATGCACGTCAATGAGAAAAAGCATGGTTTGAATAAAATGGATTTAATTCCGCCTTTTTTACAAGAAGTTATCCGAACACTAAACAGCGATGAGTTTGTGAGGATACTAAGCAAAGTGACGGGTATCGAGGGCTTAAAAGCAGATCCTTCGCTGGAGGGAGGCGGGCTGCATCAAAGCCAACGCGGCGGTTTTTTGAATATTCACGCCGATTTCACGGTGCATCCACACAAGCGCAACTGGCGCAGGCGCGTGAATTTGCTCATCTACCTCAACGAAGGCTGGCGGCCTGAATACAGAGGCGAGCTGGAACTCTGGACACGCGACATGAAGGCATGCCGCCAGCGAATTAGCCCGGTTTTCAATCGCTGTGTCATTTTTAATACCGATGAAGATTCTTACCACGGCTTGCCCGATCCGATTCAATGCCCAGAAGATATGACCCGCAAGTCTATTGCACTCTATTATTTTACGGAAGAAAAGGAAGTACCGAAAAAACGTGCCACCAACTACAAGGCCCGCCCCGGTGATGGTATAAAGTCTTTCTTTATTTGGTTGGACAAACAAGCCATTCGGTTGTATAATGCGCTGAAGGGCTGGCTGGGTATCAATGATGATTTCGTGAGCAAGGTATTGAATTTTTTGAATCGAGGAAAAAAGTAATCAATACGCGAGTTGATGAGTGATCGTTTGAAGTATTCTATGCTATTTGCCTTGATTGGGGCACTGTTTTTTATCCCATTTCTGGGAGGGGTACATCTTTTTGATTGGGATGAAGTGAATTTCGCCGAAATCAGCCGGGAAATGCTCCTTCAGCAGGACTACCTCCGGGTCTATGTCAACTTTGAACCCTTTTGGGAGAAACCACCTTTTTTCTTTTGGTTGCAGGCCCTGGGGATGTATGTGTTTGGGGTAGGGGAGTTCGCCGCACGCCTTCCCAATGCGCTTTGTGGCGTGCTCACGCTGGTGGTATTATTCAACATGGGGACTACACTTTATAGCACCCGCTTTGGCATTATTTGGGCAGGCGTGTACCTCGGATCGGTGCTGCCATTTTTATACTTCAAGTCGGGAATTATTGATCCGTGGTTCAATTTGTTTATTTTTCTAGGCTTGTACTATTTTATTCTATTTCATTGGAAAAGGAATGCCTTTCAGGCTATTCAGCTGCGTTACAATTACTGGATTTACTTACTTCTGGGCGGATTTTTTATAGGTATGGGCATACTCACAAAGGGGCCGGTAGCGTACCTGATTGCTGGGCTTACGATGGGCGTGTATTGGATATACCAGCGGTTTCGCTTTTATGTAAATGTCTGGCAATTTTTGTTTTATACCTTTGTCGCTGTTGCTATTGCGGCTATTTGGTACACCCTGTTTTTTTTGGATCAATTCGAGGAGTTTAATCAATATCAATATCGTTTGTTCAGCACTCCCGATGCAGGGCACGCCGGTTTTCCGGGGTATCATTTTGTAGTGCTGTTATTGGGCTGTTTTCCTGCGTCCATTTTTGCGATTCGCGCTTTTTTTAAGATGGAAAAAGAGGAAATGTTGCACCGGCAGGATTTTAAAATCTGGATGAAATTTCTCTTTTGGGTAGTGTTGATTCTTTTTACCATCGTCAAATCCAAAATCGTACACTACTCATCTATGTGTTACTTTCCGCTTACCTTTCTTGCGGCGGTGGTCGTCAATCATATACTTGATAAAAAAATAGCTTTTGGTAGCTGGCTCAAGGCAGGGTTATGGCTCATAGGCGGCTTGTACCTGCTGTCTGTTTTTGCCCTGCCATTTGCTGGACTAAACATCGAGTGGCTCAAACCTCTTTTTGCAAAAGATCCATTTGCTACCGCTAATCTTGAAGCGCAAGTCAACTGGAAGGCTTGGTATGTGTTTTTGCCGGGTGTTATTTTGTTGGCGACCATGATTTTTGCTTTAAAGCATATCGAAAAGAATCAAGCGGCGAAAGGCTTTCAACTACTTTTTGGTGGGATTGCTTTTTTTGTGATGCTTACGCTGATTGCTTTTATCAGTAGAATAGAAATGTATTCGCAACATGCTGCGGTAGCCTTTTTTGAGAGTAAAGCCAATGAAAATTGCTACCTGGCAACGTATGGCTACAAATCTTATGTACATTTATTCTACGGGCAGCCACAGCGGCAAGGAGATGCTTGTTTTCAGGATAGTGAATGCACCAATCGCCTGCTGCACGAGCCGCTGGATAAGCCTGCATACATTGCTACTAAAATCCATAAAGCCAGAGAGTTGGAAAATATTCCAGGCTTGCAGGAAATTGGAAGAAAGAACGGATTTGTGTTTTTCAAGAGGATGCCTGAGCCGCAATAGGTGAGGCTATGCCCTCAATGCTTCGATTTCAGAAATTGTTTTAGGGATTGGTTCTCCCAGCACCCGCTGCGCTGTGGCAGTCACCAGCACATTGTCTTCCACGCGGATGCCGCCAAAGTTTTTCCAAGCCTCCAACTGCTCGTAGTTGATAAATGCTTTGAATTTTCCTTCTTGTTTCCACAGATCAATTAATTGAGGGATAAAATAAATGCCTGGCTCCACCGTCAATACAAAACCTGATTCAAGGTTGCGTGCCAGCCTGAGAGATTTCAGTCCGAACTGAGTACTGCGCTGGATGGTATTGGAATAGCCCACATAATTTTCGCCCAAATCCTCCATGTCGTGCACTCCCAAGCCCAACATATGCCCCAGCCCGTGCGGAAAAAACAGTGCGTGTGCACCCTCTCTGACCGCCTCCTCAGTGTCGCCCTGCATCAAACCTAAATTTTTCAAGCCAGCAGCAATATTATGGGCAGCCATCAGGTGTATATCGAGATAAGAAACGCCTGGCGCAACCGCCGCGATTGCCTTTAATTCGGTATCCAAAACCAGGTTGTAAATATCTTTTTGCCTGGAATTGAAGGTCTTATCTACCGGAAATGTGCGGGTGATATCTCCAGCATAGTGCATGGCTGTTTCAGCACCTACATCCGCCAATACCAGTTGTCCGCTTTGTAGCGTATTGCCGTGAAAGTGATTGTGCAAGGTTTGTCCGTTGATGGTCAAAATAGCAGGATAAGATAAAGCCCCGCCCCTTGAAATGGCAATACCTTCCATAAGCCCCGCCAATGCTGCTTCTGTCATGCCAGGTTTTGCAGCTTGCATGGCAGCGATGTGCATCGCTCCAGTAGTATTTACCGCCTCTTCAATTGATGCGACCTCCTCCTCTGATTTATAAGCCCTTTGTTTTATGATAGCTTTGATTAACAATTCCGAAGCTTCTGCCTTCTGTTTTTCAAAAGGAATACCCAGCCATTGGAATAATCGAATGCTGTTGTCGCCTCTGTACGGCGGCAAAAAGTGAATAGGGCGATTTTTGGCTTTGTAGGTTTGCAAAAAAGTAGCTAAATGCTCAAACGCTTGTACGTTGAAAACACCTACACGCGCAGCGCGCTCGGCTAAGGCAGGCTGAGGCCCCATCCAGACCACATCGTCAATTGTCAATTCATTGCCAAACAGGATGGTGTTATTCTCATCAATATCAATGATACCCGCCAGATGAGGCATATCCAATCCGAAATAGTACAGGAAATTGTCATCCTGCCGGAATCGAAAACAGTTATCGCTATAATTCATAGGGCTTTCTTCATTGCCCAGGAGCAGAATAATGCCAGAAGTAAGCGATTGCTGCAAGGTAGCTCTTCTGGAGAAGTAGGTTTGGGTGCTAAACATCTTTAAGCTAAATTGAGTGGATTAAGCGAATATGCCAATAGGCTGATACGATTGTATGTTTTAGTTTTATACCAAAAGAACAGGTATCCAACGGGAGCACTCAAGACTTGGAGGGTGTATCGCTCCATTTTTTACAACTGATGAAGAAAGCTTTAATTTTTGCCTTCCCTGTTTTTGATTTCGTCGCGGATTTCAGCAGCTCTTTCATAATTTTCATTTGCCAGTGCTTCCGCCAACATTTGTTCCAAATCGGCTTTGCTATAATTCGATAGTGCCGCGCCAGAAGGCAATAACTCCATATTATCAGCATCTTCTACGGCAATAGCGGCTTCATCCAGGATATTGGCGTAGGCATAAATCGGGCAACTGAATCGGACTGCCAATGCAATAGCATCGGAAGTACGCGAATCCACTTCCACTTCATTGCCATCTGGTTTGGCATAGGTAAGCAAGGCGTAAAAAATACCTTCTTTCAGTTCGGAGATGGTCACTTCGGTCAGATTAGTGTCCAGGGCGATCAGAGAATCCCGAAACAAGTCGTGCGTTAGAGGGCGGTTGGGCTTAATTCCCTGTATTGCCAATGCAATAGCCTGCGCTTCAAACCCCCCAATAACAACCGGTAAGCGCCGATTGCCTTCTTTTTCCTTGAGAATCACCACGAAGCTATTGGGCTGAGCCTCGCTATTTGCCAATGCTAATATTTCCAGTTCTATCTTTTCCATAATTTTCTTAGGTACCGGCAGCCCGATATTTAAGGATCAGATCAATATTTGTTCCAAACATGGCACACTATCCAAAAACGTAGGAAACACTTCCTCAAGGTAGTAAGTTCGGTGGTTTTCAGAAAATTTTCAAGTAAAATTCTGAAATAACTGCGAATACAAGCGGGGAATTATCTTAAAAACTATGAATATCAGGCATCTTTAAATACGGTGCTATTTTTGTAAATCATCCATTTGCCCTACGGAATAAATGTTTTGTCTTAAATGGCTGAAAACCCTGTCGCTCGTAGAATTGAATCGTTTGGGCTTTGGTGGCACCCACTTCAAGTTCATAGGCCACTTCGCCGTATCTGCGCTCCTTAAACAGCAGTTGAAAAAAATAGCTCCCAAGGCCTTGCCCGCGCCAGGCTGCTTTCACCAGTAGCTCGTCAATGATCAGCATCCTACCGCCGAATTCATTACTCCAAAACCAGGTTACAATTGCATAGCCGACCACTTGCCTTTCCATTTCAAAGATTACAATATCTCCTACGGCTGGGTGGGTACGCATCATTTCCACGGTGCGTAGGATTTGTTCATGGCTCATTGCGCCGACGGTTGTCGCGGCATCATCCGCATAAAGCTCCATGATCATCGCTTCCAACTCGGCAAAGTCTTCATCCCGATACGCTCGAAAAATAAGGGTAGAAAGCATTTCAAAGAGAATTTTGATTTGAGCAAAAGTAAGGATAAAAACCTTCTGCTTGTTTATTTGCTTCGATTATTCATTTTTTCTGTCATTACTTCGATTTCCCAAACTTTTCTGTTTGATTTTTCCCTTTTTCGGTTTTATATTGCGTTTTCATTAGAAAGTGTAAAACGAACAAGAATTGAGACCGACCGATATTTCTAATCCTGAATATTTCCACAAAGTAGTGGACTGCCAGTACGCCTGCCCTGCGCACACGCCTGTGCCAGAGTACATCCGCTTGATTGCTGCCGAGCGTTACACGGAGGCGTACATTGTGAACTGGGAATCCAATGTGTTTCCGGGCGTACTGGGGCGTACCTGCGACCGCCCCTGTGAGCCTGCCTGCCGCCGCGGACGCATCGAGGAAGAACCCGTTGCGATTTGTCGGCTCAAGCGCGTAGCTGCAGATAACAAAGGCGATGTGACCGCTTATTTTCCTGATATTCCATTAATTAAAAATGGTAAAAAAGTCGCATTGATTGGAGCGGGTCCTGCCTCGCTGACGGTGGCGCGTGACCTGGCACCTTTAGGATATGAAATTCATTTGTACGACGATCAGGAACTCGGCGGCGGTATGATGCGCAGTCAAATTCCGGCGTTTCGTTTGCCAGAATCGGTTCTAAATGAGGAAGTTGGCTATATTTTGGATATGGGGATTCATACGCATTTTAAAACGTATGTGTCCAGCATGAAGGAGATTTTGGAGAAAGATTATGATGCGGTTTTTGTCGGAACGGGCGCGCCGCGGGGTGGTGATTTGCCCAATTTGCCCGGTCGTTGGGATGCCAAGGAACACGTTCATATCGGTATCGAATGGCTCGCCAATGTTGCCTTCGGGCACATTGATAAAATTGGCAAAAAGGTGATCGTGCTCGGTGGCGGCAATACCGCGATGGATTGTTGTAGAACCTCCCGACGGCTTGGCGGTGAGCAAGTTACGGTGGTGGTGCGCAGCCCGTTCAAAGATATGAAGGCTTCGCCCTGGGAAATTGAAGATGCGATGCGCGAAGATATTCCAATTTTAAATAATATGCCGCCGAAGGAATTCGTGGTAGAAAATGGTAAATTAAAAGGCGTTCTTTTTGAAAAAGTAAAAGCCGTTTATGATGAAAATGGTCGTCGTTCTTTGGTTCCGACTGGCGAACCCGATGAATTCATCGAAGCTGATGATGTAATTATTGCTATTGGTCAGGAAAATGCCTTCCCCTGGATTGAGCGGGATTTGGGCATTGAATTTGGCAAATGGGAAATGCCGGTGTTGGATAAAGTTTCTTTCCAATCCACAAATCCGAAGGTATTCTTTGGTGGCGATGCGGCATTTGGACCCAAAAATGTCATTACCGCCGTGGCGCACGGGCATCAGGCGGCCATTTCGATTGATTTGTTCTGTCAGGGTGAAAGCGTACACAAGCGCCCTGCGCCTTATACGAATCTGGTCAGCCAGAAAATGGGCATCCACGAGTGGGCGTATGATAATGATGTGACGAATGATTTACGATTCAAAGTACCTCACGCCGATAAGTATATTTCCTTGAAAGACAGGAAGATGGAAGTAGAATTGGGCTTTGATCGCCAAACGGGTTTTAGAGAAGCACAGCGTTGCCTGAATTGCGATGTGCAAACGGTGTTCAACACCAGCCGCTGTATCGAGTGCGACGCGTGTGTGGATATTTGTCCAACTTCTTGTATTACTTTTACTTATAATGGTGAAGAACAGGAATTGAGATTAAGATTAAGTGCTCCAGCATTGAATGTAGAACAAGATTTATACGTTTCGGATACGCTGCCTACCGGTCGAGTGATGGTTAAAGACGAAGACGTGTGCCTGCATTGTGGCTTGTGCGCGGAACGCTGCCCAACGGCGGCTTGGGATATGCAGCAATTTTTATACTCGGTTACAAAAGCAGGAAATCCATGCAGCATCTTACAGGAACCAATGACTTTGTAGTACGTTTTGCCAACGTGAACGGTACGGGTTCTGCCAGCGCCAATGATTTGTTTGCGAAGTCCATTTTTCGAATGGGCATTCCGGTCACGGCAAAAAATATTTTTCCGTCGAATATCCAGGGTTTGCCCACCTGGTTCGAGGTGCGCATCAGCGAAAAGGGCTACCTCGGTCGGCGCGATGGCATTGATATTATGGTGTGCGTCAACCCGCAGAGCATGGCAAAGGATGTAATATCTGTAAAATCCGGCGGCTATTTTATTTACGACAGCACCAAACCATTACACAAAGAGTTCATACGGGAAGATTTACATTACATCGGTATTCCGATGACGGAGATTTGCAATCAGCATTTTCAAGACCCGCGCGTGCGGCAGTTGTTGAAAAATATTGTGTATGTGGGCGGTTTGGCAACTTTGCTGGAAATCGAAGAAGCGGTTTTGAAAGGCATCATCGCCGATGAATTTAAAAAGAAGGAAAAACTCATTCCACCGAATTATAAAGCTTTGG